>JAYTVL010000644.1:0-40294 GCA_043744075.1 Pirellula sp. | reverse complement strand
TAGCGATATTTTCTAACTCTATTGTTGTTCGGAACAAAAAAGACTCGAAAGAAATCAGAAAGAAATATCGAAACTGCTGTTTGTCGCACAGCCCAGGCTCTGCCTGGGCTATGCGACAATTCGAGATTCGGTGCCCGCAGTATGCGAGGCAGAGCCTCGAAAACCATGCGTTCCCAGGCGAGAGCCTAGAAACGAGCATTTCCGTACCGGCGATCAGCGAGAAGTGTCAAAATTGTTTCATCCAAAATCGAAGGATGCGGCATGGCGTTTGCTTAACCACTAACTGGATAAACTGCTGGCGACGGGGCGCTTAAGCGTCGAAAGAATGCCATGCAGCGCAATCGTTGCGTTCACGATTGTACTAACTTGATGTAGATTTTAAGGAGTGATGTCATGTCTAAAACGATTTCTAAAACGATGTCTGACGTGGGCAGTTCAGTAGCTGATGCCGCGAAAAATGTTGGAAGCAAGATTGCCCAGGGTGCGGAAAAAGCCGTCGATTTCGTCAAGGAAAAGACGGGTGTGGGAACGATCGAGGGAGACGATGTTGGCGTAGGTGGCATTAGGGAGCACATGAATGTCATTGCTTCGTGCGGCAAAAAAGTAGGTGTTGTCGATGGAGTTGAAGTGAACTCAATCAAATTGACACGCAGTACTGGATTCGCTTGATATCGCTTGCAATGCAGCCCAAGGTAACCGCCTATAATTCGAAGGGAGTGTCGTTAGTTCGACTGTACTAAGTCCGGGATTGAGAACTGGCCCATGATTGCAGGCGGTCGATCGGACTCGTACAATAATCGAGTCAGGATTCGTGATGCTCCCAAGTACTCGATCGCCCTAGCTTGGTTGGTGCATTTGCTTGCTACTCGCCCTGGGTGATGCTGGGGTGTTCGGCGATGGAGGATTGACATGGGGATGGATTGGGAGGGGGCAAATGACTGCAGCTGGGGGTATCATGGTTTCATCCACTTGAAGTGGTTGATGTTGCTAGGCGCGTTGCGCATCAAGGATAACATTGGCCAAGCCGAAGACATCGAAGATCTCGCGGATTTCAGCAATTTGCAGATGGGCAGGCTGTTACAAAAGTTGCCTGAAACGGACCCGATTCGCAAGTTTCTTCTTCAACCCGGACAAGGCAAACTCAGCCCAAAAGAGTCTGCCGAGCTCGCGGCCCGTTTGGCGGAAATCACCTACTTCTTGACCATCAAACGCCTAGAACATGAGAAATTCATTTTCTTGCCTCATATGGCGAAGCGGCGCCAATTCCAAGACAACCAGCTCAACCAAATTGCCTTGCTGATGTGGGAGTGCGCCGCCGCAGCTGAACAACAGGTCGAGATCAGTTGGGACGATAGGTAGTGCATGAAGAACGAAGCTGAATCGTTGGCTATGCGGCAGTTATGCATAAAAGATTATTCAGGCAAAATTCGAGGGCCTTCCGTTTCGTACCGACCAGCTCCCCCTTGGTATCGAACTCCATGACTCCATTTTAGCCAGGTCTTGCGAGAGAACCAATGCCCCGCATAGTCCATACCAAATGTCCCCTCGTCCTTTCGCCTGCTCGTGCCTCCAAAAAGTGTTCCTCCACCGACATATCCAACTTGATGGTAGGCGTCAGTGCTTGGTTTTGCAAATCTGCCAATGCAGTTTGGGAAACCAGCTCGTTCAAACGCATTCTCGCAATAACGACCGTCCTTGCTGCCACTCGGGGTCTCTTTGCCGCGCGGCCCAGTTAGCGGCAACTCAGGAAACAGCGTCTTCGGCGCTGACTTGACTTCCGTCTTGGTCGGATCGATCGGAGCTCTTATTTCGCGAGGTTTGCGTTCTGACTCCAGAGGAATGTTGTCATTTAGCTTGCGGGTCTCGATGTGGAGATCGGCAGCGGGCGCAATTGTCACGGAAATAATCAAAAGCAGAACGGCTATGCACCTGGGGCGTCGAATCAATAGCATAAATCAACTATCCTTACCGGGGCTTCGCCGGATAAACATGAAACACAAATTTCAGGGCTCCGCTCGGTGAGGAGCTGTGCTGATCATGCGGCTTCGCCGCTAAACACAAAGCCCGAATAATTCGTAAAATCGTCAATATTGTCACAAACCAATCACTCATTTGATTGGGGGCCAATTCATCGGAAATACTCGCAAACTTCATGTGAACCGATTCGTTTAGTTTATGTGCATCGCTTGCCTGTTTTGCCCAAACCCACTAATTCCCAATTCGCGTTTTGATCATTCAATAGCCTTTTTTGCAACCAAAAACCAAATGACCTCTTCTTCAACGCAAGAACATCGCCGCAAAGCTGCAAAACCAATAACCGTCTCGATACTTACGGTCAGTGACACGCGAACCCTAGAAAACGACTTGGGCGGACAACTAATTCAAGAGCTCATCCAAGCCGCCGGTAATAGCGTTCTGCATCGCGAGATTGTAGCCGATGAGATTCTGCAAATTCGCAAAGCTGCAAAGGAAATGATAGAGGCTGAGGGTTGCGAAGCCCTTTTGGTGACCGGGGGCACGGGTTTGGCTGCACGAGACTGTACTCCCGAAGCGATTGAGTCGCTTTACGATGCTGACATACCTGGTTACGGTGAACTATTCCGCATGCTCTCATTCGCAGAAATTGGCTCGGCTTCGATGTTAAGTCGAGCTAGCGGCGGTCGTGTGGGTAAAAAGGTGATACTGACGATGCCCGGTTCGCCAAATGGAGTGCGGCTAGCCATGGAGCGACTCATTGTACCTGAGATCGCTCATTTAGTGCATCACGCGGGGAAGTAGAGGAGTGGGCAGTTACGCCGTTTCGTGGCTTATCGCTCATTGCCTACAGATGCCAAGTCAGACCATCTTACAACTGGCTCAAAGCGGTTTGACTGGTGCTCAAGTCTAGTAATTACAGGTGGGTCCGGGTACTTTTCAATGAAATTCCGCAACAACCTCGCGTTGGAGTTTGTGGCACTTTCCGGAGTTTGCTTGACTTCATTGAGCACGATACAGCAAATATAAAGTCCAAGAGACTTGGCGGCGACCAACGTCGTGAGAACTTGGTTCACTACGCCAAGTCGATTTTCGGAAACCAATACGATAGGAACCTGCAATTCATGCGTAAGCGATGCGTTAGTCATGTTCCAACTGAGGGGCGACATCAGACCTCCTGCCCCCTCTACAATAAGAAGATCACACTGACTTGCCCAATTCCTCGCCCCCGCAAGTATGGCTTCGTCTGAAACCTGCTTGCTCTCCAGTTCAGCAGCGACGGGCGGTGCAAAAGGGGCCAAGTAGTGTTGCGGAGTTACATCAGCCAACAATCCGCGATAGCCACTCGACTGCCATAACTTGAAACCGTCGCTTTTTTTAAGTGAAGGGGCTCCACTTGCAACCGGCTTGTAGGCACCCACGGCAACACCCTCGAGGACCAACGTCTCGATAATGCGACAAGCTACATAGGTCTTTCCGACGTCGGTATCCGTTCCAAGTATTGCAAGCCCTAGCAAGGGTTGAGAGCTCCACTATTGTACATAAGCACCCATAAGGAAAGGGTGATGAAACCATACCAGCCCGCAGCGCAAGCGAGTGGTCCCTTGCTCGCGCTGCGGACTGGTATTTCGATACCTTGTTTATTCCTACTCGCCTCACTGCACTTTTTTGGATTCCGCCGACTTAAACAATAGCAAAAAAGCCCCTAACGATACAAACAGCACAATGCAAGGTACCATCCAGTAACCAAACCAATCAGTACCCCCCTCCGCTGTTTTGAATCTCTCCGATAGTTGACCGCTTGTAATTGTTCCAAGCCAAGTTCCTAGTCCATATACCAAAAAACCGAGGAGTGATTGAGCACTCGCCTTCAAGTCATCTGGAGCCGATTTGTCTGCGTGGATAAAGCCTGCAGCAAAAAAGAAATCGAAGCAAAATCCATGCAATGCAACTCCAATGATTGCTAAATAGAACCATGGACTGGCTGATGTTGCATGAGCAAAAAGAAGATAGCGAAGCGCCCAGCAAAATAGACCGACAGCCATCACAGATTTAAGTCCATATTGCTTAAGGAAAAACGGAAGCATGACCAAGAGAATTAGTTCGACACCTTGGCCGATTGCGAGCGTTGAGCCAACGTTTTTGACTCCAACTCCCTTACCTAGAAAATCACCCGCAGAGTTAAAATACATCCCCATCGCGATAGAGGCGACCAGCGTTATCACAAAAAATACTGCGAACGAAAAGTCCTTTAGCATTGCGAGTGCACGAAGGAAATCCAAAGCTCCCGCCCCAGATCCCGTCGGTGGTGTTTTTGGTAATGCAACTAAACAATATATGCCGAGCAACAGCGAAATCACGGAAGCCTGCACTAATGGTCCGCTTGTAGCGATGGTATTTGGAATTGCCTTGCCATCCGCGCCTGGAGTTGAACCTGAAAATATCCGGTCAATTAGCAATCCAGCACAAATCCAACCAATGGTTCCAAACACTCGAAGCCCTGGGAAATCTCGCCCGCTGTCAGGAACGTTCCGAAAAGTCAACGAGTTTATTACTGAAAGAGTCGGATTGAAAACGAGTGAGTAACTAAAGGTCACAGCAAACAACATCCAATACTGCGACGGGTTCGTCAATTGACTCATTAGGAACAACAACCCGGCGCCCAAGATATGGCAAATTGCCATAAGACGCTCGCTATTGATGATACGATCTGCAAGATAACCAGCAAACATCATCGAAATCATTGCACCCAAATACACGTTGGCATTGAGCGCCGTCGCTTGAGTGGGCGTGAAGCCCTTCCCCAATAGAAACGGATAATACACTATTACCCATGACCCCCAAATTGCAAATTGGAGAAACATCATGACCGACAAAATGATTCGCCGCTCCAAGGAGAGCGGAGCGGCACTTGAACTAGTTTGCGTATCAGCTATTGCAGTCATCAACGGACCTTTCAGATTCCAAAAATAACGCGAGGATTGACTTTTTCTTCGGCTTTTTGCCGACATTTACAAATCTGGACCTTAGCAGTCGAGACGAAAAGCGAAATTATTCCCGCCATGGTAGGAAACGCAAGCATTTACTGTTCCACAGCGTAGCTAGAACCTGTGCCTTCACGCAAGCGGGTGGCTTGTAATTTTTTTATCAACCTTCTGAATTCCCGTTTCCTAATTTGCCTAAGCTCCCCTCGTTTCGAGGACACAATAGCGATGACGCCAAAAGAACGCTAAAAATGGGTCGCTCACCCGTGTCAAAAACAATAAAAACCTTCCGTAGCTGGAGTCGCAAGACTTCAGCCGCATAACCAGAACCACTGAACTCTTGCGAGTCCAGCTACAATACGACCAAAACGAGGTATTTCGTGGAAGTTTTCAATCGCAACAAGCATTCGGCAATTCTCATTACCATGACACTGATCGTTTCGACGTTCTTAACCGTAAGTGCTCTGGCCCAAAACGACCTTCGAATCAAGGATATTTGCCGGCTCAAAGGACAAGAAGAAAACACGCTCCAGGGATTGGGGCTCGTCGTTGGTTTGAAGGGAACCGGGGACGGCGATATCAAACCGATGGTTCGCGCCCTTACGCGATCGATGCAACTGATGGGCGGGCAAGTCTCAAGCGATATTCAAGGCCGCTTGATCGAAAAGGAAATGGCCAATGCAAAAAACGTGGCTCTCGTCTTCGTTGAAGTGACGGTTCCTCCAAGCGGAGCTCAGCAAGGAGACAAACTGAGTTGCAAGGTAAGTGCCATAAGCGCCAAGAGCCTTGAGGGTGGAAACTTGATGTTGACCCATTTGCTCGGTCCGCGTGCCGATCGCCCCGTAGTCTTTGCTCTAGCGAGCGGCCCAATCGTAATTGACAGCGCCAAGGTTCCAACGTCCGGCAAGATAGTCGACGGTTGCAAAATGGAGCAGACGGTTTCAAATGAATTCATTGCTGGCAACAAAATGTCCCTGATTGTCGACCCTGACCATCGTTCGATCGCTACATCTCAAAATATTGAAGACAGCATCAATGACTATCAAAACAGCATTGAAGGCTCGTCCCTGACGAAGAATCCTGGTAGTGCATACTCCAAAACCGATAGTGGCAAACTTGCTATGGCGATCGATCAAGCAACTATCGAAGTCACCATTCCCAACTTTTACAAAGACCGACCGGTACAGTTTGTCCATTTGGTGCTCGGCTTGAAACTTTTCAACATGCCCAACAAAAAACGAGTCTTCATCGACGAACGTGAAGGTGTCCTAATCATTGGCGATGATGTTACCATCGCTCCGGTCGCGATCTCGCACAAGAACTTGACCATAACCACAACTCGCGGAGAGTCGGCCAAAGGCAGCTTCGTTCCCGTAAGCTCACAGGATGGAACGACCCCGCGTCCGACACTTAAGAATCTTACTGACGCGCTCAACGTCTTGGCCGTCCCAACAATCGACCAAATTTCGATCATCAAGGCTCTCAAGAAACAGGGAAACCTATACGGCGAACTGATCATGCAATAGCCATAACACGACGCGCATGCTAATGATTGTGCCGCCCAAAAAATTAGATTTGTCAAAGCACTAGTGCATTGTCACAGCTAAGATTTAGGGTTGAAAGTAGTGGACGAGGCGACGAGTCCCTGCGATTTGCGTTGCATACGGGACTCGTTGCCTCGTCCACTACCCTAATCTTTAGCTGTCACAGACCAGTAGTGTTGAACGGCACTTCGTGCCGTTGACAGTGTAAAAAACGGCACGGAGTGCCGTTCTACAATGGGAATCCATCGAGTCGATCCGAGGTGAGATGATGTCCGATAGTATTACAGCAAATGGTTTAGAAATGCGATTTCCCGGCTGCGAAGCGCTTCGGGGGATTGATCTTAAAGTGCCAACTGGTTCGGTGTTTGCCCTACTAGGCGAAAACGGAGCCGGCAAGACCACACTAATCCGCATCTTGACTGGCTTCCAGAATCCAACGGCCGGACAATGCACCGTCTGCGGGTTCGACCCAACTCGAGACGCTCTCGAAATCCGTCGGCGGATCGGTTACGTCTCCGATTCGCCCGCCCTCTATGACTGGATGCGCGTCGACGAAATCGGCTGGTTTGCCGCATCCTTTTATGGAGAGGGGTTCTTGGAGAGATACGGAGAATCGATCGGTCACTTTGAAGTACCCCGCAATCGCAAGATTCGTCATCTTAGCAAAGGGCAAAAAGCCAAAGTGGCTTTGGCATTGGCTTTAGCGCACGACCCAGAATTGCTTATTCTTGACGAGCCCACATCGGGGCTTGATCCGCACGTTCGCCGCGAATTCATGGAGAGTATGGTCGACCGTGCTGTTACAGGCAGAACGGTTCTTATTTCAAGTCATCAAATCTCAGAGGTTGAGCGCGTCGCCGATATGGTTGCAATCATTCATCAGGGAAAAGTTCGATTGATGGATTCGATGCTTAATCTCAAGGAAACCATTTCCGAAGTGACTGTCAGTCTCGACGATCCGCTCATTGCGCTACCTCGTTTGAGCGGCAACGTTGAGGTCTTGAGCGAACAGTCGTCGGGCCGGCAACGAAGAATGGTTGTACGTGGCTTTGATCATTTGGCACAAGAGTCCATTGAAGCTAGACCTGGTGTCATCAGTGTACGCAGCCGACCAGCGTCGTTAGAAGAGATTTTTATCGCATGCACGCGAGGTACTGTTAGTCCTCCGACGGCCGACGATCGATTCGAAGGCTCGACGAGTTATTCGCAGGACAAGAAACCGACCGTCCTTGGAGGCCGCCATGAATCGTAGCTTGGCTATACGTCGATTGTGTTGGAAAGAGTTTCGGCAATTGTTGCCACTTGTATTGATGATTGCGGCAGTCGGCCTGATGTTACATCTGCTGTTTCTGCTTTCTGTCGATCAACGAGACCCGACCAGCCTTAAAAATCTGGTTTTTCTTGGGCTTCCAATACTCTTTGCGGCTGGCGTTGGAGCATTGCTCGTCGGACAAGAGCGAGACAATCGGACACTGTTTTGGATGTCGTCGTTGCCAGTTTTGAAACAGGACATCATCCGCGTCAAATTCTTGGCTGGAATCATTGGATTGGCAGCGGTTTGGGTGGTGAGTTTCGCTTTGTATCTACTTTCAAACGGAGTTTCAAGCCTCCGAATTGAAATGGATTTTCCGTTTTATGTAGTATATTCGATCTTCTTGCTTTTTGTCAGTTTCGCGACAGCCTGGACCTTTAGATCGACATTTATTGGTTTGCTAGTTCTAGTCGGCCTAGCCATGACGTTTACCCTCATGTCTCAGACCTTGTCTCAGTTGAAAACGTCGGACTTAACATCGACGATACTGCTTGCCGCAACCAGCGGACTGGCTCTTTGGATCGGCTGGGCCGCTGGTCTTCGAGCTCTCGCTCCGGCTGTGCCTGTTCGCTTTTCACAGCGAGCTATCGAAGGCGTTTCTATCTTTGACCGCTCCATTTTCGATCACCGTACCATTCAGACTCCTTGGTCAGCATTGATTTGGCAATTCGCTGCTCAAAACCGAGCAATGCTCGTTGGATTGATTCTGCTGTTTTTTATTCCTCTTTGCGTCAACAGTATGGACGGCCTCTATGGGCCTAGGGGTACTTCTGTTTTCCATCAAGGACTTCCTACACTAGGCTTTATCCTTTGCTTTGTATCGATAAGTTGGTTAGGTGTTGTGGTTTTTCAGGGGGATAACCTGAATCAACGCATTCGATTTCTGTCGGATCGTGGAGTTTCTCCGAAGACGATTTGGATGACTCGGCAGATTATTCCGATGGGAACGTTGTTCCTGTTGTCAATCGCTTTGGCGGTCCTCGCGTCTTGTACGATATCTTTTCCGCCGACAGGATTGGATTTGCTCCTGATCGCAGCAAGTTGCCTCACGTGGATCGTTTACTCCGTGACACAGTGGATGAGCCAGATTGTTCGCAGTCCAGTTATTGCTGCTATTATTGCGCCGATTGTCGGTTGCCTACCGTTCGCATACGGATCATTTGCGCTGGAGACTCTGGAGTCGCCGGTCTGGATCTTAGCCATTACGACATTCATTCCCATTGTCGCTACCTATCGAATGACACGCCATTGGATGGATTCAAAAATGGGCATGCGTTTCTGGTTGGAGCACGGCGGTTGGCTTGCATTGGTAATTCTACTACCTGCGATCCCTTTTCTCATTGTTTACTGTACTTATCCAACGATGCCTTTGAGCGAATGGAAAGTATTTACGGCGGATGCAAATCGTTTTTCTTCGTCCGTCCACCAACCCACTGAAATTAGCCTGCTGATTTCAAAGGAGCCGACACCTGTAAACGAAGTTTCGGAACTAGAGACGGACGGAGGCATGGGTTTTGCAGGAGAGTCTTTCGAGAAAATCGACATCACAAACGGGATAGACAACGCAAATGTACTGCGCCAAAATCTAACCCTTGCGGAAGAAAGAGAGCTGCAGTGGGAATTCGTTGAAAGACAACTGCAATCAACTCGCAAATCATCGCCAGTCTCTTCATACGCCGCCGGACAACGACTGATGGGGGACGCGATGATGGTTCGAGCGAGGATGCAGGATGACGGAACTTCCGAGGAATTATTAAAACGTTACAGGCGGTCTATTCGCTTGATGATGCGGATCATCGAGGGGACCAGAATCACGACCAAGCTCAACGCGCAGCAAATCGCCGATCGATATGAAGCATGGCTTGTAAATGAATTGCAGTCCAAAGGTGCGAGCGAGTTCTTTGGCGAAGAATTGCGACAGAGTGCTGAAACGCAGCTTGGTGATAAAACGGGTCGCCAGAATGCACGATATCGCTCGCTCGTAATCGATTGGGCCGCAAGCCAGTCGATGACGCAGTTGAACGTGAACAAGAAGAAGAAGTGGAGTTCGGCACCTGATCATACGATTGGCGGGTATACCATTCCGACAAATGGAAATGGGACACGATTGATCTCGAAACGACATGTGTCGACGGTGGCTTGGCGCATGAAGCAGTATCTCATGGCCAACGACAGCGTGGCGATAAATCAAGCGAAAGAGGAGCTTGCCCGCGAGTGGAAAGTGACGGACTCCGACTTTGGCATGACGGCAAATGGGCTTTCAATGGGAAGTGGATTTAGCAGGCCGTGGTCTTTCTGGTTTGGTGACTGGGAGAAAAAAGCGAATGCTTATGCGTTAGGTAGTCCACCCAAGGAAAAACCATAGTCATATGGCACTTAGTTGCACGACGCTCCGCGTCGTGATTCCAGCGACGCGGAGCGTCGCTCAACTAAGGGGACGAACAAGCCGAAGTTGTTAGGATCGAGAATAGGAATTAGAAAAATGACACTATCGAATATCGAGACGCGGGCGGCGAGCGAGACTAGGTCCTCCCCGGCAGGGAGGACCTACTCCGGGAGCACCTACTTGAGATTGAAATGGATCGGACTTGTTAGTCTCATTCCGATCATTTTTCTTTTCGGCGTCGTTTGCTTCATCGGCTACCGAGAGGCAATCGCATCGAGCGAACTCAAAGCAAAACTTGCGGAGATGCGTCAGTCAGGAGAGCCTCTCGACAACGAATCGATGGCGAAATTCTTTGAAAAGACCTCGCACAAGGAGGGAACTGCCGCCTGGAAAGAAATACTAACACTATGTCAATGTGCGAATTCTGTATCACATAAAATACCGGTTGTTGGGGACGGGATTATCCCGCCGGATTTGCGTCCGGGCAATGGATGGCCCGACGAGCCCAGGGTTGCGGAGTTCCTGCAAGAGGTAAGGCCACTGTTCCAAAGGATTTACAAAGCAGATGAATTCCCAAAGCCAGTTTGGATGCCAATTCATTTCAATGGAATTGTGACTCTCCTTGAGGAAATCCAAGAATCACGTTCGATTTCAAGAATACTGTATTTGGACGCAATCCACGCACTCTACCACGAAGAGGGTGACCGTGCTTTGAAGGACATTCACGCGCTCCGTTCCGTTGCCCAGGCCTTTGACTTGGACATTTGTATAGTGTCGAAGATGGTTTCGATGGCAAGCCGTGGCATGCACTTAGATGCCATCAATCGATCGATGTTTATGAACGTTTGGAACGAAAAACAATTGACCGCGCTGTCGAATCATGTCAACCAACCTTACGAAGTGTCCAAAGCTTGGAAGGCGACTCTAGCTGGAGAACTCGGAATGGTATATCCGATATTAAACGACATTCGCCAGATTAAAAGCATAGACGATTTTGGCGGAAATCCGTTATTCAAGCTCCCTGCGATGCCAAGTGCGAAATTGACATTTCTGCGTGCCTACGAAGACATGCAGCACTGCGCCGATGCTGGCGATGCAAGAATTGCGGAGCAAGCTAAGTCTGCGGAATCGCGTTTTGAAGATAGGAATCGTACAATAAGCCAGTCCAACCTTTTTTTAGGCTTTTTTATGCCTGGAGTCAGAGCGTACGCAGAAGTGTTTGATCGCTTTGAAACCAATCGCCGCCTGACGTATACTTCGCTTGCCGTCAAGCGGTATCAATTGAAAAACAAACGCTGGCCTAAGCGTTTAAGCGAACTTGCTGACGTTGGATTGGTTTCTAACGATTGGTCAACAACAGATCGTCAATCATTCGGCTACGAACTGAAGGACGAAATGGCCTTTGTTTGGTCGCATGGCAATTTAGACAAGAAACGGGTGCCAATCGAGCGACCCAAACTCGACAATGAGGATGCTCAAGGAACGATGGAGCATCTGGTTTCGATTCGCTAAAACACACGCACTGCTTGAAGCTCGTTTAACCGATCGAAGCGATTAGCGCAGATCGCGGACTTCCTAGGCACGCTAGCCGCTGATGCGGGTTAAACAAGTCGCAATCCATGCTGTTTGTTTAACCGATCGAAGCGATTAGCGCAGATCGCGGACTTCTCAGGCACGCTAGCCGCTATGCGAGTTAAACAAGTCGCAATCCATGCTGTTTGTTTAACCGATCGAAGCGATTAGCGTAGATCGCGGACTTCCCAGGTACGTTAGCCACTGATGCGGGCTAAACATGTCGCAATGTCCACAGGCTCGCCAGCCGCTCTCGCGGGTTAAACAAGTCGCAGGGACTATCGACGGGTTTTGCACATACCGAAGTCGCCGATACGATCACCATCGCTGCCCTAAAAGTTTCTCTAAGTGGCATGTCCTGATCGGTTTGCAATTCATTCATGCCAGTTCATTGTGTTTGGACGTTGGTGAACCACGACCTATGCTGTACGTTGTTGTGTGAACGCATCAGATCTCGCACATGGTGAGCGAGCACTCCGCGTCCTTATTCCAATCTCTTGCAACGACTGCATATGTCTCCACCTCCAGCTTTCTTGTCCAACGTCGAAACACCGGTTGAAAATCCGACTCTGACTGTCGAAACTGTGCCAGATCTCGATGCGCGGTCTCTAAAAGTAACAGCCCCGTTTGTCGGCAAATGGAATACGCTGATTAGTCAGACGAATTGGGAGAAAGGCAAAATCATCTTCGAGTGGAGATCGGCTTTGATTGCCGCAGACGCCGCCACAACTTGCTTCAGCGATGAAACGTGGACAAAGCAAGTTGGTGCAGTCACGAGCCAGCACGTTGGCCGTTTGCGTCGAGTTTACGAACGATTCGGTAGTACATCCGATAGTTATCCAGGACTTTATTGGAGTCATTTCCTGGCTGCCATTGATTGGGACGATGCGGAACTGTGGTTAGAGGGTGCGATGCGCAGCCGATGGAGCATTTCCGAAATGCGCAAAACTCGCTGGGTAGCGAACGGCGGCGATCCGAAAAATGGACCACGAGACGAAGAGTTGATTACTTCCGAAGTAGACGACGATTTCGATCCTCTTACCGCCGAAACCGACGAAGAATCCGATCGTGAGAAGCGAGATCGCGCCGAATCAAGTGGCCCGTTAGCCGAAGGTCCCGACTTTGGCGACGCTGACTACGAGCCATCGATTGCAGGCGAATCGCAAGCCGGAGATTCACCGTTCGAATCGGAATCGTTCGACGCCTCTAAGGAGCCAGGAAATCCATTTGTCGGCTTGCCTGATCTTCCGCCTGACATTGCTGACGCCCTGGAGCAGTTCAAGCTGAGCATTGTTCGGCATCGTGCTAGCAAATGGGCCGACATCTCGCAAAAGCAAATGCTAGACGTGCTGGACGCGCTTAAATTGTTCGTAGATCGTTAGAATTGCTAGCTATTCAGATTTGCGACTTGTTTAACCCGCATCAGCGGCTGGCGTGGCCTGGGATATCCGCGATCTGTGCTAATCGCTCCGATCGGTTAAACATGAGCGGCATGATTTGCGACTTGTTTAACCCGCATCAGAAGCTGGCGCGCCTGGGAAATCCGCGATCTGTGCTAATCGCTCCGATCGGTTAAACAAACGGCATGGAGTTCCGTTCTACACATTTCTTGATACAATTCCCCGCCAAACGCCCATTGTTTATTAAATAAAAACGCTTCGGAAAGGCTTCTGAATATGGCGAGTCGGAATAACCCAAATCGAAATCTCACCTCTTTACAATTTCTGCGGTCGTTTATGGAAGGTATCGGCAAGAATCCAGCTGCGATCGATATTTCAGCGTTGATACGAGAATCGATGTTGCCGGTAGCAAGTCCGACGAAACCCAACCAAGTTCGCAAGTGGAGGGACGGGTTCATTCGGCTCTTGAACATGTTTCCAACGGCGATGAGGGGAAATACTCGTATTTATCCCGGGGAGGTGAACATAGTCAAGGTTTATGCGAATGGCATGATTGTTGGCAAGTACAAATTCATATCGGATGAATTCAACTTGTTTGCACTTTATGAAAGCAATGGCTTGCGTGCTGGCTGCTCTTGTGAGATCTCCAACGGAAAGTTTCCATGCAAACATGTCTACTACTTCGTGCAAGAAATCGTTGACGAGCTAAGCGACCCGAACTCTGAACTGTCCAGCAAAATCGAAGGTGGAAATTTCGAGTCGGGCAAACAAGAGATGTCCGTTTTTGCGTTCGACCGTGGCACCCAACTACTTTCGATTCTTGACCGCATTGCTGGAATCGAGCCCAATCCTTTGTCAAGCGCAGACGAGTTGTCGCCAGCGGTGGAACGAGAGCCGTCTCGAATTGCTTGGAATGTTGAGATATTGCCGAATAGCATTCGAATGGATCCTATTCTGCAACCCGCCAAAAAGAGAGGAGGATTTGGCAAAGGCAAAAAAACGAAACTGAGCTCTCTTTATCAAGCCGATTTACTTCTATCGCCTGCGGATCAACGCATTCGAAGTTTGCTAATAACGAGCTCTGACTATCACTCCTCAAGTCTATCGTTACCGATCGGAGAGGCACTATATCAACTCATCGGCGAAGCCAATGTCCAACTCGACGGCGAACCTGCAGACGTTGTGGTAGGCGGCGGTATGCTTAATCTTGTGAAAGAAAGTGACAACTACCGATTTCGGTTGGAGGCGGGGAGCGGTCTAATTACATGGCTTGTGGTCGGCGAATACTTGATTGCAGTTTCGAAGGACTTGAATCAAATCACCATAGTTCGAGGATTGGAACAGCAATTGGAGATGATGCGTGAACTACTTTCAATGCCCGCTATTCCGGAAAAGCACGAACAGGCGATCCTTGAACGAGCAAAAAAACTACAAAAAGTTCTGAGTATTCGACTGCCTGAGACTGTTGGTGGCGAATGTGTACCTGATCTAGTAACTCCAACGGTGATCCTGCGTTCTCGCAAGGACGGGGCTCTTGATTACGGAATCCGAGTCCGCGATTCGATTGGCAGACTTCAAAGGCCTTGCGACGGAATCATGATTCATGCTACCAATGTAAATGGCAAACCAACGCAGCTGGTTCGACAGGTGGACGTAGAGGCTGAGATGGCCTCGGATTTGACCAAGCGATTAGGACTTGGCGACAAAGTGTACGAGGGTACGATCCATGACTTCGAGACTGCCTTTAATTTGATTGAAGTTCTTCAAACGACGGGGTCCGATATAGAAGTCCTGTGGGACAAAGCCTCGGAGAAGCCAATAAAAGTGCTCGGCACTGTCTCAGCCAACAATGTTCGAGTCGGAGTTTCGCAAAAACGGGATTGGTTTAACCTGACTGGCGAATGCAAGTTCGGAGAAGAAACCCTCGATATTGCAACCCTCATGCAAGGGCTGCGTGAACAAAGCGTGGCTAGCATGCAAGGTGATTTTGTCCGAGTCGGAGATTCAGGCTGGGCACGCATTTCCGAAAAACTTCGCAAGAGTTTGCGTCAACTGGACGATTCGGTAAATCAAGAACGAGGCTCGCTTCGCTTCGATAAGACTTCTGCTCACGCATTACGAGCGGTGCAAGAGCACTTTCAATTCGATGCAAGCCGCGCTTGGAATGATTGCTTACAGCGATTGGAACGCTCGGAAAAACTCGAGCCGGAGCTGCCAACTGGCCTGCAGGCGACGCTTCGCGATTACCAAATTGAGGGTTTCAAATGGCTTCGGCGATTGGCCGAATGGGGTGTAGGCGGAATTCTTGCAGACGATATGGGACTTGGAAAGACCGTACAAACACTAGCTGTCATGCTTGATCGAGCCAAAGAAGGCCCAGCGTTGGTGATTGCTCCGACTTCGGTCGGTTTCAATTGGATTCGAGAAATCGAAAAATTCGCACCTCAGTTGTCTGCGTCGCTTTATCGCGAAACGGATCGATCGGATTTTCTCGAAAACGTTGGTCCAAACCAAATCGTCGTGTGCAGTTATGGATTGGCACTTCGGGATTCTGAGAAACTAGCCAAAGTAGATTGGGCAACGATGGTCTTAGATGAGGCACAAGCAATCAAGAACAGCCGCAGCAAAACTTCAATAGCTATTACAGCAATTCCATCCAAGTGGACGGTAGCTCTAACGGGTACGCCAGTCGAAAATCATTTGGGCGAACTTTGGAGTCTTTTTCATGTCGTATCGCCCGGTGTTTTTGGGGGCTGGGATCAATTCCGAAATCGCTTTGCTGCCCCAATCGAAAAGGAAAATGACAATGATCGACGAACTGCTTTACGCACTCGGCTAACCCCGTTTATTCTCCGCAGAACGAAGGCCGAAGTGCTCAAAGATTTGCCTGCTCGGACCGAAATGAATTTAGTGGTTGAGTTGTCGCCTGCCGAGCGTGCGATTTACGAAAAGGTGCGAATGTCTGCAATTGGAGAAGCCGATGCGATCGCCAAGTTGAACGATGTCCAAGATCAACGGTTCCGAATACTCGCCCTCTTGACTCGGCTACGCCAGATTGCTTGCCACCCGCGAATGGTTCACGACTCCTGGACCGAGGGGTCTGCGAAGTTGACACAGCTTTCCGAGACGTTACTTCAGCTGCGCGAGGAAGGCCACCGTGTTCTGGTATTTAGCCAATTCGTAAAGCATTTAACGCTGATACGTGAAATGATGGACATAGAGAAAATCAGTTACCATTATCTTGACGGTTCGACGCCGGCAGCTTTGAGGCAACAGGAGGTCGACAATTTTCAAAATGGCGACGCAACGGCCTTCTTGATTTCGCTTAAGGCTGGAGGAACAGGATTAAATTTGACAGCGGCAGATTATGTGATTCACATGGACCCCTGGTGGAATCCTGCCGTGGAGGATCAAGCGACAGACCGTGCACACCGAATTGGACAAGAAAAACCGGTGATGGTCTATCGAATTATTGCAAAAGATACGATCGAAGAAGAAATTCTGAAGCTCCATGAAACCAAGCGGGACTTGGTTGCTGGTATATTGGATGGAACGCATTCCGCTGCCAAGCTATCGACGAAGGACCTTATCGAGCTTCTTCGAAGTTAGCATTACGAGTGGCTAAGGACCGCTCATCAATAGGTGATCGACCGATCAGCGTCGATCAGAAGTCGGGCTGAACCGGACGCTAGCGCGTGGCGGCTGATTAGCCGCAGGGCGCTAGCCCACGGTTTACGTCCCATGTTGTGATCGATGCCGACCGATCCAAACGCCCTTCGCTGACCACTAATAAAATGAAAGTGGGCTCTAAGCCCAAACGACCTAATGATACGATTGGCACTCTGGACATACTTCATTTCAAGCTTCGCAGCTTTCGCAATTCCAGCTCAAGCAGACGAAGATGCTAAAGCTTCTGTGGTAAAGATCAGCGTAACTCTTCGTAACCCGGATTTTGCCCATCCCTGGAACAAAGCCAATCCGACTGAGGCATCGGGGACAGGTTTCATCATCGCTGGCCATCGCATCGTTACCAATGCGCACGTTGTTCGATATGCTTCTCAAGTCTATGTTCAGCCAGATCAGTCTGATGAGAAATACGAGGCAACCGTCGAATCGATTTCGTATGGTCTGGACTTGGCTATTCTGAAACTCGAAAATCCAGATGCGATTAGCGATCTCAAACCACTTGTGATAGAAGACGCAATTACGCCACTTCGATCCGAAGTCAACGTATACGGCTTTCCCATCGGCGGCAATCAGATTTCCATTACGAAAGGAATCGTCTCTCGAATCGAGTATACCGGTATCGGCAACAATCAACTCGGTTTGCGGGCTCAGATAGACGCAGCGATCAATCCTGGGAATAGCGGCGGTCCAGCGATGTCCGGCGGCAAAGTTGTCGGAATCGCTTTTAGTGGTGTCAAGAATGCCAACAACATTGGTTACCTGATCCACTCGACAGAATTGATTGCCTTTCTGAAGGACATCGAAGACAACCTCGTGGATGGAAAGGCAAACATTTGGGACTATTTTCAAACAACGGAAAACCCTGCATTGAGGGCGCGACTTAAGCTTCCTAAGAATTCTGGTGGAGTCATGGTCAATGGACTTCGAGCACCTGAAGATCATCCCTTGAAAGTCAATGATGTGGTCACCAAGATTGGTCCTTATGCAATCGATGCCCAGGGTAACGTCAAAGTGAATGAGTTGACATTGAGTTTCGTTTATTATTGTCCGCTACTTGAAAAAGATGGACGTATTCCGCTCACGATCTGGCGAGATGGACAAGAGATCGTATTGGAGTGCCCCGCGCCGAAAGAATTTCGTACATTGATGCCCTACTTAAATGGCAATTACCCACGCTATTTTATCTATGGCCCGTTGGCGTTCGAGGCCGCTTGCGGCGAACTTGCATTCTCGCTCATGGCCGACAGTCGTTCGGCCCTGATTTTTGGGACTCGCAAAAGTCCGTTGGTATCCGGGTTGCAGAGTCGGCCCAGCGAATCGCTTCAGGAATTGGTGGTGATACCGTCCGCTCCATTTTCACATCGAAGCACCAAAGGCTATCGTCCGCCGATGCTAAGTGTAGTGGAATCGATCAATGGCACCAAAATTCGCAGTTTAGAACATCTTGTTGAAGTAATTCGAGATTGTAAAGACGAGTTCTTGGAAATCGATTTTGCTGAGATTGGGGCGGAGAAGATGGTATTCAATCGCAAAGAGATTTCTTCCGCCACCGAATCGATCTTGACCGACAACAACATTCGCAAACAGTTTTCCGACGATCTAGAAGAGACCTGGAACGGTGGCAAACCAAGGTAGCTCGACATAGGGCAATCGTGAGCGTCAAGTGGATGCGCGTTTGGTTCTTCGCTTGCCCGTTCGACGTATCTCGTCAACTAGACCAGAAAGATCATGGTCTAGGTGTAACCGAACATTGGATTCCGCAAGCACTACCACCGACCAATTGTTCAAACAACTGGTCGATCGTCTCTTGGCATTCACGGACTTTGACAAACGCTGGTTCTGTGAGCTGAATCTGGTTGCCTCGAGTGTCAATGAACTTCTGAAACGACTCAAGTGTGGAGACTCGCACCCTTTCCGCTTCTATTCGAGCGGAAAAGCTCTTTTTGAAATCGCTCAGCAGTTTTGCATCGTCTCCTGTGGTTCCGAAGAAATGGCGAACACGCTCGTTGTCGACAACCATGCGGGTTTGCAGAAACGCGCGTTCAGGAACGAGTAGGACAACGCCAATATTGACCGTCTCGCGGCGAGCGAGATCGGGGCAATACTGTACGATGCTGTAATGGCCTTTAACCGGATTCATGATTTACCTCCATCCCTACCGAGTAATTTCGTCGCTGTTCGCCAAAACACTTGAAATGACCTGGAAATACACTTCGTCGGCTCAAAAAAGCTGGCGATAGCCTCAGCTCGCCCAATTTTCCCAGCGACTTGGACAAGCTTCTCAAGTTCTTGGTTAGCGTTTCCCAACGCGTCAGGATCACGGAACTTTGCGGCCTGTTTGTGCTTGCTGGCCTTCGATTTCGGATATGCTGCTTCGACGGCGTCAAGCTCTCCTAGAAACCAGCTTTCCAGCTCATTACAGACCACCCTCACTGTGAACGGTTGACCGCCCTGTTTCGCATTCCGGCGGAGCGCAGCTTTTACAGCCTTACAGTCAATTCCGTCCTGATCGCGGAGTATGACAAAGTGCGGTGTTCCATAATTCCAGCTCTTCATCTTTGGAGCGATGTTCCTTTCGAGATCGCTTTTGCCTTGAAACGACAAAACGATCCAGTTGATTCCGAGTGTTGACATCGGCCAGCGCGCTGCAATCAGTCTCTCCAAAGTGACTTGCATCGACTTTTCCTCAGTTAGAAACACGATCATCGTTGCTCAATCCTTTGAGTGACGCCTTTGAATAAGCCCTGCTCCCAAAGATACCCGGCTAGGTCGCCAGCCTTAATTTGCGAGGAAATCAACGGATCATCTGCAATCGCAACGATTCGTGAAACCCCTTCAGCCTTGTCGATGTGATAGAGGCTCTCAAGTGGGACTGCATTCAGAAATTGCGGTGAATGAGTTGATACAAATACCTGTCCACCACGTTGTGCATACTGCAGAAACTCCTCGGCCAGTAGCGTCATGAGTTGTGGATAAAGCTGATTCTCGGGCTCTTCAATGCAAAGCACGGGATGTGGCTTGGGGTCATGCAGCAGCAACAAGTAAGAGAACATCTTGACCGTCCCATCAGACACGTTCTTATCGATGAACGGTTCAGAAAATGCTCCGTCTTGGTATCTGACCAGTAGACGGCCGTCTTCAGTTACTCGGACCTCAATGTCCTTAATCCCTGGAACACGATCTCGCATCTTCTGCTTGACCACCTCGAATTCCGCAGGATGCTGCTCAAACATGTAGCGAGCAAAAGCAGGCAGATTCGACCCACTGGCTGACAAGTGGATGGCATCCTCATCGTCTTTTACACCTCTGGCGTCGCTAATGTGAAAATCGGAAATGTGCCAATCTTCGAGAAGTCCGCGAAATGCCTGAGCCGCTTTGAATCGATCAAATTGACCTAGCCCCTTGATTGCCAAGGTGTCAGGTGAGTTTAACTTTTGCGGCTCGCGTTCCAGTTCTTCATCTGGCTTGGAAAAGTCTTCTTCGTTATTGATCGCGTAGCCTTCGCCATTCTGAAAATCCAAGAAATGAAATGGCTTGCCAGCACTACCGCGTTTGTATCGCAGAATTTCACGTCGAACAGACGGCATCCCCTTCTTGTCTTGAGCAATCTCCAGGGAGTAAGTTACCAGTCGATTATAGCCTGCAATCTCCATGCGGAACTGAATCTCAATGTCAATCGATTCTTGTTCATGTCCCCGGGTAATAACCTCTTTGAAACCGTTTCTGCCGCCTTCGGCATTCAGCCCGCTACGCACGTTGTGTTCTAGACAATGCTTTAGGAATGCAAACAATCGAAACAGCGTTGTCTTACCGCTGCCGTTCCTGCCCACAAACACGCAGAACGCTGGTAGGTTCTTCAGCTCCACGCTCTGCAAAGCCTTGAAATTGCGAACTCGGATCGTTTCTATTCTCATGTTATTCAATCGCTAGCTTGGGCAGGTTGTTGACGATCTTCATCGTTTGGCAGAGCACTCGCGGCAGAGAAATCAAAAAACCGCTCCTTCCCGCGAATGATGTTATATCCCAGGATGAAACAGTAGACACTTGCAGGCATAAAATGGATTGAAGTCCCAAAAAGCTCCTTGATGGAGTGTTTTGTCCTCGTCGTCACCTTGATGGAACACGTAGGATTCCGAGTGCAAAATTCCTTAAGGCTCTCGAGCTTCGACGGATTTTCTTCGAACTGATCCGACCACTTGACTTCTACCGCCCAAATGGGTTTTTGCAGGTTACTCAAATTGACGATATCGACTTCACCGTTTTGCCATCGTGAATAGTGAAGCTCAGCATACATTGAATGAAACCATTGTGAAAAAACGGCTGTCTCAACCAATGCTCCCATTTCTTGTGAATCCGGAGCAACGGGAGAAAACAAAGCGCATCGCATTGTCTACGAGCTCGGAAACGGGTGAACGGCACTATCGAGCTGTCACGCCACCATGGATTCGTTGCAACAATTTTGGCAGTGATTTCGTCGTCTGTCACTTCTCTCATGTGGCGGTCCTTTCGGCGACGGAACAATCTAACCTGGCAACCTCTATTAAGATCAATCAATTGATCTTAGCTTGACTACTTGCCGTAAGTCAATGGCTAGAATGGACTTGCGTCGACAAAATAGTGCATATCAACCAATCTCTAGCGCAGGCTGTTGACGATTTTCATCGTTTCGAGGCTGACAGTTATGACGCGGAGGAGGAGTTCTAGCGGGTAGGCGGCGTTGTTCATGGTCTCGGTGGCCCAGAGGTTGGCGTCGTTGACGATGCCGCTGTCTTTGATGGTGCCAATGTAAACCGTCTCCCACCGAGCGAGATCGGGGCAATATTGGACGATGCTGTAATGGCTTTAACGGGATTTATGGTCTACCTCCATCAGCGATTATTCGCGTATTACAGAAGTCACTGTTCAAGAACTTGTGGTCCTGAACCACGCAGATCTTTTCTATGTTCTCGGCGTAGTGGTCAAGAATCGAGATTGCGCCTCCAGTGTGATCGCCATCGGCGTGCGAGGTAATCAATCGATCGATTTTTTGGACACCACTTCGCAGCAGAAACTGGAGGGCAATATGATCGCTTCGAACCCCACAATCCACAACGAGTGCGCGCCGCCCTCCGAGGAGAACGACGTGACAACTTCCTAGTCCGACGTCGACAAAATAGACTTCCATCGTGTCATTGCCTATTCCCAGTCTGCATCAGGAAATGGTTCTGCGCCCAGTACCTGATCAACAAAGCCGATTGCAACCAGGTCCGATTCAGAAGGCAGAGTTGCTGTTTTTTGAATGTATGGAATATCGATCAGTTCACGCGTCACAGGATTTCGACGAACAATCGCCTTGATCGGTTGGCCAGGGAAATACCGAACAAAGTCAGCATTATCGACCTTTCGAACATCGACGAACTCTGTGTGTCCATTATCCCACTTAATCTTGCAGGGATGGGACACCTTGCCATGGCTGACGACACCATATTGTTCGATGACTAGAGGCGTTCGGTTTCGGTAGACCGTAACATCTACGATGTCCTTGATCTTATTCCATAACAAAGAATCTTCAACCGACATCTCGAACGGGCGCTTGTAAACAAGGTCTTGGAACAGCGAATGGAATTTCAGACAAAAGTCGTCGCATGCTTCTTCGGACGTCACCCCACGACCGACAACTTCGGGACTGAGACCCTCTACGAGAAACTCTTCTCGGGATCGTAAATACGTGGCGCGAAGCAAACGCTTAAGCGGATACTTTGAAAAGCCGTACGCAATCTCAGGAAGTTCATAACGCGAAGACTCGAAGACATTACTCTGGGAAAGCCTGGCATCATGATTAAACAAATTCCAATCGGCTACGGCGACGATTTGCGTAGAGTGATGGTCAATTGGCATGAGTTGGTGCTAGGAAGGCTTAAAAAGAGCTCGCGTTTTATCGGTAATTAGTCGCTCAAAACAGTTTACCACAAACTTCTTGCTCTGCTGAAGAGCTGCTTTAAGTTCTTTCTCATCCTGGAAATTCAGGCCAGGACACGGTTTTTCCCAGTCGAGGCGAACTCTCAGGATCTTCGGATCGGGTGACGGAATGATGGCGAGCTGGGTCGACAGCGGCGCACCATCGAGTGGACATTTTGTAACAAAACCCAGTGCGTAACCAACCGTAAGACCGAATTGTTCCTCTGGGATGTCAGGGATAAATCCAAAGTAGTCAGTCAGTATTGTCGGCTCGTCGCCCAACGGGATCTCGATAACATCGACGTAGTGTATCGTTGCAAGCCGAATTCCTTGGGGCTGAAAAAACGCTCGGTACTGATTGAGGTATACCAACGCTTCGTCGAGGAGTTGACGATGCCGCTGTCTTTGTCGGTGGTTACCGCTTGGCGTTCAATCAACGATTCAATCGCGCTCGGCTCGCGCCGACTGGCCAGTCGACCCTCAAAGCACAGGCTTGACTAGGGAACTCCGTGCGCGATGTATGCTTTTGTGTTCAGATAGTTCTCGATGTTTGTCACAAATTCTTCTAAATAGTCGTAAATGTCATTGGCAATTTTAAGTAAGCGAGGAACGTCATAGTCTGCACCAACCGCAGCAAAGGTTTTGTCTCCATGCGCAAGATCGTTTCGATTCGCTTTAACTGTCAACAATTCGTTTCCATTTGCGATGGGGCTGAGAAATCCGAATTCTTTCGCAGTATCCCGAATTTCACGAGCGTCGACATTGCCGGAAAACATCGTCTCCTTTCTAAAGGTCTTTGCCACTACATCCACAGCAATTCCACGCAGTTCAACATGGATCTTCTTTATGTTGTGTGCTCGGAGGTTCTTCAGCACGACACGCTGAAGTTCAGCTCTGCAAATGTCATAACTAATGGACTCGCGACTAAGCCGATCGAAAATGGCTTCGATCGCATTCTTGACTGTTGATTCCACGAGATTGTAAAGCAAGAGGAACGAATTTGCCTTCAGGGTCTTCAACAATTCCTGAAGCGAGATATGGTCTAGTGCGGGATTCATAGAGTTTGAATCGACAACTTGAAAACGTTTTGAGTCGAGTTGGTTTACGAAATCGAGATATCGAAGAACCTCATCCTTTCGTTCCTGGAAATCAGTTCTCATTTGAAACAACTCCAAGTAACCGGTCTCTCACGTATTCAATCCTCAGCTTGATCTTCGGTCGCGAATTGCTCGAACCAGCCGTTGCCATTTCGTGAAAACGATCTTTCTCGTCGTGAACCCAATTCATCTCTTTGACTTTGAGCTTTGGATTCTGGCGCAGCGCTAACGCTGTTCCAACTGCCAATGCTTCAAACCGAACTCGGGGCGTTTTAATATGCCCCTTTTTGCGTACAAATCCATCCGGGCAGTTCTTGTCGATGAAACGCAGCATCCTTTCCCAAATCTCCTTGAGTTGTTGGTCCGATTTCGCCGTACCCTCGCGCTCCATCCGATCAAGGTATTCGTCAAGAAAATCGTTTAGTCGACGATCAAACTCGAGGTAGTGGTCGAGAAACGCAAAAAATCGCAACACGAACTCTTGACGTTCTCGTCGCTTAATTGCTGTTTCAGAAAGTGGTGCAAGTTTGTGAAACAGTGCATTTTCGGAACACTCTCTAACGAAGCGTAGAAACCGTCCGTCTTTGATCCCCCATCTTTTTTCCATGTCGTTGAGTTCTTGACTTCCAGTGTTGACTCGCTCGAACAAGTCGCGGCGAATCTCTTCGCTCGCTTTTTCGGTCAACTCAATCATCCGAAGCGTATGCCGCTTGAACCTGCGTTGTCGCAAAGTCGGCAGATCGCTAAAACGAAAACCGTTCAACGCGGATAGCTTGTCGAGATCACTGAGAACGAGTTCGTTCGACAAAAACTCCGCCAACGTTCGAATTCGCTGAGAACCATCCACAATTTCCAGCCGAGCTTCCTTTTGTGAAATATCAGCGACAAAAAGGTATGGGATAGGAAGCCCGATGAGCACGGATTCTATGAATCGAGATTTGCGTTTCGGTTCCCACGTGTGATCCCGCTGATAATCGGGCACAAATAGTTCGTTCTCCTCGATTTCCAGACCCTTCAGATACTTGTCAACGATGACCTCAACTGGGTACTCACGGGTGTCGTAATCCACTGTTCGATGATTGGCAACGATCTGATTTTCAGCTTGCTCGCGATCAGCCTCGGTTATGTTTCTTTCTATCGGCTCAACCTTTTTTGCCATGAGCAGCTCTCGTCTGTTTGATGTGCTGAATAATCGATTCCCCAATCACATAACCTAACCGTACTGGAACTGCGTTGCCTATCAACTGACCAATTTTCTGGATTGAGGTTTTCGTGTTCGGATCATGAAACCTATAGTCTTTTGGAAAAGTCTGTAGCAACGCGCCTTCTCTCAGCGAGATAGCGCGATCCTGATCTGGGTGACCAAAGCGACCGTTGCCATACCCAAAAAACTGTGTCGTAATCGTAGGCGATGGTTCATCCCACTCCATCCTACCATAGACTGCAGGATAAGTAGTTCCAGATTCAACTCTATGGCACTGCGCGCGAAGTCGTTTGGGCCATTCTCTCCAAGTGCCCCCAGGCTTCGAAGTTCGGACTCGTTCGAGGTTTATCTTCGTCAGTTTGCAAGCGCGATGTAGTTCGTCACTATCATCGTTCTGACCTGCATCCAGCGTGTTTAGATCTCCGATCGCTTCGCGAACCGTGGGGTGCCTATCGGCATGTGTTGGTTTTGGTAGTTCAATCACCCCGAGTCTGCTTCCCATCAGAACCAAACGTTTTCTTCGTTGGGGAACTCCATAATCTGGGCAATACAAAAAGTCATACTTGACCGAGTAATCTAACATTTTGAGTCGGTCTAAGAATTTCGAAAACACCAGATGTTGCGCTAATTCGGGCACATTTTCTACCGTAATCACCTCTGGCTCAAACGCTTGTACTGCATTTGCAAAGTCCATAAGTAGTGACCAATTGCTTTGCCGCTTCTCAGCTCCGCGAGCATAGCGTGAAAATGGCTGGCAAGGCGCGCAGCCTGCCAAGACTCGAACACAATTTTTGTCAAAGAGCGCTTTCAAGGAAGTAAACTCAAGAGACGATACGTCGCTGCACACAAATCTCGCCTTAATATTCGTCGTGAAGGCAAACTCACATGCGGCGTCGACATCCACTCCAGCGACTACTTTCAAGCCTGCGCCGGATAACCCGCAGGACAATCCTCCCGCACCACAAAACAAGTCCATAGCTTGAATGGATGCCCCGTCTACTGGTGAATTCGTTTTTGTGGCGAACTTCTTGAGAGTTTTGATCTTCATGCCTATTCAATCTCCAGCTTGGGCAAGTTGTTGACGATCTTCATCGTTTCGAGGCTGACGGTTATGACGCGGAGGAGGAGTTCTAGCGGGTAGGCGGCGTTGTTCATGGTCTCGGTGGCCCAGAGGTTGGCGTCGTTGACGATGCCGCTGTCTTTGTCGGTCGTCACGGCTTGGCGTTCGATCACCCATTCAATCGCGCTCTTGCCGTTGACGACGTAATCGTACGCTTCCAGCGGAATGTTTTTCACGGTGATCGTGTCGTTGTAGATCACTGTTGAGCGATCATTCACGCTCTTGCCCGTTGCCGGATCTTTGGTCTTGGGGAACTTCATCTTGCGGACATAGAACTGCGAGTCGCTCAAACCTTTGAGAAACTTGTCATGCTTGGCTCCTCGCTTGTCAACCACTCTGTTGTTTCCATCGGCAAGTTGAACCGTCGACGGATAGCAATCGACCGTTTCGTATTCGAGATGCCAATGTGCGAGATCACGACCGGATTGCGAAAACGCTTGGAAGTCTTCGAATTTCTTTACAGCAGGAATGCGAGGCAGTTCTTTGCCCAGATTGTCTTTGAACCGTTCGCGATATTCGGGTGAATGAAGGAGACCGTAGATGTAGTAAAAGAGGTCTTCCTTGGAAATTGAGCGTTTCGTTGAGCCATAGATGGACTCAAAATGACGGAGGAAATTGTCGGCTATTGCATACGTCTGTTCGCTGTCTTTATCGAACAAACCACGTTCTGCCCTATCAAAGGAGAACAGTGGAAAGTACTGCGAACCCACCATATCGGCAGCATGGAGGCTTGGGATCAGATTGACAATGTAAACTGAGAATCCACTTCTCGACTCCGATGCGGGAACGCCAATCGCTATATTTTTCGATTCCAGCGTCGGGAAGACACTGTGCATCTTGCTGGGCATTTCGTTAAGCCGACGGCTAAACGCCATCCAACGCTTATCAAATGGTCGGTAGATCGCTTTGCAGTAGCGCACATCACCGTTTGTAAGCTTACGATTTCGTGTTAGGTCACTTTTTAAGCTCCGAGTCCAACTCGTTTTTGTAGCGTCTGTATCAATGAAGTCGTCCAATTCTATCGCGGATGCGTTAGTATGGGCTTTCGCGTATGCCTCTCTTTGCTCTTCGTAGTTTTTGATCAATCCCTCCACTTTGGATTCAACAAGACGTCTCGTCGGACCATATACCCACCAGTCTCGATTTGTAACCACGCCAAGCGAATAATTTGAGAAGCAAACCAACTCGCTTTTGCAACCTTTGTCACCCAACGAATAGTGTTCATGAAAGTGGTCGTCACGTTGGTTAACCCAGTCATGGTATTTGTCAGGAAAGATTTTTTGCCACTGACCTTTAGCCGTTATGCCACTTATACCTCCAAACTCGGCGATCTTATCAAGTTTCGCTTCCCGACTTAGGTACTCTCCAATGTCATGCCAGAAAATTCCTCTTTCAGTTACCTTCTCAGACTTAACGAGGATCGTGATCGCAATCGGTGCGCGACTTCCAGAATCGAAGATTTTCCCACCTTCTCGACGCGATGTTTCACCCGAGGTCCTTTGATTTCCTCTGAGGTGGAACACCAAGACTCTGTCGAACTCTTTTGCGACGCAAGCGCGAAGTCCATCCGATGTTGGAACTTGGAGAAAGCTTGCGTTTGTTACAAATCCAATTACTCCATTTGAACCAACTCGATCACTCGCCCAACGAATCGCACGAACGTAAGAGTCATACATTGACTTTGCAAGCGTCGAATCAGAATCCTGTACATATGTGTTACGAATCCGCTCGTCAAGTGAAGGATACTTTATGTTTTTGTTGTTGTCGGTTTCGCTCGTTTGACCGATCGAATAGGGAGGATTCCCAACGATCACCCTGATGTCGAGTTTCTTCTGTCGCTTGCGGCGGTTGCTGTTATCGGGGAAGAAATCGGCGAGTTTGTCGTCGTCCTCGTACATCGCGAAGGTGTCGGTAAGCAGAATGCCTTCGAAGGGTTCGTAGGGTATGCTCCTCACCCCCGGCCCCTCTCCCCGATGCGGGGCAAGAGGAGTTGAAATATCTTTCGAGACTGATTCGGATGTCGCGTCTAGCGAACCGGCGGCTAGCGCCTTGCCGCTCACGGATTTGTGGTGCGCGCTCAAGATGCTGTGATAGACCGCTTCTATGTTGATCGCGGCGATGTAATACGCAAGCAAGACGATTTCGTTGCAGTGAATCTCGTTTTTGTACTTGTGCGGCAATTGCTCGGGTGTGATGAGACCGCTTTGCATCAAGCGTGTGATGAACGTTCCCGTCCCAACAAACGGATCTAGGATGTGAACTCCCTTGCTGCCGAGAGTTTGGCCAAACTCTTCTTGCAAAATTTCGTTGACGCTGTGAATGATGAAGTCGACGACTTCGACCGGCGTATAGACAATCCCGAGCCGCTCAGTCATCCTCGGAAACGCATTGCGGAAGAATTTATCGTACAGCTCGACGACGATCTTCTGCTTGCCTTCGGCCTTGTCGATTCCCGCCGCGCGGCGACGAACCGAGTCATAGAATTGCTCCAGCGTGTCGGCTTCTTTGTCTAGCCGATGCTCGTTGAGCAAATCGAGAATGTTTTGCATCCCTTTCGAGACCGGATTGTTGGTAGCGAACGAGTAATCGGCAAACAAGGCATCAAAGACCGGTTTGGTGATCAAATGCTGAGCCAGCATTTCGATCACCTCTTCGTCGGTAATACTGTCGTTCAAGTCATCGCGTAACTCGTTGGCAAAACGCGAAAATGCCTGGATCTCTTTGGCGTTCTTTGGGTTCTTGAGAATTGCCTTGATGCGGCCAATGTGGGTTTGAGCGATTTTGGCAATGTCGCCAGCCCACTCCTCCCAGTACATCCGATTGCCACACTTTTTCACTAGCCTCGCATAGAGTGCTTTTTCAAGCTCGCCGACTTCGAAATGCATGCGCAACTGCTTGGCTTGCTGTTCGGTAGGTTTGTTGGCCAGATCGAACTCTCCTTTGCCCTTTTTGTCGGCTTTGCCCTTCGACTTGGGGCTCAGCGTATCGGTGATGGATATCACTTCCATTCGCCCAGCCGTACTCTGCATCAAGTCGACCTTGTTGATGAACGCATCGAAGCGATCATCGTGGGAACGCAATGCCTGCAACACCTCCCAAACGACTTTGTAGACTTTGTTGTCGTTAAGCGCCTCGTGAGCCTGCATGCCATGAGGAATCACCACGGGCAGGATCACATAGCCAAGCTTCTTGCCCTTCGAAATTCGCATCACACGACCGACTGACTGGACGACTTCCACTTGCGAGCTACGCGGGGAAAGGAAAAGGACTGCGTCGAGCGCAGGGACGTCGACTCCTTCGGACAGGCAGCGAACATTGCTAAGTATTCGACATGTGTTTTCGGGTGGCGACTCTTTGAGCCAATTGATCTTGGCTTCCTTTTCAATCGCATTCATGCTGCCATCGACATGCGCTGCTTCGCAGCGTAGGGTGACGGACGTGTCCTTGGTGTTCGCCTGATAGGCATCGATCACCGATTGAAACATCTCGCTGATCTGTTTCGACGAGACCTTGTGAGCTTTGCCGGTCGATGGTTCGATCACTTGGCAGAAAGCAACCGCTCGTTGCATCGGTTTAATGTCGTTGCCAAGTTCACCAAGCAAGCCTTGCTTGCTGAGAGCCTTCCAGCAGCCGATAATGCGTGCGGCATCATCAACCTTCAGTTGGTTGTTGTCGTCCTTGAGCAGATCTTGCAATCGCTCCGAGACGTGGTCTTCGTCAATCGTCAACACGATGACCTTATAATCGGCCAGCAAGCCCAACTCGACGGCTTCGGAAAAGGTGATGACATGCAACTGTTTGCCATAGACCGCTTCGTCATCCATCGAACAGAGCGTGATGTTTTCTTGGATTGCTTTGGCTTTGGCGATATCAGCGTAGATGCGCGGCGTTGCGGTCATATACAGCCGATTGGTGGCGCGAATGAACTTGGTATCATGGACGCGAACAAAGGTCGATTCGATTTCCGATTCGAAGGTCGCTCCAGTCGTTCTGTGGGCTTCATCGCAAATGATCAAGTCGAAATCCTCGAGCTTAAACTTCGACTGGGCTTTGTGAATGACTTCGATCGAATGGTAGGTCGAAAACACGACGCTCATGTGATGGGCGTCGTGGCGTTTGGCCATCTCTTCGGCTAAGCGTTTAGCGTCGGTAGTCGCGGGGTAACGAAGTTCATGAACGAAGGTTTGAACGACGTCATCGTCTTTTTTGCGTTTCTTGCCGACTTCGGCATCTGAGCAGACTGCAAAACTATGGAGTGGCACTTGGCTTTGCTGAGTCCATTCGGTCAGTGTCTGTGACAACAGTGCCAAGCTTGGTACGAGAAACAGAACTCGTTTATTTTTTCCAGCAAGTTGTTCGGCAATCTTGAGCGACGTGTAGGTTTTACCGGTACCACAAGCCATGATTAACTTACCACGATCTGCGTCTTTCAGCCCGACGATTACCTTCTCGATTGCAGTTTTCTGATGAAGTCGCGGGTCAAACTTTTGTTTAAGCGTTGGTTCTTTTTTCGGCTTGAACTTGGACCAATCGATTTGACTGTTTTCAAGATCGCTGAGTTCGATGGTGCTGACGGGCGGTTGCTGGTTGAACAACGCGGCTTCGGCATTTTCGGACCAACTATCGGATGTGACGACGATAATGCGATGTTTGAACGGTTTCTGGCCGGAAGCCGTGAAGAAACTATCGATATCGCTTTTCTGGACGTGGTAATCAGGTTCGTAGAATTTGCATTGAATCGCATGAAACTCGGCGGTGCCTCGTGTCTTGGCAACCAAGTCGATTCCAGTGTCTTTCTTGCTAATACCGAACCCTTCGGGCACCTCACTTAATAGCCAGACGTCACTGTACAAATCCGCATAGATTGGTTCGTGACGGAGGTAGGTTCGTATCAGCTCTTCAAAATAAGTCCCTTTCTCGCGTTCTGTTTCCGAAGCAGACCGATAGGTTGAAAGAATCTCTTGAAGTGGAGTTTGCGTCATGCGATTCACAGGCTCTGGCGGACAGGTACGACTTGAAGCTATTTCTTGACGTTGGCGGGCTTTCCAGCTTTGCCCAGAAATCGGTCCAAATCGCTGCGTTTGAAAAGGCGATAACCGTTCGCCGGATTCCGTTGCAGCAAGATGAGCTCAGTCTAGCAAAATTCGAAGCATTCGGCGGAGAGGTTCAGCCGCCCCCCATAGCAACTGATCGCCAACCGTGAACGCTGCCAAAAAACGTCCCTGTTGAGTCGAATCCAATGTCAACTTGCGAAGCCGGCCAACTGGACAATCTAGCCCGCCGGTTACTGCTGCTGGTGTCAACTGTTGCATTGTTGCCGACTTTTCGTTAGCAATGACTTTGGCCCAAGGGTTCGCTTTGCCAAGCATATCTTCGATCTCATCTAAAGGCACGTCATGCTTAAGCTTAATGGTTAACGCTTGGCTGTGACATCGCATCGCTCCGATCCGAACGCATAGGCCATCGACAGGGATCGTGTCAGGAGCCAGACCCAAAATCTTATTGGTTTCCGCCCGCCCTTTCCATTCTTCACGACTCTGTCCATCCCCCATGTCCTTGTCGATCCAAGGAATCAAACTCCCGTTCAACGGTGCTCCAAAATTTTCTATTGGATATTCTTCTGAACGGATAGTTGCAGCGACGCGACGATCGATCTCGAGAATTGCAGAAGCTGGGTCAGCAAGAAGATTTGTGACGCTATCGTGCGCGACACCCATTTGCGAAATAAGCTCTCGCATATTTTGTGCTCCGGCTCCCGACGCGGCTTGGTATGTCATGCTTGTCATCCACTGAACTAGATCGTTTTGGAACAAGCCGTGTAATGCCATCAGCATTAGCGAGACAGTACAATTTCCGCCAACGAAGGTCTTGACGCCTTTTGCAATTCCGTTTCGGATGACTTTGTCATTGACGGGATCCAATATTATGATCGCATCGTCTTTCATTCGGAGCGATGAGGCTGCATCGATCCAATGGCCAGCCCAACCGGCGGAGCGAAGTTTCGGAAATATTTCGTTAGTGTATTCGCCACCTTGGCACGTGATGATGACGTCCATCTTTGCAAGAGATGTAATGTCTGATGCGGGCAGAAGCTTACCCGTGTCCATGTTCTCGATCTTTGGGCCATTACCGCCCGCATTTGAGGTCGAAAAGAACACAGGCTCACAGTGCGAGAAATCGCCTTCTGCCGTCATGCGTTGAATGAGCACGGAGCCTACCATTCCACGCCAACCGACTAGTCCAATCTTTTTCACGATTATTTCTTAAGGGTAAGGTTAAGGAATTTTGAGCCGCAACGCGCTAGCGTGCGGGCTGGAAGGCTAGTGATAAACGCGAATCCGGCCCGCACGCTAGCGCGTTGCGGCTCAAAGTAATGTAACCCACGACTATCGCCCGCTTGGCTATTGATGACGGTCGGCCCGATCACAACCGAAAACTTGTTCAACGTTTCCGCGAAGGATTTGCGAGCCCAAAGCAAGTGCTTTGTCTTCCGACCAGCCAAGTCCCCTGCAAAAATCGTCGGCTAGGATGCCGGCTAGGATTTGTTTGTACATGCGAAACTTCGGCTGAATAAACTCAAGCTTATACGCATCGCTATAGTAGCCAAGTTGCTTATTACGAGGAATTGCCTCGATTCGACCTCGCAGATCATGCCTGATGTAGTTTGGTGTATTGCTGTACCACCAGTGTCCATGGGTAAGCACATTTGGAAAAATCCATGCGTAGTCGACAAGTTCTTGATTGGTCACCGAAGCCAGGACTGAAATCGGGAACGGCAGGTTCGGGAATGCGTTAAAAAGTTCCGCATACTGAATCAACGAAATTCGCGAATCATACAAGTCCTGACCCTGATAAACTCCGCCTGGGTAAACTCGCCTATTGACGCCGATCATGAGGTCGAACGGCAACTTGTATGCTTCGGCAAACTCCGCGATTTTCCAAAAGACCCATTCGGCCATCGTTCTCTTGTTAGATTCAGATGCGTCGATTCCACGTTGAACGAGATCATCCAATGCAACTTGAGCAGCATGACTATGGTCCGTGTAAGCCTTCGGGCTAAACCAGGGTGGCAAGGAAATCGCGCATGCTTTAGCGCCACGGGCTTTAAACCGTACGAAAAGAACGTCCAACGATTGTTTCAAATCTGCGAGACTACCAAGCGTCCTGCCAGAAGACGACTGAAGCCGATCGCGAACTTTTGGTTGTGCCAGGTGGAATACCAAGTCATCTGTCCTAAGACACGGGACGTATCGATTGGTATCAAAGCCGTCCAAGGGATCGTCAAAATCATTTGTCAAAAACACTTTCTCAACTTTGCTGTTGGCTAATACTTGGTCCTCCCAGTTGGTCTCACACATCTTGGATTCGGCTAGATCGTAAACCAACTCCCAATTGGATTTATTGATCTCGTCGCCTTGGAAACCAAAAAGCGATTGCGATAGCTCCACAAACCATGACCATTGAACCGTGTTATTGATATTGCCCAAATGGCCAAACAAACGTCCGACTTTCTCGCGTGGCGAAATGCCAGGTTCCTCAATTAGCTGCCTGGGCATGCCTGAGGAGTGAGCCAATTCAGTGTAGTAGTGATAACCAAGTAAGTCCGCCAGTGATGTCGACGTAGCAGAATGCGGATTGATGTGAGAATGCGAATCGATCAAAACGATCGCATCCAATTGTTCAAAAAGATTCTGATCTAGAGATTGGCTCATAGCTGCATTTAGTCTGAAGTTTGGAAACTAGCCGCCGCTGACGGGCGGAATTAAGGCTATCACGGATTGGGAATGAGATTTGTCAATATGATCTGAATCGCAAACAAAGTCATTGTTTATTGCAATCCGCCCGAATTCAACATAGGAACGTAGCGATTCGAAGTTGATGGCGATCGTTTCTTTGAGATGTGTGACGGAAATCGGCAAGTTTACCTCTATTTCAATGAACTCGACACCGACTCGTTCGCGCGCGCCGGCAAACATTCGAACTACCAAACGATTCAACGATGTGGCGGGGGATTCAGAAGGATTGTTCACGATGAAAAGCGGCTTTTGCCCGTTCCCGTTTGAGCCGTCCCAATGTTCCAACATTGGTAACCAAGAGATTCAACCATGGTCTTAATGTGGGCTGCGTAATACGGACTAACTATCAGCACGAGACCGATACCCATATTGAAAACATGTTCCATCTCAGCCTGTTCGATTTCACCCAATTTTGCAATCCAGTCAAAGACCGGCAGGATTTGCCAGGAGCCTCTTTCAAAAACCAAATCTACATTGGGAGGCAATATGCGTTCGGTATTCTCCAGTAGCCCACCACCAGTGATGTGGCCAATACCGTGAACCACATTCTTGACTTTGTAGTGAGATAGCACGGTCCGGGTCAATTTGCTGTAGATCAAGGTAGGAGTCAACAGCGAATCACCCACGGTCATTCCCAATTCTGGCACAAAACTTCCGGAATCGAGCCCTGCCTTTTCAAAGACCGCTTTGCGAACAAGGCTAAATCCGTTGCTATGCACGCCTGACGAGTTGATGCCAAGTATGATGTCGCCTGGATCGATGTCGCGTCCGGTAATCAAATTCTTCTTTTCAACAACCCCGACACAAAATCCAGCCAAATCGTAATCATCCGTCTGGTAAAGATCAGGCATGATAGCTGTCTCACCACCAAGCAAACTGCATTCGGCAGCAATACAACCGTCAGAAATGCCCTGGACAATTGATTCCAAGAGTGTCGGATCGTCCTTAGACATAGCAACGTAATCGAGGAAGAAGAGCGGTTCCGCACCGGTGCACAGTACATCATTGACACACATTGCGACTAAATCGATGCCAACTGTTGAGTGTCTCCCTGCCTTGATCGCGACCTTAAGTTTGGTTCCGACGCCATCGGTCCCGGATACCAAAATCGGATCTTGATAGTTGCGTGAGAACAGGGATTTTGTGAAGTCTAAGGCATATAGCCCAGCAAATCCACCATCGTTTCGTACCACACGGGGCGTGAAAGTGCGGTGCATAAGTCGCGGCAACCGTTGCATCGACTGTTCATACAATTCAAGGTCGACACCGCTGTCTTTATAGGTGATTGCCATCGGCGAGGCATGAACTTTTGTTGGAGAATTATGTTTAACCGGCGCAGCCGATGGTAAACGATGAACGACTGCATTCCAGACGCCAACCGCTACGCAGGTTAAACAACGTTGTGAAAACCGTTCGGATCGGCATTATCCCGTTTTTGGCCGATAAATAAAGTACTTGTCGTTTCTGTTCCGTTATAAGCTGCCGTTGGCACTCGCGGCGGATGCAGTGTCGTGATAAACACGTGGAAGTACGACCCGAAATGTGCTGCCGCAGCCAAGTTGGCTCGTCAAACTAATGTCGCCACCCAAGAGCCGACATAGTTCACGAACAATCGAAAGTCCCAGGCCGGTTCCCGAGTGTTCGCGGGTGAGACCGTCAGGTCCAGTAACGCCCTTCGCCTGTCTGAATTTTTCGAAAATGATTTCGTAATCCCCAGGAGCTACACCAACACCTGTGTCTGCAACCGATAATACCAATTCGGCATCGTTTTGCCATTCACAAAAAACGGTGACAAGACCACCCTCCGGCGTAAATTTGATTGCGTTGGAAAGCAAATTGGTCAGAATCTGTTGTACCTTGCCCTGGTCCTGCGTGATTCTCATTTCTGATTGGCTTGAGTCAACTCGAAGATCGATATTTTTGTCCTCCGCCATCTTCATTACGATTTCACATTGGGCCTGAATTACGGAAAGAATGCAAAATTCGGTTGGGCGAACTTCCATTTTTCCAGCCTCGACCTTCGCCAAGTCCAAAATATCGTTAATCATATCCAGCAGTAGTCGACCACTACTTTGAATATTTGAGGCATAACGCCGTTGTTTGTCCGTAAGGGACTCGAATCCTTGCAGTACTTCGCTAAACCCTAAGATGCTGTTGAGCGGTGTTCGTAGCTCATGACTCATGTTTGTAAGAAACTCACCTTTCAGTCGGTTCGCTTCGAAAAGCTGCAAATTGACCCGTGCAAGTTCGTCGACACGAAGATCTTTTTCCAAATTGACAGATTCGAGCTGTTCCTGCGTTTCTGTCATGTGTCGAAGCATGCGATTGAAAGATTCGGACAATTCGTGAAACTCGTCCTCTGTATCGACCAAAAAACGCAATTTTGTATTTCCCTGCGTGATTTCTTCGCTAACGTTTTTCATATAGCTCAACGGTCGAATCACCAATCGCTTTAAAACCCAATGGATGAAAAACAAAGACAGAGCCAGGGTGCAAATTGCGATCGACGTTAGTACCGCATAGATCCACATGCTCCAGACTTGCGTATCTCTGTATGGCATCTTGACGAGGATAATTCGGTACGGATCGAGCGATCGGGTTGTTAACGTTGCACTCGAACTGGGCAGCTTGTGGTGGCACTCATCGAGGCAGTTTTTTTTGTCGAATTCGATGGGATGGAAATAGAAATACGAGTCGCTCGATCGATCCTCTTCAAATATGTGGTTTGTTGAGTCTGCGAGCGCAGCTGTTAAGCCTTTCGCAGGTGAGTTGGTCGCGGGCGTGCTTGGATCGAGATTCAGCGGAACCGTCAACCTCCTTTTCTCCTCAGATTGCTTTGCTTCTTCGGCTGCAATACTGTCTTTTTCTGCAAGCTTTGCATGGATGCGGAGCATTCGCTCAAGGTTTTTCCCCGTCGCAATAGGCGCTCGTAGCGACTCATGCTCTAGAGAATCCTCAATGCGTAAGATTTCGTATTCATACCGAGAAGGCAGCATGTACGGGCGAAGCAATTCTAGGACACGCGTTCGATAGTCCGGAGACTGGGTTCGAACAGATTCCGCAGACGGAGCAATTGCGGTCCCCTTCTGCGCGTCCAATGGTTTAAAGTCAGTTGAAATATGCTTCCAACCAATTACTGTGTTGGCATAATCACGGGCCGACTGATGCGTCGTTCGCATCACGAGAACCGAAGCTACAACCTGGACAGCGTAAAAAGCAAGAATCAATGATCCCAAAAGAGCCAAGCCCAGGAAAAGTAGACACTTTCTTTCGAGTGACCAGCCTCCAACAAGCGTTTTCAGAAAACTAGTAGCCATATTGGGGGTATGTATGAATTGGTTCAATAGCGGAAAATCGTCAATTTCGGAGTTTCTAACCGCGAATTGGATGAATCTAGAGGATTTAGCGTCTGAATGACAGATTCCAAAGGGAGTTCTACCGAAGTTCCATTTTGCCGAAGTAATTGCTTTTGCCCAGTCGGCATAAATTCCTTGCGGGTATCGATCGGCTTAACTACGATTAGAGCTGTTTCGCCGGAAGTACCGGCTGTACCAATTTGTTGCGTTCAAGTATTTTAGAAAAGGAGTTTGGTTCATGTCCAAGCCGTTCACGTATTGGGTTCGACTGGCGTTGGTAGTGACAATGTGCACGCTCGTCACCTTCAGTCCTGTTAACGCGGGACGTTTGATGGATCGGCTTCTCCATCGGGACGCTTGCAAAACTTCTGCTACGGAATGCTGCGAACCGATTAGCCCATGCGAGCAAAGCTACCTAGTTGTACCTTGTGCTCCAAGCCCTAGCGAGCCCGCTCCACCGTGTGCTGTAACAATGTCCTCTGTTCCAGCAGCGACAGGGTGCGATTCAATTCCTGCAAGTTCATGCGGCTGCGAAGCTGGAATGAATGTTCCGCCCACAGTGACGCAGCCAGTGCCAATGGGACCTGCTGTTGACGCAATGCCTTCTTCTTCGGTGCCACACGTCGGCCAACCCGCACCGGTCGTGGATGCCATTAAGATGGCTCCGTCAAAAGCGATAACACCAGATGCGGTCGTTGCCAAGCCAGCACCGGTAGTTGAAAAACCAGCACCAGTAATTGCCAAGCCAGCGCCCGAAGTTGCAAAGCCAGCGCCCGTAGTAGCCGCGCCAGTGCCTGTTGTTGAAGAACCGAAGAAACCCGCAGATGACATTTTCGGAGATGCTACTACAGCCAAGGAGCCAACCACCGATCCATTCGGCGCAGCCCCCGCTGAGACGCAGCCAGCCGCTGATCCGTTTGGTGAACCTTCCACGTCAAAGCAACCGGCGGACGATCTTTTTGGAGATACTCCAGCTGTTAAGCAGCCTGCTGCGGATCCTTTCGGCGAAGCACCTGCAATTCAAAAACCTGCCGATGATCTTTTCGGAGCCCCCCCTACTGCTCCAGTCGTTGAGCCCTCAACAATCGAACCAGAGATGCCTGTAGCCCCGCCGGCAAAAACAGATATCGATGACTTGTTTGGTGCCAGTCCCACTCCTAGTCCAGCCGTAGAATCAAGTCCACCAAAAATAGACGATGTATTCGGAGTCGAACCAAAGGCAACCGAACCTGTAATGGACGCAAAGCCGGCAGATACAAGCATTGACGATTTATTTAATTCAAACGAAAAGCCGGCAGCCCCTCCCGCCGGAACATCCATCGACGATTTATTCGGAAAACCGATTGCAACTGAATTCGATTCGGCTAAAGGCATCGCAAACGAAGAGCCAGTTGAACACCCAATTAAAGATGAAGTAGCCAACGTAGCGCCAGCCCAAGAAGATGCATCGATTGACAGCTTGTTCGGTCTACCCTCCGACCCAGTAGTCAACGCTTCTGAGTCAGCCGAACCTGAAAAAGCTATTGAGGAGCCATCGAGTCTTCCACTAGAGGAAAAGGAGCCTTCAAAAGCTAAAGAACAAGTCGATGAATTGGATGCGCTTTTCGGAGTTGGTGCATTCGTGGCTCCGTCTGAATTCAAGGGAGCTGAATTCAGGCAGTGGATTGACAATAGTGGTGCTTACCAAGTCAAAGCAAGGTTGGCGGTAATCTATGTGGATAAAGTGAAGCTATTGAAAGAGAACGGCAAGTTTACGACGGTCCCGCTCTCTCGATTGAGTGACGCTGATTTTGGCTATGTTTCGTGGGTTGCGTCTAATCTGACCACTGAGCAAACGGCAAGAATGGTCAAAACAGAATCACAGCCTGCTGAGTCCGACGTTTCGAGGTAGTCGTCGCGATACTGCATTTCAAACGAAAAAGCCGGCCGAAAAGCCGGCTTTTTCTGCGCGATGTTGTAGACAGAAAAGAGGCGGCACCTTTTATGCAAAGAGGCGGCACCTTTATATTGCGATTGAACAGAATTCCGCTTTTTTTTTAATAGCAATTCTAATTGCCGCATAATGCAATTGTTGGTCGATTGAAAATATTATTCATTCGATACCCATTTTTCATGAGCCGGTTGGCGCGATTCAAATGACACTCACTTAGCAAATTTCGAGCCTCAATGCGCTAGCATGAGGGCCGGAGCTAGTGCAAGAAACCGGAAGTTTTCTTCGGTTTAATCGACTCCCGGCCCGCACGCTAGCGCGTTGCGGCTCAAAGTGAATGCCATTGGGCTTCATGCCAGGGGTGGTTATGGCCATCTATTTCTAGATGCATGGTAAATACCCCCGAGTAAAACTCGGGGGATAAGAAGCCTGGGAGGCTTGTAAGCCGGGTTCTGTACGCTTTCGCGCCGCGATCATTTATCTAGCGCCACAGTTGCCCATGGCGTCAAGCGAACAACCCGAACGAACGAGACCGCGAGCCGCAACCTATGCCGCAGTGAGCCGAAGCCCACCGCCGACATGTCGTTCTGTTTGTTCTTGCTCCAGGTGGGGTTTACCTAGCAGCTCAAGTCACCTTGAACTCTGGTGGGCTCTTACCCCACCGTTTCACCCTTACTGAGCAAGCTCAGCGGTTTGCTTTCTGTTGCACTTTCCCTAGTCTTGCGACCGGTCGACGTTATCGACCACCTTGCTCTATGGAGCCCGGACTTTCCTCTTTGCAATGAAGCAAAGCGATCACACTCTCCTCCCAGGCAGTCTGTATCATACCGCATTTTCGAGCCTGCGCTCGATGATTGGTACCGTTAGGCGAACGGCAGATAGAAACCTACAGGCAATCACTTTGAGCCGCAACGCGCTAGCGCGGATTATTCATGCAAATGCAAACTAAAGTGGCCCCGGCTGCGTATAAGTTGTTAGTTTACAACACCTTACCC
>JAYTVL010000643.1:0-124342 GCA_043744075.1 Pirellula sp. | reverse complement strand
GCGACGATCTTTGGAACGTATTACCAAGCCCCAATGGCAAATGGATCGTAGGCTTTTGTGATCCTGGTATTGTCATCTATCCAAACAATAACTTATCGCCATCGTCGAACCCCTTTATCATTCCCTGGAGCGACGGTGCGTTCCGCAGTGTATTCACTCGCGACAGCTCGCGGCTGACCACTTCCAGTGGCGACGCGGGGCATGGAATTCAAGTTTTTGAAACCGCCGACTGGGACAGACCACCAACGAAACGTCTTGAGATGCTTGTCCAAAAACCAGTCGCATCGGAAACTGGCAAGACTGGCTTTGCATCCTTGGCGGTCATTCGTCCTTTTTTGAGAGTCGCGACGCAGGCTAATGTTTGGTAGACGGTAGCTGATATCAAACCTTCACCAGCTCCCCATTTGAATACGTGAACAAGGCGTTTCATTTGACGATTGACATACTGGCGGCTCCGCTTTGGATCGCTCAACCACCATTCCCGGCAAGCGCTAAAGGATACCACCTCGAATTCGTCGGCATTGAGAGTCGAATACAACTCACTCATCGGCCTACACGCGAGCTCAAAGCAAGTCTGCTCCGATTTCTCATCACCCAAATAGTGGACTTTACCCCCAAGGTTTACATACGCCTGTCTGGTCGGTTTGTGTAAATCGAACCCTAGTTCTCTTTTAGCCATTTTCGTTGCGTTTTCTCTTTGCAAGTCTGTAGTACTACAGACTTTTGACATGCAAAAAACACGCTCTGGAAACGGCTCCAGGTATCGTTTTATCAACGAATCGCTTGGTCAAATGCCAGTGGAGGATAACGGACTTGAATACCCATCAAAAACACAGGGAAAATACAAAGATTACGCAATTTGTTGCGCAGATTCCATCGCAGTTGTTTTATCGACCTCGAAATCGACTCGTCGCACCTATGCGTTAACCACCGCGACAGCGCTTTCGAAACTATCTCATTCGCGATTAGAGAATGCGACTTGCGTCAATTCGAAACAACCCAACATTCGCGTCGATGTCGATCGACTAGACCGAAATCGAGACGCACAAAATATTCGCAACTGTCAATCGTTGCCAGTTATGCTCTCGTCCACACTCGCAAGAGTCGTCGATGCCTGGCCGTCGCTACAGCCTCATCTCCAAGAAACGATTCTCACATTGCTTGACAACGTCCTACCGAGGCGTTCGGCATCGACTATCCAGAGGCCCAATCCAAACCAAGTGTCCAACATCGCACTTGAACTTTTCGGCCAAGATACCGACCAACGCGAAACACTGCGTCGAACTATTCTCAAAGCCCTTCGGCACAAGCCAAACGATTTTGGAATGAGAATGGATTGCGACGGATGGGTCGACATACGCCATGTTGGCTTGATCGCATGCCCATTCATCGCCGACGAAACAGATATCGATCTCGATGACGTTTTTAAGCTCGTCAGCGACCTAGATTTCGGCGATCGAGTGGAAGTCCTCGCAGACTGCATTCGAGCCACGTACGGTCACAGCACCAAACACTTCCGCCCGACCAAATTAACCATTCCAAAAGAGCCGCTGTTCCACGGAACATCTTGTGACTTCTGGCCCTTGATCAACACTTTTGGTCTGTTGCCTGGTAACCGCCGATTCGTTCAATTGACAAGCGATTTCGACTATGCCCAAGAAATTGCTGAGTCACACAAGGGCAAGCCAATCGTTATCCAAATCAGCACATCGCATGCAACAGAATTGGGAGTTCAGTTCTACGGAACTTCAACCCACGTTTGGCTCGCGACCAAAATCCCATCCGACTGCCTACAACTTTGGCTAGTTGATCCGCCTTGTGGAGATGATGATTGGCTCGACTCTCAATTCAGTGATTCGCCAAGCTTTTAAACCATCGCAGTACGAGTATCCATCCTGTCACCACTTCCAACCAATTCAATCAGGAGACCACGATCAATGGATAAAATCATCGAAGAGCTCAATCGGTTCGAATGCGAATTGCGTTCACAACTCGACAAACTCACAAGTCAAGCGAGGGAAACTTCAGCGAAACTGACTCAGATTCGAACAGCTATTAAGGCATTGAACGGCAAGACTCGAAGTCCGCTCAAGACAACGACTAAGAAGGACAACAAACCGCCGGAAGCGGGCGAGGTTGCGCGATTGCTGATGGAACAGCTCAAAGACAGCGGCCCAATGCCCAAAGACAAACTTTTTCAATTTCTCCAAAATCGCATGTTGGCGATTGGAAAGCCCAAGTTTGGTCTCAAGTCCAAATTTGCCAAGGCCATCAATTCTCCATCGTTCGAGATCAATTCCGATGGGCAAATCCAATTGGCTCTTCAGTCCAACTCCGAGAGTCAAGGAGTCCGCAAAGCGTCAACAAGCGTTTAGCTGTGAAGACATTCAATTGAGCCGATTTGAGCCTGAAAAATTCAAAAGCGGAGCTCCCGATTAACCAACCCTATCTAAAAGAAGGATTATACAAAGAATGATCGGACTACAAATATTCAGAAATCTGCAACAACTTGCTAAGCGAACGAAAGAGGTTTTGCAGACTTCATTACAGGTTTTATCCGTTATGGCCACGACTCATTTCCCCTTGCGGCCTACTCAGTTCATTCAACGAAGCTCTCCAAAATTACGGCGACTTCGTACAACCGAGTTTCTAATAACCTGCATTGGCCTCCTAGCCATACTGGGTTGTGAGTCGAAGGAAAATGCGGACCTAGAAGCCCAGCAACGTGACCTCGATCAAGCTTTTGCTATTTCAGGTGCTTTATACAAACCTCCCACGGACGTATCGCACCCCTATCACTATGATTGCGGCGGATTTACGGTCGACAATCCAATCGTGGCGGCTGCTCTAACGGAGTTGAACGCCATAGCACCTGTTGCCTTCCTGATTCTTTGTAACCAAAGTGCAAAAGAACCATTCGTTCCGTCGCCAGAACACTACTGTCGCCTGTTCGATCTGCGCGATCAGATACCGGATCGATACAAGAACCATTACAAAAAAGGTCAAGTACTTAACGACTATCTTGCACACTTTGGGATTACCTTTGCGGAAACTCCGTCTCCCACAATTTCATGCAATCAAAAAGACGTAGCAATCTTGAAACGACTATTGAAAAAGTTCAAAGAAGCAATCCCCGACATCATGGTTCCAGACGTCACTGCAAGGGACCTGCGTCCCGCCTTTGCATACCACGGAGTAGGCGGAACTCTTTGGGATAACACCAAAGGAAAAAGCGTTAATTTTCGATTGCCGTATTCCACCAGCCATATTCTAGAAGTAGCCGCGTGCTTTGATCCTTCTCCTGCTGGCAGGTTTCTCCTACGAACGATACTTCAACAGGATTTGTCGAAAGTCCAAGACCTCCAGTCGTTTACGGAATACTACGTTCCAGACCACCCGGGTATTCAGCAATTTTATGTCAAACGATACTATCAGGCCAAAGCCCTTTTTGAGTCTCTCGCGCCAAAGCAAAGTCAAACTACAAATAGCGATTCGAACCAGAATCCATTGAACCAGAATATATTTGTCGACCTATTTGGCAACATAGTCGCTCCTAAACCGATGCACCAAGAAATACGCGACTTCCTTGGATTCGATGGCGCGAGTAGAGGAGTCTATTCGCTGAGCCATGACATTAATCCAGAACTACTATCACGCGATTACCCGCATTTCATAATGTCGTTTCCACTCGAAACGAACGACGACAATGCCGTTTACGACTCATGGGGAATCTTGGAAAATACGGCCGCCTCGTTTATGACGTATTGTTTGGTCAAGTGTAAATCCAACAATCAAATTGACCCTCGCGAATTTGAAAGGCTATGCACAGAAGCGGAGGCTATGCTGCAACAGGACCAAACTGAGTTTTTTCCAAACTTCGAACACCGAGCGATCCGAAACCGCATTCTAAAACCATATGGTATGCGAGACGCCCAAACTGAACTTGGCTTTGGTTCCTTGCTTGTTTGTGCAAAGCATTTTAGGTCGGTAAGAGACAGTGTTGTGTCTGGTCTAGGTGAGACGGAAGCGGAAAAGGTATTTCTCCGGGAAATTCTAATCGAGGAAAAGCCGATTCCAAGACAGCTTTTTGAATTTGGCTCGTTAAACAGATTAGAGGGCGATCAACGTTGAGTTAGGACGTTCGCAGCGCGTGGGATTTATCGCATTACTCGAAGAGCAAGCCGCTCATGTTCAAAAGACGACAGGGGCTCCCGAAATAACCCCAGGATTGTTTTGTCTTGCCCAAGTTGGAATCGGAATTTCAACCAACGAACCATCGCATTTCTTGAACTATTCGGGACAATCGATCGATTGGCAACTCTTCGAGTTCGAGGACGTCCCCATGCAAGAGTCGGTTGCGTTGCTTCATTACCCAATAAATTTCCTGCTCCTGTGACCATGCTATTGCACCGACTTGGCGTAACTGTCTTGCAAGTTCCCAAAGCGGCACTCGGTCTTCGGTGGCCGCTAATTCAGTTCTGTTAGGATACGCATACGTATGCACCTCTTTTAAAAGGATTTCAAATGCGATAAACAGTTCGGAATAGAGTATGTCTTGTACGTCCTCCATTCCAGATAGCCGCTCAACGTTTCGAAACTTTCGAACCAGCCAGAATGACTGGTTACGGACAAGACAAAGCTTGTTGCCGCGAATACGTACAAACCGCTCGCGGCATGCAGGGCATCGCCCACGTAAATTTGAGTGATCGTTGTAGTTGATCGACAACTTTAGTCCGATGCCACAATTTGGACACGAGCAAATCATGATTTTGTTTCCTTGTGTTTCTTTCCTTGATGCAGTGCATTTTGGCCCATGGCTAGATTGTTTTCCGAAAAATTTGATGCCTCGATCGGAAGCTAAAAAGCCAAATGCAAATACGCACTCGGCATTCATGTGCAATCTCTAACGAAGTGGGTCGTTAGCGTCGACTTGATTGAAGCGATTTAGCATGGACATACTCGGCAAGCTCTTGGAACTGATGCCTTGTGAGTTCGCTCATCCACTCGATTAGAGAACGTGATCAGTGATGGGATGCTGCGCGACGTTAACAATAATTGGCAATTTTCCGCATATGCTTCCTGTTCCGAAGACGGTCTTACGAGTCCATCTAATTCGCTACTGCCAAATTGCTTGCAACGAGTCGAGAAGTCTCTCGCGGTCCGCCAGCATCGCTCGAGTTGCATGACATAGAGTAACATTACCTGCTGGGTCGAAACGCCCTCCTGCCGGTTCGAGACCTGGAGCTACACCCGGTAACTCGACGATGTCGGCGAAATTGACTTGCTCCTACTTTTTCTCGAGGCAACGGAATCCTCGTTTTGGCCATAGTCATTCACCGCTCCTGCATCATGACGGTTCGCCCATGAATCCGTTCCAATCACGTCATAAGCGAGATGCTCTTTGCGACACGAGTCCCTTTCTTGGCCGCAGATTTAAAGCGAGCGTCTAAGAAAAGGAAGTCCAAGTCGAATATTCTAGATTCATTCGACTGCTTTGAAATTTCCTTGAGCTTGTCCTCAAGGACTTCGGCGACCCTCACAAAATAATCGTCGTCCTGATACTCGTCATCCATGATTGGCAGAGAACGGGTGTTGATATATAGCAACGTCTGGTAGCCGTGCTGTATTTTTCTTTCGACACGTTGCATTTCCCGAAATGCGCTGTCGATTTGAATCGGCTGATAACACGCGAACTGAGCGTTACTGATGTTTACCATCTTGCTCAATCGAAGCGACGCAAGCAAAGCTAGGCGTTCAAACGCAACGCCCCTTAGCGACTCTTCGTAGGCCTTGATCTTGATCGGACAATGCAAGTAGTACTTGTTGCCATTCAATTCGAGGATTTGGTCCGCAAAAAGGATGATGGAATGGCCAACTTCGAGGTTTCGAAACGATTCAGCGACAATTGCCACCAAGTCTGGAGAGTAACCGCTATAAGGGTGTTGATATGTTTTGAGTGAACCAAGATCGATGGCTTGAACTACATGATGCTCGTCTGGGTTGAAAATGCGGTCGCGTTGGTCGGACCTTACCTTGTAAAGTCGCGCAGATTGATTTCCCGATGTGACATCAATGACTGCCCTTGTTAGGCGGCGCGAGTCGATACTGGTTCCCGTTCTGGCGTGGTCGAATTGAAGTTCGCTCTGGAGTTTGCCAATGCTCTTTCGAACGAAGCATGTCGAAAAACTCGACGTTTTACGTATAGCATCCTTGACGATGGCTTCCAACGATTCGATTTCTCGAGGATGTGCATTTGGAACCCCCAAATCTTGCGGAATTCTTGCGACTGGCATGTCGAGTCCTTCCCATTTCTCCGTTGGATATTTTCCTGCAGCCAGCTCCATCAAAAGTGTTTCGATAAATTTGGCACCAACAAACTGGACACCATTTGACAAACTGATCGCCACGCCGTTTACAATGTCACTCGGTCGACACGCCGCGAAACGAATCTGATCCCATTCGACCCTCATAACTGGAAGCTTTTGCGAAAAATATTTCGCGGAGCCTGGAAACATAGTTGCTAGTTGCTGCGTCGCTTGTTGTATCCACGCACGCAACTCAGACCTGATCAATTTCTTTCGCGTTGAACTCTCGCGGACTTTTTGTCTTTGCTGTGAAATGATGATTGCGGCAATGAGCAACTCACCGATTCCAGCCAGGCTTGGATCGAGTGCCACAGTTCGTGGCCCGATCGCAATGCAAGTCGGAAACTTGAGTTGGTCCGTCAACAAAACTCGAACATCACACTGACCGAAAGTCGAAGCAATCGAGTTTAGTGCCCGAACAGGGTATTTGGATAGGTTCATTTTTGTTCTCTTGATCAAAAAAGGAGTTGTTTATGAGTCTGGAAAAAAGAGACTGATGGTTGATCGCCACCGGCACGAGCGGACTATTGTTTTAATTAGCCGGATCGCGCTAGCGAGGATTATTCATTGGCTATCGAGTTTTCGTTGTAAGGTCATGCTGCGAAAGACGCTGCAAAAAGCAGTTTTAATGCAGACTGTTTTTCGTAACCCGCTGCGTAAGCGAGGGATTTTGTTGCTGGTCCCTCGCTTATTCGTCGGGTTGTGAATAATCCGCGCTAGCGCACGGTTTTTCGTTATAAACGTCGGACTTCATTGGGAATTTTGAGCCTCAATGCGCCAGGCTCGCACAAGTCAGTGTTTTTTTGACTTCCAGCCCGCACGCTAGCGCGTTGCGGCTCAAAGTGAGTGCCATTGGGCGACTATGTGCCATTTGGGCTAGTGATTTACGAAATCGAAGCTCGCAGCTTGGCCACTTTGAATAAATCGTCGTCGGTTAAGAACTTGCCGCAGATCCCAGACATCACAGCGACGTCCTCTGGAATTTCGTCTTCCAACATCTGCAGAACTTGAGATGCCGAGCGATAAGTTAAGAACGATTCGCCGCTCTGCGATTCGTCAGAGTTGTCATCCCGAACAGCGCGATAAGACTCCCATAGTTCGATAGCGCGATCGACATTCTTTGGCTTTGCCTGCGGAAACTGACTTATAAGCATTTTGCGTATGGTTCCCACCTCGATCCGTGGCACCTCGAAAACGACAAACTCGTCAAAGAGTGCCTTGGCGATCATTTGAGTTGTGGATCTCTGACAAGACAAAGAAACCAAATTAGCCGTTGCGATGACTCGGAAGTCCTTGTGAACGTGGATGGTGGATAAGTTAATCGGATTGACAACAACATCCTGTCCACGCGAGCTCAGCATTGTTGCAAGCATGTCATAACTTGCCGTGCCAAGCTCGTCGATCACGACCGTCAATCCACGCCCCATGGCGATCGCATATGCCCCATCGATCATTTGGGAAATGGTTCCTCCAAGCCCATCCGAGAGAAGGGCAATGTTTCCCCAGACGTCACTTCTTTCACTTTCGGGAGACAATGCGCATATAAGTGGCTCGCCACCGTTGGCGATTCTTGATTGCTCGATTGCCCAAGCGGATTTTCCACAACAGGTGTCTCCAAGCAACATCAAAAACCTAAATCGCTTGTGGAGCTGAGAGCAGGTGTCATGCCACTTAAGAGGAATGAGATTTGAATTTGCCTTTGATAGAACCATTACGAGATCTCCATGTTTTGAATCGGTAGAAAGTTTTTCAAGCGTGCGATACTGCATCGCAAAGCCATTGTTGCCGTGTAAGTCCCACCGTCCAGACGTTGAAATCACGAATGAACATTGGGCGACCATTGGGTTCCAGCGAACGAAATTCCATTGAGAACCCATTGGTTAATTCATTGGACATCAACGCTTGATCCCGAGAGAATTGGTCGATCGTGACTTCCATCGAAACTCTCAGCACATCAACATCAGAAGCAACATCCAAATGGACTACACCCAACGACTCATCGAACTCGGTTTTTCGGATGCTATGCTCAGGACGACTGAGACAAGCAATGTTACGACTGCCTGGGGCGTAAAATGGAGCGAAGACATGATCGCTCGGGACTTGCTGCAAAACTTCTTCGATTCGAACAAGAACAATGTCGAGGCAATCAAAACCTCGTCGCACGGTACACTAGCTCGCATCGAAGCCCCAGTTCAGTTTGACCTACGCCGACTTTACTACCTCGGTTCTGAGAAAACCTCCGATGACGTCGGCCAATACGGCGAAGGTTTCAAAGCAAGTGCGGTTTCTTATTTGCGTATTCCAGGTCGAACGATCTATGCGGCCTCAGGTGGACATGCGTTGGCTATTCATCCAGACTCTACACCGATTCCTGGAACGGAGTCCCTGTATCCGCTCGTTTATGAATTTTTTTCCATTAAGCCTATCGAAGGCTGCGTTTTGGTTCTTGACCAATGCAGCAACTCACTTGCGAAAATTCTGGGGCATGCGATCGAGAATTTTTTTTATCCCAAGAACCCTTGCCTTGGCGAGCAGCTTTGGGACGATTCGAAAATGGCTATCTATCGAAGCAATCACTCCGACGGTGCGATTTTCTATCGATCGCTCAAGCGAGGCGTAGTAAAGGGAATTCCGCTCGTTTTTGTTTTGCGGAAACCGTACTCTGAAGTAGAGAAGAGAATAGGGACCGATCGCGATCGCAAAGAATTCTCTAATGAAATTCGCGATTTTTTTCTTCGACATATCAATGCTAAAACATTGTCGAGCAACCCATATCTGCAATCGATCGTTTTGAACGAGTGTCGGGGTGACTGGGAACGCGGCGAAGGAAACTCGTTGCTTGAAATCATGTCTCGAGGGAGTTGCTATTCACTACATGCAGGCATATCGGAAACGATTTCGTCTAACTTTTTTGCTTCGTGCAAACTACCACATTCTGCTGAGGGCCGGCTGCAACATCAAACCATTTTGGCATCCTGGAGGAAAGCCGGCCGTATTCAATTGCCGAGCTACTTTTCAGAATTCGGCGTTCAAACAGTTGAAACGCACATCAAAGAGTTATCTCAGCAAGCGATGGAAGAAGCGATGCAAAAGGGCAAACGCAAACCAATTGCGAGCGAGCGCGAAGCGATCGATTTACTTCGCAGTTGTTTGGCCAAGCTTGCTCCTGCGGTTGCTGAAGTGTTCTCGTCCGGGACGGTTGACTACACCATAGGTAAAACCAAAGTACTGCTTGGACAATTAAAAAGCGCTCGAAGCTATCGCAGCAGGGAAGTCTTCTTCAGCGATGAAATTTTCTCAAGTTCGTTCGCAACTGCATTGTCCATTTTCCTTCACGAACATTCGCACATTTTTGGCTACGATGGTCAACGCGGCTTCAGCGACGCATTGACTGAATTGATCGAGCAAGTGATCGCGAACCGAAAGGCATTTGATTCGTTAGAGCATCAATGGAACGCAATTTGTGCTGAGATCTTCATGACTCGCGATGAATCGATCGATGTCAACATTGTCATCAAAGTTCTGACAAAGCTTTCAAAGAAAGTTCTTCAAGAGCGACTTGCCACGCTTCCTCTTGAGACACTACTGGAATTGACCGCAACGTCCAATTGATAAACACCGAAGGCAGCAACGTTAGTTTGTAAATCGTACAGCTTATATCGGATTGTAACACCAAGGATGCGCTGAGTTGCTCTCGGGTAAGCTCGCCCGACCCGTTTGCCATTGTCTACGTGGGAGCCAGTTTCAACAGCTTGCCCAACTTCCATAACACGCACTACCGCCCCAGCGCGAGCTTGTCTCGCCGGAGCGTAAGTTTCTTGGGCTAAGCTAAATCGGCATCCGAATCACGCGCGTTCGGTAGTTTTGCAGTCGCCCCCATTGAATGTCCAATGGGCTTTGTGATTTGCGAGAACTGGACTTGCTGTTGACGAATGACAACAATGGCTTAACGATGCGTTGGCACGTTCGAAAATGGATGTGAATAAAGTTTTCGCAAGTGTCGCGTGTTTGATGTTAAAAATTTGTTCAATGCTCGATATGGACGAAGATGATGGTGTACGTATGTCAAATTTCGTGGCGAAATACTTGCATGATTGCTCTGCTAGCGACTTTGCCTTGTGCGGCGTGGGCCAGCACGACTTTCGCTGTTGCATGCCATTCGTGTCTGTCTAACGGTACGAAACTTCTAGGAACAACCTCGACGCGCTCTGAGGCTGAGAAAATTAAGAGTACGCATTTAAAAGCACATCCAGGTCATAAAGTGGAAATCCAATAGTTATTTGCATCTGGAACGGCTAACGCCACTTTACGCAACAAACTTGGTTGATTCGTTGAATTCCGCCGTCTCTTACCCTATAGTGGGTCGTGAGTCACAGTAGATGATGTCCCTTTGCGGTGACAAATTGCGTCTATCACGAAAAACTCAGAGCTTTCACCCGCAAACATCAATCGCGTCCTCTTCCTACCTCAAATCTAAAAAGTGCAACAAAATGCCGTCGCCCTACAACAGACTGAGTTTGATTGTAGCCTTAGCACTGCTTTGCTCACAAAACTCGTTCGCTGAAGTTGTCGACCACAGGATCGACAAGCGAAATGCGACCGAAACTGAAGGGAATTTCTACGTTGTCTTCTGCGCTCGCAAGACCAGCGACGACAAAGCTGGCGTCGGACACGCCTTCGTCGTCTGGACACAAGAGAACGATCGACGTCAATATTCCACAGCTCAAGCGTTCGGATTTTATCCGAAGAGCGACAAGAAGCTTGGATTCTTCGGCCCTGTGAGCGGCGATGTCAAAAACGAATCAACGGAACGAGATCCCAAAAAGCTCTCGCTGATAACCCATCGCTTGACCGTGCAAGTCAACAAGAAAGTATGGATCGAAAGCCAAGCTCGAATCAAGCAGTGGGAAACAGAGAAGTACGACCTGTTCGCCAACAACTGCGTCCACTTCACCCACGACGTCGCTGCAGACCTAGGCATCATTACAGAGCGCCGCGATACCGAATTACCCTCAGATTTCCTCGCCCGACTGATTGAGTCTGTTCGGTGACCCTGACAAATTGGAGTACGCATTATGAATAAGAACAACCGAGTTTGCCGAGCCGTTGCATCAACAAGGACGATCGAAGGAGAAGCGTGTGCATGCAGCAAACAGATACACGCTTCCCCATTTTCGTTTTCAGCGGCTCAGTGAAAGATTCCCACGCGACGGGAGGCGGGGTTCCAAGAAGCATGCGCTATGGCTGGGTTCAAGGCAGGGTTGGATTAGAATTTCCCGCTACTCAATTTGAGAATAAACCCGAATCTACATGCCAACCAAAGTGGCAACTAGCAGCCAACGATAATTCACCAAAAGTGGCATGCTGACATCACCGATACTTCTTGACTTCGGTGCTCGATGGCTTTTGTCAGTACATCGTACATTGGGAGCTTCGCGAATCGATAAAGCGTTCGACGTCGAACATGTGATTACCAAAGGCTTTGAAAGGCACATCGGCGTAAACGCTTGGATCATCAGCGACAATGGCCTACAGTTCGTTGCAAAACACTTCAACGCGTTTGTTTGCGATTATTGCCCGACGCATGCGCACCAGACGGTAATGACCACAAAGCATTGGCAGACTCAATTGGCTAACGACAATGACGACCCCAATGGCTGTACAATGCGCTTTGTGATCGTTCGAAAATGGATGTGAATAAAGTTTTCGCAAGTGTCGCGTATTTGATGTTAAAAATTTGTTCAATACTCGATATAGACGAAGATTATGGTGTACTTATGTACTTATGTCAAATTTCGTGGCGAAATACTTGCATGATTGCGCTGCTGGCTTTGCCCAGCGCGGTGTGGGCCAGCACAACTTTCGCTGTTGCATGCCATTCATGTCCATCTTACGGTACGAAACTAATCGGAACCACGTCGACGCGTTCCGAGGCCGACAAGCTTAAGAGCACGCATTTGAAAGCTCGTCCAGGTCATAATGTGAAAATCCAATAGTCAACATTGCAGTTGAAACGGCTAACGGCATCTTACGAGAAAAAACTCTTTCCCATCATTGCAATCCACCGCTGCTAACTCTAAGCTAATACCATGAGTCGCTGTTGATGCCCCTTTTAGTTTGGAAAATAGTAAAACTAATCATGGAATGCAATTTGAGACAGGTGTGGCGGAAAAGTAATTGTTCGTTACAAGGATGGAACAGAGGGAGCCTTACTGTTCAAAAGGAACGGTAATGATAACGAAACACCGCCCTGTATGCCGACAATTTTGCTTCGCAGAAATGAAACGGATTTGTGGAAAGCAAGTCGATGACCGAATTGTTGGCAGTTATGGCTTGCGTTGCTTGCATGGTTCTTTCAAAGGAGTTCGTTCAAGCCCGGCGTTCGAGTCCAAGTGTTCCGAAACTTTATGAAGCAGTAAAACTAAGAATCAAGGATCTAATAATATGACTCAGCATGTTCGGTTTGTTGGTTTTCGTGTCTTTTGGTTTACGGTCATTTCTTTTTGTTTGTTCGCTGCGTGTAATAAGCCGAAGGTAGATGACACCTATTCTAAAACCGACGGACAGAAACTCGAAGCGGACGTCGCTAGGTTGAAGAAGGATGTCAATGAGGTTAAAACAACATTGTACGGGTCTCCGTCAAAAGGGTCCGCAGAGCAACCTAAGAAGTCAAACAATTAGATTCTTCAGTATCAATTGCCGTTGAAAGAATTCGAGACTTCGAGACTGTGGGGCGATTCGAAAAACGTCAACAACCGCGGCTACAATTGAGGTTCACAAACCTGTCTAGCGACAACTAGTTTACCTTAACGTTTTGCCGAACAGCGTCGAACGGTCCTTAGTTGAGGCTAATGCTTGCCCAAATAATGGGGATTTCTAACTGTTGCTAGATATGTCTGATCTTAATAATTAGCAAAAGCAAGATGGACCCGCAAAGTCCAACGAAAGTCGTGTCAAATGCAGTTGCAAGTTGTCGCGTCATTTCCGATACGACTCGTTGCTTTAAAACAATACTTTCCGATAGTATTCCGCCAGCGCCTATGAGCGCATTTGAAATCCCAACTACGGTACCAAGAAATCCAAGAAGTGGCATTCCTTCTAGGGCGTACACATTTCTTCCCTTGAGAACACGGAGAATCGGCGGCGTTATTGTTTTGGATGACATCGAAAGCGATCCAATCGCGGCAAACCAAAACATATAAATGATTCCAACCTGAATTAGACCCCATGCGTCGCTACCGTTAATTCTTCGAGAAAACGAAGTAAAGGATTCGATACGCTCGGATTTCAAGGGATCAAGTTCTTTCCCATCGTGATGATGTTTATAACGCCAAAGCTGATCTTGCACGACCGCTTCTATCCAACGCTTTACTTGTTCCATTTCCTCTGGCTTTGCTGACTTGAACGATTCATCACCTTTCCTATTCCCGTCCAACGAACGGGCTACTCTCTCATACAAAGTAAAGAACTGCGAAGCCGCTTGTTCGGACGTCATGTCGTAGCCACATGGACGCCATCCCAACCAACATGGAGCGTTCCAAAAGAGAATTGGTTCTATATTGGGTTCAGGCACAATCGGATGTCCATCGTTTTGAATCAAATAGAACTTCGCGACCAATCTTTGAGTTGTGCATCGATTGCCCTCCCAACGCAATTCAACGACAAATCGATTCTCCTCTCGTGTTTTGTCAAACCATACGAGCGAAGTCGATTCGAAGCCATTTCCCATACTTACGGTTCCAGTAAATGGAAATCCAATCGTTCTTGACGAGAGTGATTCGAGATCGAATTGTTTCGCATTACCGTTCCAATAGCTTAAGTACTTGCTAACTGCTTTTCGCTGCTTTTTGGAATCTATGTCATTTTGTTTAGAGAAAACTTCGTTCGTTCCAACCGTTTCGTCAGCGTTCGAACTGTAGGATTGCACTATCGAACGAAGAATCTTAGCAACCGGTTTGTCATTTAAATTTTGCACTATTTCGCTAAACGCTTCCGTCGGTTCGGGAAGCCCTGGTTTAAATGACAATACAAGCTGGTCCTCGGATCTTGTCTCTACTGATAGCTTCACAGTTGCAGTGAAGTGTTCCTTACCTGGTTGTTTTGTAGTTAACGCGGGGTATTTCCCGTTCAATGCTTCATCCCAAATTTTCGCAGTTCTGCCAACCAGTTGCTTGCAACAAACATCGGACGAATCGTCGAGCTTGAGTATCGGTCTTCTTGCATCGCTTAAAAATGACGCCGAAGCTGCAAGAATTGCCTTAATAGTCGTCGCGGCATGCTTAGAACTTTCGTGCTCATCACAAAACAATGCAATGCGGAATACAGTCGCAGACTGATCAATGGATTGGCTCGATTCAGTACTCTCTGGAGCCAACAGAACTGAATTCCACTTTCTGTTAGCGTTATCGAGATAGAATTTTGCGATCGCAGTCTTGTCATCTTTCTTCTCATACAACGAAACTAAGATTCTTTTTTGATTGGGCGATTCGAGTAAGGCTTCGACTGGATTCATTAATCCATTTGGCGGCACTTTGCAAATGCTTGGCCATGCCATGAAATCCTGCATTGTCACATGCGGTCTCGAATTTCTAAAGCTCCCAGGACACAGAAAAACATTGAGGCGTTGTTCCATTGAGAGATCACGGGTATTTCGATCTTCCGTACGTGCGCCTGAAGCGATCCGTACTAACTCTTTTTGATCTGCGAACGTAAGAGGCACGAACGTTCCCGCCCTAGGAAACCGCAAGTATATCACTGAAACATTGATGATAATCAGAGTCAAATAGGTTGCCAGTATCGCCCAAAAACAGGAAAATCTAAAGAAATAGATCCTCCAGTTACTTGCAAAACCGTTGAGCCGGTCTTTCGCGAGCTTTACTATTTTATTTGCTTCTGCCATTGTTATTCCAATTATTGATAGTCATTGACTTACGTTCTCTAATGCCGTCAAGGCTCATCGACCATGCGAAATGGTCCCGAGATAACGGCAGGACAAATGAATCTCCGCGAAACGATACCCGGACTTTTGTGTCTTGGTTCCCTACTACTGACCATCCTGACTGATCCACTTCATTCACGAATAAATGGATTTGATCATTCGGACCATACTCGCCATTGAGGAAGACTTTAACGCTTGAACTACCCTCAACCTGGGGCGAAATCGTAACTGTTCTGTCGCCTTCTTCGTCGCCTGCCCACGTAAGCCCTTTCGTTGTGCTGACGCGGACACCAATTTTAGCCGGAACACCACTATGTACATGGAAAGAAAGAAAGACTCCGGACACCACACCCTTTGAAGTACGATTATCAGCGGCACTGGCGAGCCAAAGCAATAGTACAGCTCCGAGGCAACACGTAAGCATATCGAGCGAAGACAGATGCATTGAGCCAAGTCGCAGGCGACGTGCAGATCGATTGCATCGTCGCACGGTTTGGTGTGTAAGAGCCCGGCAAGAAGTTGTCATCTTCATTTGCCATCTTTTATTGAGATAGCGGAGCCATCGACAGAAATGGAAATCGTCTTTAGACCAGCCCGCTCTTCTTTAGGAACGCTTTTCTCGTTTCCAGCACAAGATGCCGTTACGACGACGTAAGTGGGTAAACTGTTTTCAAAGAACTCGATTTGGAGGTCGCCATTGGCAACTCTCATGGCATTTTGAATCGCAAGTGTGCGAGTCCAAGTAAATTCATTCGTACTTGCATCAGTGTTTAGACGCTCACTCATGAAGGTGATCAGTTCTAAACCTTCCTCATTTGGAGCAAAATAGGCTTCACCATTCTTTGCCGCTCCTTGCTTTGGCCAACCAATCCAATCAGGTTCGATCGCTCCATCTTCGTAAAACCGTGCGAGCGACGATCCGTTGAAACTCCAAGTCTCGATCGGTTGTTTTCTTTCCAACTGGCTCGATGTAGCAAGCGTATAGGGAGCTGCGGGATAAAACGCAGTTATCGATAACACAAGAACGCTTTCGACTTCATTTGACTTTCGCCGATTCGATGCCACGGTTGCAAACCATAGCAGCAAGGTGGCACCTAACCCACAGCAGATACAATCGACCGCTGAGGGCGAAACCTTCTTCCTCTTTTCTTGTGCCACGCACCTACTCCAAATCTATTTTTTTTGAGGCTCGCTCGAGGGTAGAGCTTGAACAATAGGCACGACTGCCCACAATGCTGGATCAACAGGGATTGGCTCAGCTTGATTCGTACCAATCCATCTATCTGTAGATACAATTCTATTCCAGGATTGCCAAATTTTCCTTGAACAAACACTCAGCCTAACTAGATCGAGTTGGTTTTGAGGACTCAGATGATGGACCGTCCAAAAACCGGAGAACTGCTTCAACGAATCGCTTGTTGGACCACTTGTCTCGAAAGTTGTTGAAGAACAGCTAACGCGAAATCCTGCGTTGAATCGCGCAGCATATCCTCTCCTACCGATAGAAATTAGGCTTCCTCCATCAGTGGGCCATTTGACAAAGTAGCCTTGCCATTGACGACCAACCACCTCGATCGCTTCGATCGATAGTTCCGCGAAATCAGCCGAGAACGGTAGAATGCTCGGACCACAAATTCGGATTTCTGAAAAAGGTGAGCCTAAAGAGAACCACGCAACACCGAACTCATAGTCCTTTTTCGTTTCTTCCTGCATAACTACCAATCCCACGTTTCCCATACTTTCAGATGCGTTATTCACTTGTTCGCCAATGACGTAAAGTTCCTTAAAGAACATGAAGTCGCCATCTCGCGTTGTTCCTCGTCGAAAGAAAAACGTTGCTTCGCTATCCGGTAAGCTAGCTCCTCCAAGAAAGATGATCCCATTTACGAGGTGAGCTTCGTCGTCTCCCTTACTTGATTGAGGAAGCAACCAATCCACCATGGCTTTTGAAGTCGTCGTTCCGAGTTGCCATGCAAGACGAACGCGTGACGGAGAATTCTTTCCGAATTCTAGAATAACAATCTTGATTCTCTTAGGATCGTATGCTTCTTGCATAGATTTGGTTTTCACCGGTGCAACCCCAACATAGAATCGATATTGCGACCAAGCGCCCTCACCTTCGAGCACTTCTTGAACACCCCTTCCATGCGTGTAGCAGGTCCATTGAAGCCCCAGTTCGCTGAATTTGGAAACCACATCACTAATACTATTCTTTGCTGTTTCCCGGTCAATGACGATGGTTTCGGCAAAAGCAGGTGCCTTCAACCCACTGACAATCGAAATCACAACCGTCAAAACGCTCCAAGATCCTCTCGCGAGTACTGATTTCACGGTGTCTTTCTCTGCCGAGAATAGTGAGTCCCTTTTTCCATTTCGGGCTTCTTTGTCAATTCTTCCATGGCTTTATTGAATGATTCCTTTCTCATCCTTTCAGGTACCTGAACACGAATAGCGAAATCGAGCCTATTGTCTTCAGGCCCGTCTCGGGAAAAATTCTTCTGTCGGTAATTCGCTGTTTCTGCTGCTACGGTTTTTCCATTGATGTCAACGGGATCTCCTTGGGATAAAATCTCTCGGAAGTCCATGGGCACATCAAATGCGCCGAAAGAAACTTCTGCATCCCATCGAGTCTGAAAATTAGAGGCGTCGATTGGAGAATTGTCGTCGCCATGATCACTATCGCCCGCCGCCATCGTAATCGTGTCCTTAGCTGCCACGGAGGAGAAGGGCCATTGAAAACGTTCCAACGAATGCGTCTTGCCATCATTCAGTCGCATGAGGCCTGTTTGTTGCCATTTGTTTTTTCCTCTTTGGCTTACGCCAACGTGCCAATCGCCAGTTCCGTCAAACAACCCAAAAAATGCACCATCACCGTCCTCTTCGAGACGTAACGACCTCATGCATATCGAGTAGTTCATAGACGCGGGCGACACCATACACATACGAGAATGAGTAGCCGCTATGCATACGGCATTGCTGCCATCAAACATATACTTTGCTGTAAAACCAATTGGCTGTGCAGATGCAGCACCAGCAGATGGAGCGAAGTATTGTAGAATTGGCCCCATAAGCTTGTCCATTTGGATGCCATTTCGTGCCGCATTATCCCCTGCGCTTGTTCCCCCAAGTGCAGCTTGAATCTGACTCGCAATTCCAGGATCTCCGCCGTGCACGAGCAATGATCCTTGGAGCGAATTGGACGCTTTGCGTTCACTCTCAGTAAACTCCGTTTTAACAGTAACTCCCCATCCGCTAAAGGCAGCCTTAACTGCCGTAGTCACATCAGAAGAAGACCCTTTGCCTTTCACAATCAACATTGCGATTTTCCCGTAATAAACTTGATCTACATAGAGGAGCGGACAAGCCTTGCTAAATTTGAGCATATCCGATTGCTCATCGAAGCCTTTTTCTGCCTTAAACCAGTCGCCAATGCCATTCGGGGGATTTGTTGCGAATATGTCAAACATTCTTTGACGCATCAAAACAAACACCAAACTCTCGTTCTGACCTGCAGCCTTTTCGGATGAGAATTCGCCAATTTGCCCCCATCCGTCCGCTGCAATTCCAAGTTTCGTTTTTAAATGAGATTCTGAATTAAATGAACCAAAAGTAAGTTCGACGTTGGTTGGCACAGGCGTAGACGAGCGTCGGACATTCGAAAGTACTTGAGTATTGAAGGCATTCTCATCATCTGGATCAATGCCAATGTTTCCGATACTAACACCAATGTCAGTCCCATACGTTAAAGAAACACGCGAAGACGGTCCAAAGCTTACTTTTTCCACACGAGGGCCACTACTACTTTCGCTTGTTAGCAAACGCCCGTTAATTATGCAGCCGGGAAAAACGGTTGACGAATGCGTAATTATTTCGGACAAAACATTTTTTGTTTCCATAAGACCTGAAGTAATGACGTAAACTTGGTCATCATCTGCTAGTGAATAACCTGAACTTAAGCCACTCGCTTGAGAAAGGTTTTCCGAAAATCCTCGTTCGATTCCAGGATGACTAGAGTCGGCCTCGAACTTAAATAGCTTTTCGGCGAAAGCCCCTTGTGGCTTGTTGGCTGTGGAATTCATCTTTGGTTTATGTTCTTTCAAATCTAGGATCGTTTGGGAGGGCACCGACGCTAGCTTCGTTGGATCGAACACACCTTCTACCGCCTTAAAATCCACCTCACTACGACTCGAGGACGTCGAGGACACTGAATCGCCAAGTTCGCGTTCAGGTGTTTTAGTTGTAAGGAATAGCGTCCCTCGAAAAACAACATCACCCATGTCAGAAAGCAAATCAAAATCGTAAGTCCAAATTGGAACGTTCTTCCCAGAATCACTTTTCAGTACCAATGCACTTTTCCCCCCAAGGATTTTTACAAGAGCGAAGGAAATGGGTACGTGACCAGTTACACGCACTTCAACAATTGAATTGCTTCGAGTGATTTTAATCGTTCTGCAGTCGTCCGAATTCTGGAGCCTTAGCCGAACAATTGTAGAGGCCTCGTTAATCGGTTCTAGTTTTGACTCCGTAATAGGGGATAGCCTGGAAAGTTTCCTTTTACTCGGCAATTGTGCAGTTAATTCTCCCATAGTATCGCGAATGACAATCGATTGAATGTCTGCGGCCTGCAGAGATGCTTCTCGCATTCCAATAGAATACGTAACTTCGATCGGACTTGGAATCCACCAAAAAAACAATACACACAATACACACAAAACTCCACAAAGTACTATGAACGAAAGTTTCAGCCATTTTGGAAGATTTCTCAATGTGTCAATCGTCTTCGACAATGGATTGTTTTCAAAATTCATGGACGAATGCTCTCTTTTTTAAAAGTAACTTTTGTATCGTTCATTGCTTTTTTGCAAGTCACTGCACTTTGTTTGCAGGCAATAAATAATGGATCGTTGCCGATGATCTAGATGCCTCGCCTCGCGGATTTTTGTTGAATTGAGAATCATGTTGAATTCTGTGTCGAGCGATACATGTGTTCATGACAGTAAAAAGTTCAAAACAGAAGATACTGATGTAGTGTAACGGTCGGTCGATGAAAAAAGCAATTACCGAGATGAGTTTTTTCGCGAATCCCCATTGGTTGCATATTGGGTAACATGCATTTCAAAATTGCATCATGTTTTTCCGTGTTAATTGGTAAGCGTTCACGACAACCAGTGTCGATTTTGCTTAGCGGCCCGGGGGCCGCATGGTGAGGGCTAGGCATTGCGAGCGCGCTTGGCTTTTGCATCCAGCAAGCGTTTTGCTCGGTCGTACTGCTTCCGCTCCGCTTTGTCTCGACGTTCTTCGACCCGATGCGTACGGACCGCGTCTGGGTGAGATTGCTTCCAAACGTCCGGAAGCATCTTGCTGTAGTCGGTCTCGCCAGCCAGCAGGCTTTCCAAAATGTCCTTTAAATAGAACCAGACATCCAGGTCGTGACGCTTGGCACTGCTGACTAAACTCATTAGCTTCGCCGCTCTTTCGCCTGCTTCAACGTTGCCAACGAATAGCCAATTCTTCCGCCCGAGGGCCACCTGTTTCATTAATCGCTCGATAGCGTTATTGTCAATCGGGACGTAGCCGGTTTCTGCATAGCTCACCAGCGCCTCCCAGCTATTGTTGATATACCGAACCACTTCCGCGAAATTTGCCTTTGGTAGGACTGATGGCTCCGTCTTGGTGTCAAGCCATTGGCGAATGGAGCTTAGTACAACGACCGATTCAGTTTGACGCAGCGCATGCCTCTCCTCATCCGAATAACTCGATGCGCGGGCTTCGATATCGTAAAGCACCTGGATCATGTCGAGCAAGGTTTCGCAGTCTTCCTTGTAGTCAACGCACTCCACGGCGTAGCGCCGCGCATGCGCCCAACAAGCGGAAAACGTTAAACGTCCTTCACTTTCGATTACAACAGACTTGTTACCTGAAAAACAATCACCTTGAACATGGCCTTGGCTGTTTGCCAAAAATTCTTGAGGTCCATCGCGATGCCTTGATATTCTGAAGTCAAAGATGTTGTACGGTGCGTTGTGCAAGCCTCCGTAAGCCCACATCTTCCCAAGAATACTGTCTTCGCCCTTGCGTCGAGCCTCAGCGATCTTAGCTGCCAGACGCTTGCTTTTGGCATCGCCTGGTTTTACTTGTGGATCTTCTTGTGGCATCAACATGCGACAGCTGGTTTCATCCAAGCCGATCGCGTCATCTCGCTGTACTAGCGATGCCATGTAGCTCACTAACGGTTCCATCACGAAGCAAGATTGACGAATGATGTTGACCAGTGTCGATCGGCTAGGTGTCCAGCCCAGACTGGAGAACGAATCGACTTGCCGATTGACTGGCAAATGGTAGTCATACTTATCGGTAATCGCGGTAGATGCGATGCTAGGATCGAACTTGTTACCTTCGACGATACCCGTCGGGCGTTCCGGTGAAACCACGCCACGTTCTGAACAGCAGGGGCAAACGTACTTCATGAACTTGTTCAGGTACCGAAACAACTTCGCCGGTTCCATGGCAAGCGTTTCGGTTGTGTCGCACCCTATGCATGTCATTGGGCCATGCGTTGGACAATCGCGTTGTGATTCTGGCACGTCGTAAACGCGGTCTATGATGGGCAAGTGGCTTGGAAAGGCCTGGCTCTTTGGCTTCTTCTTGGGTGCGGCTGCTTTCTTAGCCTCGTTATCGTCGATAACTTTTTGTGCATCTGCTTCGGCCTGTGCTCTTGCTTGATCGAGTTCTTCTTGGCTATCGAATGGCAGCCATGTTTGCTCGCTGCCGGAGATGTGAGTCTCCTTGCGCGGACCTCGCAGGTGGGCCGCGAACAACCGAGAGATCTTTTCGAGTTCGGCTTGCAGGAAATCGACTCGCGATTGGAGCGCAACGATCGATGTATCCTTCATCTCGATGAAGGCCTTCCCTTGCGGATTTGTGTCGATGAAGTCCTGGACTTCTTGTGGGATCGCATGAGCGTCTTGCATAGCGGTATGATAGCGCGATTGCGCAAATGCGCTAGTGGTCACAAGCAAAATCGAGCAAAGAAAATGAAAAATATTTCGAGGACTCATGAAGGTGCTCCGGAGGGTGCATCGGTCGTTGAAGATTGATATCGTTTGAGGCGTTTTGCACTGCGTATTTCGATGCCCGACAAAAGCAACTGCAATTGTGTTCTATCGATAATCGCGCAGCATCCGTCGGTGGTGATGAGTGGTCTTTGGTATACGCCAACCTCGAGCCGCTTCATGTAAATCGCCATACCATCTCCATCCCACCAGATAGCTTTGATTCGATCGCGTCGCTTGCTTAGAAAAAGAAACATATCACCCTTAAGGATGTCCATTTTGAAGTCCGATTGGATGATGCCAACAAGGCCATTGAAGCTTCTTCGCATGTCGGTGTCGCGAGTGTAGAGGTAGACTCTCATCGGGAATGGTATCACGATATGGTTCCTCAGCCACGAACTACGACGGGCTTAAAACTGGAGGACTCTGCGCGGAGCGAAAGAGCTATCTGAAGAATCGATTTAGCAAGGTTGAGGTCTGTAGCTGATATTCGAATCGATACCTGATTGCCAAGCTCAATGGTGACCTCCGGGCTTGAAATGTTAGCGACAGGGACCGACTCCTTTGCCTGGCCGTTTCGCTTGGCGTTCCGACTGAGTCGATGTGACCAATACTGGAAGGAATGAACTGAGAGCCGATGTTGTGAGCAAAATTTCCGAACGGACAAGTTGCTGTTATCAAAGCTATCGAAATGCTGTTGCCACTGACGAGCTTTGGTGTCGTTTGAAGATCGGGCCATGTTGGTCTCGCGGGGATGGAGTTCGCTGCTGGTGGCGAAGTTGCCACAAGCAGAAATTACCCCGCGAATCAAGCCCGCGCCGACTAAAACCTTACTGGTTGTGGTGTCCGCTTACGTTAATTGGAAGGTTCGCCGCAACCGCATCTAGCTCATGGATTGGGATACCGATGGAATTGCGATTTGGATGTAAGCGATTAGAATGCGGTAGACTGCCTATAGCCTCCGCAGCCCAAGTCGAATACAGAGCATCTTGTCATGGATGCATCCGAGCTGAACTTGTTGCTCACCGGCATCGAACTTTCAAGCGTTATTCAAATTCATTTGAAGCACTCTGGGTGATTCTGCCAGAAGCCAATGCGGAATTCGCCGCACATGTGGAGGATGTTTTGGACGTGTATTCTCAGCCCTACAACACAGATATGCCGGTCCTGTGCATGGACGAGCAGCCGGTCCAACATGCCGAAGAAACGCGGACGCCAATAGCAGCGTCTCACAAGCATGCCAAGCGAGTTGAATACGAATACAAGCGAGCTGGCGTCCCTAACGTTTTCATGTTTGCTGAACCGTTGGCTAATTGTCGGCACGTTTCGATTCGCACCCAGAAGACGAAAGTCGACTGGGCCGCTGAAATGGGAATTTTGTTGCAAGGTCGCTACGCTAAATGCTCCAAGGTAATCGTTGTTTGTGACAATCTCAACAAGCATACGATCGGTGCTTTCTACGAAGTCTTCGAACCTTCGCTTGCACGACGGGCGAGTTGCTTCGAGAAGAGAAATCGGTTGGAAAGGGATATTCGGGACATGACAAGGGGCTCAATAATCCGGATATGGAAAACGTGCTCGATGTCGGACCGATTCCGCCTGGCGAGTGGTCCATCGGCGATGAATTCAAGCATGATAAACTTGGACCTGTGGCGATGCGATTAACGCCCGTTGGTCACACGGCGCATGGCCGTGATTCGTTCTTGATTCATGGCGATAACGAGAAAGGGGACAACTCAGCGTCAAATGGCTGTATTGTCCTATCGAGGGACTTGCGAGAGCAAATCTCCAAGAGCAAAATCAAGAACCTGTCGGTCGTTAAATAAGGTCCGTATTCATTGCCAAGTTTGTTGAAGGTAAGACTACAACAGCGCAGTTTTCGATAGATGTGAAAGCGGAAAAGAATTGCCTGCCGGTAAGTGGTAAAACTGATAACCTACGAAACGCGTTTATGGAAGCCGAGATCATTGGCAAGAAAAAAGATAAGGTTTGTGAATCAAGGTTTTGAACTGCCTTGTCCCTGTTGGAATTGGGCCTCATCCGCAGAATCTGTGGGTTCTTTTTGGCTCAGAAAGGTTGCCAAGTTGATGATACAATGCAGTTGTGATGGTTTCCGAGTCTTTGAACCCATACGCTTTTCTCATGGTCAATTTCGCCTTGTTGTTGAACCCCTCTACAACACCCGACGATAGCCCCTTCGACTCGAACCAGTTTAGCAATAGTTGCTCGTGTTTGCGCAGCATCTTGGCAATCTTTTGCATCGGTTCGATTCGTGAGCGACTTGCGCGTGCACACCACTCGCGAAGAGACTTCGACGCCCATGTGGACGAGGTATAGGTCCAAAACCGATTGAAGTCCTCTCGCATCAAATACGCCTTCATCGTTTGAAGATTGTATTTGAGTAGCTCACGAAGCTTGACTGTCTGCTTCGCCGACAGATTGCTTCTGCGCTTTAGAATGCTCCATCTAGAGTTTTTCAAGACTGCTTCGTACCCATCTTTGCTCAATTGCCGAGTTTCCTCCGCTCTGACTTTGTCCAATGCTTCGCCGAACTTTTTGGCGATGTGGAATCGATCCAAAATGTTCAACGCCCCAGATGCACGTTCCTTGAGTACCTTTAGGTAGGCTGGCCACATATCCGTGCAAGCGTACTTGATGCCGGCGATCGTTTCTGAGTCCAAGATATTGAAGAAACCATGTAGGCTATCCTCGGTGCGTTCCTTGCAAACGTAAAGCAATCGCTTGGCGCCTTGATCCAGTTGATACACTAGCGTGAGGTAGTTATGGCCTCGTCGATATTGGATCTCGTCGACTCCAATTGATTCGATGCCAGACAGGTCGCGATGAATGATTCCCCAACGAACTACCCATTGAATGGCTCGATATACGCTATCCCAGCTCGTTCCGAAAATGGTTGCTGTTTCCTTCCAACTCAATCGTTTGGCCCAGGTGGCTAGGAAGATCCGATACGAAAATGTTTGCTGATTGTTTCCGCATGCCCACGGAACTCTTTCTGAGGTTACTCCGCATTTACGACAATCGACTCGGCGCATTCTGTAGACGAAAAACACGGCTATGGCCCAAAGTGGAACAAACTCAAACCGGCGCGTGGTCGAGTGATCGTACGTCGATCCCCTCTTACCGCAATCACCGCAAATTGGCCTGGAGCCTCGACGTGGTCGGAGAGTGAACTCGATATGGCCAGCCTTGGACATGCGTGCCTCGGAATATACGAAGCCCTTTTGCTTTTCTACGTGATTGAGGATAGTCTTTAGTTGCATCTTGGAATGTCGTGTTGGCGAAATGAAGTCGTAGTAAACCTCAGTTTACCGGACGCGTTCCAAGATGTATTTTCCTTTTAGTTGATTCTGTTTTTTGCAAACGGTAGGATGAGAATGCTTGAGCGGAGGATAGAGCTCTGGTGGGAACCAACTCGAGCGCCGTTCAAGGCGAAAAGCAAGCCAGGGGTTGCCTCGGCAGCCTCTGACTTCTTTCGATTATGACAGGCTTGCTTTTTGCCCAATGCGTAAAATTCCGGGGTTTGGGGCTGGCCCCAAGGAGCACTGTTTCACCCACTAATTCTGCGGAAGAGCCGGAATTGGAATCGGACAACGGTCATGAAACCTAAATTCATCCGAATCATTCAAACAATAGCATTAGCGAAGGGAAGAGAAATGAAGAAGTGTACAGTAACAGTGATTTGCGTTGCGATTGGAGTCCTGTTGGGAAAGCTATTCCCATCGATCGAAATTCCGTTTCCTACGAATGCACAAGCTCAGGGTCACCAACCCGGTAACGAAATCGGGCTTGTTCAGCGTATGCATCGACTCGAATTAGAAGTCGGTAAACTTTCGATGCAACTGCGTAGTAGTGCTCAGGTTTTGGCGATTGGGTCAACAACAATTGATCTCAGTAACCCGCGAGCGCTCTCGAAAGAAGTAGATTTATCATCTGAATCGCCGATGGAATTCAAACTACTTGTGGCTCGCGATGAGATTGATCTTACAACAGCGAAAATTTTCTTTTGCGTTCGCCCGACCATAACCGTTATCAGTAATTCTTACACGATAAACCTTGAGACAATCGAAAACAAGAAATTCAAGATTTGGGTTCAAGAATACGAATCAATGGAATCATTGGAAAGAAGAGCTGTTGAAAAACTTGCGGATGCATTTAGCAAAAAAAATGTTCGCGTCAGTGACGAAAAGGTTCGCGTCGATTGGGTCGTTTTTAGACCGTTTCAACCGGACGATGAAAAAAAACAGGCTCCCTAACATGCGACAAGTTGTTATTCATTGAAGTTGCGGGAATGCGAAGTGGATTTCCATGTCGCCGGTCCAATTCCGGATACAAAAGTCGGTTGGTGAGGGGGTTACTCGGGGCATGACAAAGGTCTCAATAATCAGGACATGGGAAAAGTGCGCGATGTTGGACCAATACCGCGTGGGGAGTGGTCGATCGGCGATGAATTCAAGCACGAGATACTTGGGCCAGTGGCAATTCGGTTGACTCCGGTTGGTCACAAAGCACATGGCCGCGACTCGTTCTTGATCCATGGAGACAACGACAAAGGGGACAAATCAGCGTCAAATTGCTGTATTATCCTCTTGAGGGACTTGCGCGAGCAAATCTACAAAAGCAAAATTAAGAAGTTGTTGGTCGTTAAATAAGGTCCGTTTTCAATTCGAATCAAAGGGGAAGCAAATGAGTCGAAGCGTTGTTATGTCTATTGGGTGTGTTTCGCTGGGAATTTTCCTTGCAACACCGGTTCATTCTTTGATTTGGCTCTCCCACGCTCAAGAACCGAACCCGAGAACTACCGCACCGGCGATTGAAAAAGAACCTTTGGCAACTGAGACGATTGGCTTGGTGCACATGGTCAAAAAATTGCAATCTGACCTTCTATCCGAAATCGAGCTACGCAAAAAACAGGCAATTCACCTTGAGTCGGGAACGGTAGGCGCGAAATTTGGAAATGGGGCTTCCGATATTCCATTGTCATTTCACGTAAGATTTGGTCTGCCCTATGAAACAAAACCAGTGGTCATTCTTGGCATGCAGTCATTCGATATTACCGGAGCTACATGCAGAGTTGAAATCAAAGCAGAAAACGAATCGGAATCAGGCTTCACGATAAAGGTCCTAAATCATGGCTGCTCCATGTCGGGACTGTCTGTTTTTTGGTTAGCGTACGGCAAAGGGCAGTAGGACATTAGGAGAGGGAAGAGGGAAATTACATGCGAACGTCAATCATAGTTGGGCGTGTTTTCTTTGGCCCAATACTGCTCATTTTGTTTGAGATGCCGATTGGATTGGCTGTTGAGCTTGCTCCTGGTGTGTATGTGGTGGGAAGAGATCTGCAGGGTGCGGCTTTTGTAGGTACGCATCAATTTGTGCTCATGGTGCCAAATGATCCTGCAAAGTTCAAGAGCTGCAGGGATCTTGGGAATGGCAAGTTGGGATTGATTGTCAGCACGATTAACAAGGACTCTCGCTTGCTGGTCGAATGGTTTGATTCTGGTGATTGGCAAGCAATGAAGGAATACGTGAATCCCGAAAAATACGTTTCGCGTCTCAAGTCGGATTTCGATACGGAAGTGGCAACGGTTGACATTGGCACGAAAAATGTCGACGACGTTATATTGGTGCTGTTGAAATCCATAGAGTTGTTTGCGGAGAAGGAGTCGAAGAAGAATATTCGATATCCTGGCAACGCCTCAAACATGAAAAATGGAGCCGATCTGCTAAATTCCAATTCATGGGCGCAAAGTTTGATTGAGCACAACGTCGGCAGGGGAAGAGTCAAAGAGGATTTTAGCGGAGCGGACAACGGTCACCAAAACCGCATTCCGATCGAGTATTTCAAATAAGAGTCACGTTCCGCAAGCGACAAATTAATTCATTGCAGATTTCCAATTTTCAAATCGCCTTCTCGCAAGGACCATCGGCAAGAAAAAAAATTAGGATTGTGAATCGAGGTCTTGAACTGTCCTGTACCGGTTGGAATAGGTAGGGGCAAAGTTCGCGAACCTAAATTCCGCCGGATCATTCAATCAATTACGTAGCGATGGGACAAGAAATGAAGAAGTGTATAGTGCCTGCGATTTGCGTGGCGTTTGGAGTTCTATTGGGGAAGCTAATCCCATCGATCGGACTTCCATTCTTGGTTACGAACGCACAATCGCAGGTTCAGCAACCGGTAATGGAACTTGGGGTTGTTCAACGAATGCAGCGACTCGAAGATCTATTGCTTGACAAAAACGATAAGTCTAAATTGGGAAGTTTGAGAGCGAAGGAACTCCATCTTGCTAACGGGATGCTCAAGATTTCACTGTGTCAACGGGAAGAGCCGTTGATGACAAGATCGTTCAGTTGGAAGTGAACGAATCGACGTTCTGTATCACCGATAGTATGAACACCTACAAAAAGAAAAACGAATGAACACCAACAAAAAGATGCCACTTGCGCTTTGTTCGACAGGTATCATGTTTGCGATTGCGCTCCTGTATAGCTCGAAAACGGTCCTCTTGCATGGTCAGACAGTTATCGCGGAACAACGAACGCAATCCGAAGAAGTGAATCTCGCAAAAGGGCTTGTGCAAGAGCTGAAGGAACTTAAACAGCGGGTAAAAAATTTGGAAAACCAACTGGAACGGCACCACGTTTACAAGAGTAGAGTTGATGATGCGAAATTTCAAGTTTTGAAAGGAGGATGGGATTCCAGAGGAGAGATTACATTGAAAATCGACGTAAAGGAAGGTGATGTCGTGATAGTAAGAACGACATTCACTGCCGACACAAGGCCGAACAAAGGTATTTTATGGTGGATCGACGGTGAAGTCGTTGCTGCCGATGGAGCAAAGAACCCATTTACGGACAAAGTTCCGAAACAACTTGCTGGGGCACTTAATGGTCTTGTCGGTTCAGCATTGATAGCTCAATTCAAAATTAGTCATACGGGCAGTGCTGAGTTTTGGATCGCTGCAGCGGCCGATAAAAATGGTGAAACAGTTGACGGAGAGGGTAAAATATTTCGGCCTGCAATGGAAGCAGAAATCGTCGCAAATAGAAGTGAGAAGGGTAATCAATGATGCGAATGTTACTTGTGGCGATGCCATGTGTATTGTTTGGAATGATGCGATCGCGATTGTTGGTAGCCGCGATTGTGATGTCGAGTTTGGCATTCATCGGATTTGCACGGCATTTGAAATCTGCCAGTGCTCAAGCTCAAAGCGTTCCAGATTCTGCTAATGCCAACGCGGTACAATTCAGTGAAAACGAAATTCTTAAGGGAGGCTTGGTAAAAGTTGTGCTCGACCTCCAAAAACAGATCACTGATCTAAGGTTACAGCAAGAGCAACAGAAGAAAGAAATTCTGGACTTGAAAAAAGATGACCTGATTGCGTCGGCCTATGTGGACACTCGCAAATTCACTAACGGACCAGACTCAGGGGGCGCCGCCCGGGACACTCGCGAGTTTGGTTGCACCACATCCAGGATGGGACCAGGGCACTACACCGTCGCTTTTTCGAAACCATTGAAAGTGGGCTACCGTGTTTTCGCGTTGAGCACCAACGGTTGGACGTCCTTCACAAGTAATCACGCGGACTCAGTCGGGATTGTCGTTTCCAATCAACTGGGACAAATTGATAACGCCGGCTTGACGATAGTCGTTTTCGGTGAAGTCGCAGGCAAGTAACGTGGACATAATCCAAACCGAGATATAGCAAAAATCCTAAGTTGAAAGAAGTGCGGTAATGAAATCGAATCAGTTCGTAATGGGTGGAGTTGTGGGAGTTTGTCTGTGTCTGATCATTGGAGCAGCTCAAAGTAATCTCGGCTTGGTCGCTCGAATTGCAACTCTGGAGAGTGAATCGCTTGGGCAAATCGTTATGAGAGTCGACAAACCTTCTATCAGGGAATTTATTGCCTGCGACGGTTCAACGTTGTATAAGACGAAATATCCAGAGCTCTTCCAAACGCTCGATCTTGAGGGCGATAGTTGGAAGATTCCCGATCTTCGCGGTCGCTTTCCCTTGGGTGAAGGAAAGGGCGAATTTATTTCAAGCGGTCGAGAGAAGAAGCTCCTAACTACTAGAGAAAATCTCCATACGGGAGGATTTGAAACGCACAGACTCTCAGTCGCGGAAATGCCAAATCATTTCCATAATGTAAATGATCCTGCCGGTTATAAAGAAAAATTTATCGACGGTTATCAAACAAATTATTCCAAAGCAAACGGAGATGGTGAACTTATTGACAGCAGTCGTACGAGCGGAGTCAATGGGAAAACACGACCACTTATTAATGCCGCTCCGAACGAAGTTGGGGATCCACATGAGAACATGCCGCCATTTTGCGTCGTATCGTTCTACATCAAGGTTCGACTAACGCACGGTCAATAGTTCCGTCCGGTTGACAATTACACTATGCTCTTTCGCCTCCACGCATGCGACGATTTCTGGCAAGGATTGGAGGCAATGGGAGTTTTCGCTTACAGCCGGCTCGCTGCTTCGCCGAATATTAAGATTTGCCTTTCTTGGTTTTTGCATTTCGGTTCGCTTGGACTCGGCATTTTGCGCCGCAGTATTTGGCGTCACTGCGTTGACCAATCATGGGCTTATTGCAAACACTGCACTTGTTGGCTCCTTTGGCGATGTAGGCTGCGATCTTCGACTTTTCCGTCGAACGGATGCCGACGTCGCCGAGCTCGAGCCGAAGCTGGCGGTAAATAGACTGCCACTGGTATCTGTGGGAAATGGCCCTGTAGTTGTTTTGTCGATAACTCGGATATTGTTTTAGCGGTGTCTTGATGCCGGTCTCCAACTCGAGGATATGAGCGAACTCATGTGCCATTAAAACTTCCATGTACTCGCGCCAGCTAGAAACTCGGATCGAGCCGATTTGCGGGTCGGGTGCGATGTGGGCGTATTCCACGAATACTCGATCTTCGAGCGTCGCCCAAATCCCGTTGATGTTGATGCATGGGCCTTCGTCGTTCAAAACGGTTGTGTACTGTGATCGCCACTTACCTGAGCAAGTCCCCGCATTGCTAATGCCCCGTCGTGTGTCGCGGTAATTCAAGTTAACAACCACGTTCAGGTTTGGATCAATTCCCCAGATGTCAACTGCCAATCGGACTAGCCGACCTAGAGTGCGTTCAAGATGCGATTCGACTTTCTCCACAAACTCCGCGGGCATTATCGTGAGATTTAATCGACGGCGCTCGATTGGATCGTCGATCAAATAGATCAGATCTCGATTGGTGACCTGAGTGGAATTTTCCAGCACGCTCCGTATCTTGTCGCGACGTTCGCGTTGGTAAAACATGTTCGCTGTCATTAGATAGATTGTTACACTTATTTTTTATGTGCCTGGAAGACTAAATTCAAGTGTAACAGACATATCTGCGATTGCAAATTGTAATCTTGGGAACTTCGCGAGGGCGCGTTGGCGGAGTCAACTTGGTGCACAGTTTTCCACAGGAAGTTCTTGTGAAAACGGTGGTGATAGTAGCGTTGACGCGAATTAATTGAGACAATGATAACTGCTTCATGGTTTGGTTGTTGGGTCAATCAACTCGACTTGGTCATCCACTTTCACATTCGCGTTTTCGGAAAGAGCCTCATGTTTGCGTCGACCGTCAACACTAGATTGTTTGCATGGCTTCTTGGACTTGCGATCTCGATGACTTCTACGGCGTCTCTGTGCGCAGATGAAATCGTACGGGAATTGGATATGCGAAAGGACAAAGCGGGCGCGGATTCCTACTATGTGGTTTTCCTTGCCCGTGGTGCGTCTTGGAAGGAAATGTCGATTTCGGGGCATGCGTATGTCGCGTTAGGTAAGGACACGGCTTCAGCGCAAGCCTGCGAAAGTGCTGCGTTTGGGGTTTATCCAGAAAACGGCATCGGATGGATTGGGCCAGTGCCTGCAAAGATGGTTCAAGATACATATGCCAGGTCGTCGCATCGCTTGATCGTCAAGGTAGACAAATCCGTCTTCGATGCGGTTGATCAATTGCGCAAAAACTACGTGGCCAATGTCGTCAAGCACCAGTTCCAGCTTGGCGACAAGGACTGCGTCACGTTTGTTAGCGCAGTTGCAGTACAGATTCGCTTGAAAGTTCTAAGTCGAAAGGATGCCCTATTGCCGACGACGTTTTTGGAACAACTGATTGAAGCCAATACCGGGAAGAAGTGAATGTTGTTGAAGGTTGATCCTGTTTCATGAAACTCCGATTCCGCTAAATAGATAGAGGTTTTGATTCCATGCGAAATTTTAATGTTGCCTTGTTGGTCGTAGTTGGGATTGTTGCAGTAATTGGCGTCTCAAATGCTATGCGACAACTCAGTGGAAAAGAGCCGAAGGTGACGGTCCGCAATGACAGTTTGGATCTGGGTAGTAAGGGACTAGTCGCGGGATTCAAGAAACTGAATGACGATGTACTTCAACTGCAGAAAGAAGTCAAGGAATTAACTGCAAAGCAGCATAGCGGCGCGCACATTCTGGCGATGGGGTCGACAGTATTCAAAATAACTGAGATTCATCAGAAGATAATGATAGATTTAAGCAAGAATGATAAAGATTACCAGGTGTTTGTTAAGAAGGATCTTAATACATCGAAAATTTTTGTTTGCACTCAGCGAGTAAAACCAAATGAAGACGAAAGGTTTTATTCGTCAAACGTGGTACGAAAAAACAAAATACAATTTGAAATTTGGATTCATGAAATAAATGCAGTAAAACTTGATTATGAAGTTAGTGTCGATTGGGTTGTGGTGGATTCGCTTTCAACGAATGACGAATCGAACGCTGTTTCTCAAGTCCCTTGAACTTGAAAACCACCCCGCGAGCATGGTGGGCCTAGTTCGGTTTTTGCTGATCCTTCGATACAGCGCGCCTAGCGAGCGCAGTCAGTCAGCCACTATAAAGTTACCGTCTTTATTTTGAATTCGAAGACAAACGCCATTCTCGCGATTCAAACAATCAACCGAAATTGCTAGACTACCTCGCGAACTTACTTGGCAGTCGACGGGCAATGGAACGATTTTGCAATGCTCGCCACTCGGTTGTCGCGACTGCTTTGAAGGTGCGATAGGATATCGTCTCGCCTTTGTGACATCGAATCAACACATCGCACGGCTGCCTCGATTGATCTTATGTCATTGAACGTGGAGATCATCGACACGATGATCTCCCCAGCTGTTTCTTCAAATTCCGCAATTATGAGAGGCGGTTCAAAGGGTGGAAAACGGAGCTTCTCGACACGTTGCCAAATCCACGTCCGAATAAAAACGGACTGATAAAACACTATTCCTTCGAAGATGCAATGACGGATTAGCTCGTCGTAAAAGTAGGCAGTCAAGGCCTTTGCCGCAAGGATCGTAGTCGCGGAATTGCGATCTAGTGGTTGCCCTGCTTTGATGGATAGATAGATTCGAAGCTCGATTTGACGTCGTATGCGACGGTTACTTTTGAATAGGATATGCAGGTCAATTAGCTCTTCAATGCTCAGATTCTTGAGAGCGAGCCTTTCGTGTTGTTTGGCATAATCCATGACTCGAAAAACACTCGACTGCAGTTGGATCGCAACGTACTCTCGAGTCTCTGGATACGAATTTTTTTCGATTGAAGCATTGGTTGCTTCAATCGCCGTTCCGATTGACTTATTGCACGACTTCTTCGCCAATCGATCAATCATCAATGGAAGATAGTCGCAAGGATTGAAGACCACGAATGCTTTTCGATGCCAAAAATCTACTTCTACATTGTGAAACCCTGTACCGCAGGGCACGACGATATTGAATGAGTCCGACATACCGTATGCATTTCGAAAGGAGCTTAGAAGTTTTTGAGAACGAGCCTTGGCGTTGCCATTGGGTTCGGAAAAAACGGTCAAAATGGGATATGCATCGCAGCTTCTCTGACCAGTTTCGATTTGGATCGGTAAAGCCGGTCGATAGCCTTCCTTGCATGATCAGTCTCGATCGATCGTATGACTGAAATTGCAGCTTGAATCCCTTCCGGATTGCGCCGCTGGTCAAGCACCTGCTTTGATGTCTTGATGCATTGAGCCTCTGCGATGGAACTCATGATGAACCGCTCCATCCGATGAGCGAGTTCATTATTGCTCGATTTAGGCGTCAAGTCGTCGCCTCGTAAGTCATCAATCGCTTGTTGTACTTTTTTGTAGCATGAAGGTGGTGTGTCTATAAAACGCAGTGCTAACTTCGGGGCTTCGAGGCACGGATTGAACACGACGGAAATTTCGGAAAAGCTTTTTCGCTCAAGGATGATTTCATGTAATTTGCTGTTTCCGCAAACTACTTGGATTGAGAAGAGTGATTTGCTTTTGTCCGTCTCGTCTGGTTTTAACATGGTATCGTTACCAAATCGCTCTGCTTCCAGGGGGATGGTAGTTCCGTCAAGCAATCACTAAAAACTGCCCACAAGATTGGTGTTGATGGTCGAGCCTCTGGAAATGGTGTGAAGCCATCGGTGAGGCAAACCAGGCAGTCGGGTATTCTCCTACGTTGATCAATCTTTTTTCCAAAAAAAGGAGCCAAATTCAATGCTGCTCGTAGTCCTTCTCTTAGGTCAGTGCCTCCACCACCAATAAGTCTGCCATCGAGTTTGGACGCGATTTGCCGAACTGACATAGCAGTTTGAAGGCTGGTTGGTTCGTACGCGACCGCATCGCATGGGATGATTTCCATTTCCGCTTTCATCGACTGGCCGATTGCGGAAATTTCGCGTATAGCGATGGCGATTTTTTCTTGATCGATCGATCCGCTGGTATCGACGATCACGCTAATTTTCGATTTGTAACCACCGGTTAATGTTGGAAGAATCAGAGGAGCCGATACCAAAGCGCGTCGACTTGGACGACGATACAAATACTGGCATTTATCGTTGTTGATTTGATTGATCTGATGGATCAAATTGGTATGCAGCTTCGCTCGCCAGTCAATCTTGGATCGGCCCAAAATCGAGTCGGCCAATCGCAAAGCATGGCCAGGTAAACTCCCATGCTTTGTTTGATATTCACGTATTTCTTGGGCTACCGTTTGCCTTATCAGAGCATGCTCGTATTCGCTGAGGACTGCATTTTCATCGCAATCTCCTCCAACGGCGATCTCCCAATCGCGGCTTTGGCCAAACACTCCGCTACCCATATCGACGAAACGAATGTTTTTGATCGCCTTGTCTGTTAGTCTTTCGTAATAGGACTCTGCAATTAGATCAGATGGAAGCTTGAAATCACTCGGTAGCAGTGGAGTAAATTCTTTTGGAAAGCGACGGATCTGTTCGATCCCGTCATTGTTTTCTAAATCTGCGCTTACATTCCAACGATGGTGTTCACGAGTTTCAGCGCGCGAGAAATGCAATCTAATGCAGTGGAGAGACTCGTGCAAAATCAAAGTCGAAAGGTTTCCAAGACGGTTCTCTCGCGACAGTTCCAGGAACTGGTTTAGGATCGTCGGGTTCATAAAGCAGCAGGCATGTCGGTTAATCGCAGCAAGTGATGGTACACGTTCATCAATGACGAAGCGGAGACACATCAAGAGCGAACCATAGTATGGGTAGTCGATGATTGTCTTGAGTCTGGCTACTCGAATTTCGTCATGCAGTTGTCTATACTCCGATGAGTGCACGGGTCTTCCTCGTTGGTTTAGTATCCTTTGGGGCGCCTTCGATTGCCTCTACGAATTGCGCAAGTTGGCTATCGTTGCGGAAAGCTGCCTGAGTCGCTTTCCTGAACGATTCGAGTTCACCAAGTCGATGCGCTGCGGCAGCGGCTTTCGTGAGCCAGCCGTTCTGGGAAAGTGTCCTAACACTGACGTAGCCTGTATCTATCTTCTTTGCTTCGTCGAGTCGCTGAATGTTTTCTAGCATTGAAAGGCTGGCAATGTGGAACTGAACTTCGTCTGACTCCAATTTCATGAGTTCACCGGCAAGGCAAGCGAAAAAAAGGTGGATCTGATCGTCTTTTAATATGCGATAATCGACTTTGGCGTCGTTCAACAATACCTCGCTCGGCGCAGCCGTAGCGTCTTGCGTCAAGTAGGACGCAAATGCAATGGCAGTGACCGTACCGATGGATCCTCGCAGCAATCGCAGGAAAACGGAACTTGCTTTAACATTGCGGGAACCTTCGGAGCGCGGGCCAATATTCATCAACTCCGCACTCGCACAGAGTCTTAGAGCCATCGAAATGCTACGAGGGGTCGTAAACGCGTTTGGGTATTCATCGTCTTCTTGTTCCTGGGGCAAGCTTGACATCATGGTCGGAAATCTTCTCAAGAACGCCGCGAATTTGAGCTCCCACACTTTTAACATTGCTGCGTGAGCACCGGGATCGATTTTCGGGAGATGGATTTCTGGAAACGTACCTTCAAGCGCAGATATAAATGAACTTACTGGCATCTCAAATCGAACGTGGAAAAACCTGTTCGCCAAAGGGCGACTGAGTTTGTGGCCTGCTCCATCAAGAATCGCGGGGGAATTAGACGCAGCGACGATTTTAACCGATGGAGGGATCAAAAAATTTCCGATCCGCTTCTCGAGCACCAGCCTCATGAGTGCATTCATTACACTGGGATGAGTTAAGGTCAAGTCGTCGAGATACAAACAGGATTTCTCGTCTGGTTCAAAGAGGCCCCAGCTCGGGGGCAGGTGCATAACCGATGATCGATCCTCGGATGGAACGGGATAACCAGAGAAGTCGGCAGCGTCATAGAGACTTGCGGACAGCACCTCGCAGCGAGAAAAATTCTTGAACAGAGAGAGAATTGTTGCGGTCTTACCGTGGCCAATCTCTCCATCCAATATTGGAACGATGTTGTAGCCGTTTTTATCAGGAGTTGAGACGGCAATCGCCAACTCTTCCACGCCGAGTATTTGCTCAGTTTGCATAATTGCTTTCTAAGTAGTCAGGTCTGAACGAATTTCAGACAGTATTGCAAACCGATCGAGATGGGCAAGCCAAACGTCCATTGGTCATGCATTGGCAGGCTGGTACGGTTTAAAAGCATTGGGCGACCAATGGAAATTGCGAGCAAGTGAGTGCCACAACTAAAGGGCTCTTGGCTTCGGAATGGTATTCTTTCTATTCGCATGAATTGAATTGAGTCGTTTTTATCAACGGATGAATGAAGCCTCGAAGCATGAACGAAAATGTCGCTTTACTTTTTGAACGAATCGCGGAATTGGAGCAATCTGTTACCCTACTACGATCAGAGGTTCGTCTGGTGGGGACCGCTTCGTTGCAGCGATGGGGCTTTGTAGCTGTCGTTCTCATGCATGGTCTAGTAGCGTCGACGCTGACTATTCTTGATACATTGTTGCCGGCTTCCGTTGTAAACGGCTGGATGTTCGGAATATTTCTATTCTCTTCTGTATGGTTCAGTGCCTCGCCGAGGAAAATTCTCGAGCGTGCGGCAAGGCTGTTGATTGCTGGACTGACAATTTTTTGCATGCTTTCTCAAGTCAAGCAATTAACGCTCGATGACTTACCGGAGGTTTGGGTTATTGGGATGATCGTTGCTCCGTTCGTAATGCTCGCGTCTCGAATCGTCCTGGCATGTTTCCAAACGAGTTTGAATGCACCAGACTTGATCGAAATGCGGCTTCGTTCGCTTTCTATTAGAGACCTGCTGCTCGCGGCGACCCTGGTTGCGATTCTGTTCGCTTACCTTGGTTCAGTCGATCAAAGCGAGAAAATCACGGAGAGTTCATCGTATTACAACCTTTGGTTCGTTATCACAGGCTATTCCGTTGTTACTGGCTCGGCCATCGCGTTTGGAGTCGTTGCTTTCGCAACGACTCACCGTACCGCTGTGCGAGCACTCTTCGCTGGCTTGGTCGCAATCTTCATCGCGATAGACACTTGGTTGGCCTTGCATTTGCTGAGTAAGGATTGGTTGCAAAAACTTTCCTGGGTCGAGATCGATTTGCTAGATATGAATGTTGCGCCGACGATCGATGGTGGATGTCCGAAATTCATTTCGACACTATTCCTATACTCGGTTTCAGTTATGGCCCCAGCAATTATGACTCTGGGGCTATTACGATATCAGGGATATCGACTGAAAAATCGATCGTCCAATTAGGAGAGAGGCAGATTGAAATCTACTAGCGTGGCATAAGCCTACTGAGCCTGAGGGTATAAGGGCCGAATTCGCAGGGGATTCCCGGCTTCCAGCCCGCACGCTAAGGCGTTGCGGCTCACAGTGAGTGCGCACTACCTTGATGCTGTCTGTTCGACTCTCAATCGCCGTCGAATGGAATAAATGGCCTCATCTATGATCTCCTTGCAGCTTTTTGGCAAAAGGGGAAACGCGCTTTTGAGTATCTCAATCGAGTCTGCCGTTCCAATGTCACTCAGGTTTTCGATATACATGCTGAGATTCCAATCCGGGCGCGAAGGGTTTAGGATAGCTTGCTCCATTAGTTTGATGGCATTGGCGTTGCCGACGCTTTTTAGAAAGTCGGCGACCAAAGCCGATTGGGTTCGTTCTAGTAAATTTACCAATCGAGTTAGGAACTGTTCTGACGCGAGCGTATCGCATCGGGCGAATTGTGATCCAAGCTTTATAAGAGCCTTAAGACATTGCTTGCGGTCGATTGGTTCAATGGATTCGTAAAAATCGAGGATTTTTGGAGATGAACCAATACAGTTCATCGTTGCAAGCAACCGAGCAGCACAGCTGCGTCTCTGGTTCGAGAATTTTTGTACGTTGCTTGAGACAATCGATTCCAAGGCAACTCTATAGGCCTCCTTGCTTGTTCTCGTAATGCTATTGAAGTCGCCGTGTCGCAGTCGATCGAGGTACGTCGCAGAGCTAGCGATTGCATGTTCGAAGCCAACCAGATCCTGTTCCAGCAAGACGCTCAACGCAAGTCCTAGTTCGTCCAACGCGACGCTTCGAAAATATTGCGTGGTTGATGCCTTAGCAAGGATCGATATTACCTCGACATGGTCAAGTGTCCCGAGCATCCGGCAGAGCTGTAGTCTGAGACTTGGTAGGACGTTGTCGCATTGGATCAGCTGATCTAGTAATTTGATATGCTCCAATATGGAGAGTCGATGTCCGGCACAAATCGCAGCAGTTAGTTGCTCGAAAGTTGAACAGTCCTTGAGTCCTTTGAGGGTCAATCTTTCTGTACCGTCGAAGATCTTTGCCCATTCATGATACGATGGTTCTGAGCCCGACAAGTTTCTTGCTTGCAGATGAGAGAGAGCAGTGATTACCTTCATTTTTGATCGTACTTTTTGAATGTAGCCTTCCAAGAAACGTCGTAGCCATTCGTTGTCGACAAATGCCTTATCGTTCTGGTCAGGATTATTGACTAACCAGACCTTTTGCATGGATCGGATGACGGCGAGCGAGTATCTTTCGGCCTCTTCGTCACAAACGCACTCTCCCATCAAGCGTCTCGCTACCAGTGGAATTTCCTCACAAGGTAGTCGGAGAATTTCAACGTCAGCGTTAGGATTGATTCTCAAGACGAGCGGATTGATTCCGCGACACACCCCCCAAATGCTCATCGTGAATGTTGGATCGAACATGAGCCAAGTATCGCAAACCTAGTCACGTTGTCCAATAAATTGACCATTGCACTCTCAATGGGCCAGGGCGCAACACCACTGCCACTTGATTCGTTAAAATCTAATAGAGTTGACTCTGACCCGATCCGATCGCAATCTGAGAATAAACAGTGACTTCAGCCAAACGAACCCCAACCAAGAAAAACAAGCATCACATTAATCCGGAAGTTTTGATGCGAGTCATGTTCCGGGAAAATCTCACGCCTGATGCACTTGCAGAAAAAGCTGAAGTGGCAAGTTCGACAATTCAAAACTGGTTGAAGTCTCGCACGGATGGAAGCCCATGGTTGGCAGATCAGGAGAGTATCAAATCGGTTGCCAAAGCGCTTTGCATAGCGTCGTTTCTTGAGCTGTGTTACTCTCCCGATGAAGTCGCGAAGATTGTTCCCGTTGAGTCCATTTCATTGTATTCAAGATCCTTGACTCCAAGCCCGATTACCGGCGTTCTACTGGCTGGACTATGGAAATTTGATTTCGAACAGACTTTCGCGAACGGGGAACCCGTTATGCATCCCGACGAAACTCTTTGGCGACTTGCATTGACGGTACGAATTCATCAACGAGATTGTTTTGTCGCGATTGACCACCAGGACGAATACGTGGGCCAACTCTTTAGACTCAAATTCAAGGGGCAAATTGTTGAGGCAGGTTCATTCTTTGCGGGTCCATATGAATTCTCATCCAATTCCCCGCCTCGATTCGAATGGGGATACGTGATGACAGCGTATTTTTCCGATCGCCTGGAAGGGACATTCATGGCTCGTAATTGCCTCCATGGCTTTACTGTCATTGGTGGGAAATTCAAAGCGACCAGAGTCAAGAGTTAAGCCACTGGAGTGGTCCCTATTTGGGGTTGTGCGAAGAAATTGTAGCTGAAAGAAACGTTGCTTCGGGTGGGATGAGCCTACCCGGGAGATGGAGCGCGTGGGTTTCTAGCCTGCCAATTCCAGGATTTCGTTGATCGTGTGTCCGTTTTTCTTGGAGAGGATAACGGCACCTGCAAAGTCGGACATCTCACCTTTGTACTTCAAGAGTGAATCAAAATCTCTGGACTCGTCGCTATATCGAAACAATACACATACGTTGTTGTAGTCCGAGTGCTCGCCACAAATCGTGGCTAGCCCGCAGCCGATAGGAAGTTGCATCTTAATGCTCTCAATTCGAAAAAGTTCAAGCAACGTTTCTTTGTCTGCGCGCTTCGCGCTGACGATTAGGTTTTCGGATTCCGTACGCATCCAATAGACGCTCCACGCTGCATAGAACAGCAAACAGTTATTGGACAAGTCCAACTTGCCTGCCGTTTCCTGGTCTCCTATGTGTTTCTTTGGCTTGAAAACTTTTCGTGTCGACATCTCTTGAATTCTGCTGCAAGAAGGATCTTTTGGAGGCGTACCGGCTAGCATTGTTGCGGAAAATATCTCCTGCGAGAAGCATCGTCATGTCAGAATGGCCAATGGACGTCCAATGGGCTTGTCATTTTTCAGGGATTCATCGGCGTAATGACGGAATGCACAAGCGCGAAACCGGGGAAGGCGTTTTATGGGATCTTGCCTAATGCAATGGGCCAAACGGTAGCACTCGCGCTCCTCAGGGCGAGTCCATGCAATAGTTAGTTGCTCGATAGCAACCTCTTGCGGTTTCCAATAAAATGCCGCCTCGCGCCCCTGTTGAACAGTCTGCTACCCCCAATGGGTGGTTACAAAAATCTACACGCTGGTTGCGATTGTTAACTTCGCAGACTGGTAGCTACGCACTCACTGAAGTCCAATCCCGATCTTGACAGGTCGAGAGCCTTGGTAATGAAAAACCTACTCACAAAAGACACACTCTGTCTTTTCTCTCCATAACCTAGGCAGTTCTTTGACGCCTGACTCACGCTGTACCGAGTAGATGATGCAAGCATCGGTTTTCGTTCGACATTTCTAGTTCGAATGAGGATCGGTGGTGCACCTCAGGTTGTTTCTTAGGTTATTTCTCTACTCGTGGTCCATAGGAGGCTTTCTCTTGGCCAATCTTAAACGCGCTTCTCAACAACTCTTCGCTCGTCCCAATGACGAACGATTCGAAAGCTTTGAAGCTCTTCAATCTCACTGCAATCAGATGAAGGAAAATTCGAATCTCTATTGGCATCTGCCAACTGAGATCACTCCGTGCCCCCTGGTTTCGGATCTTGGACTTCAAATCAGTGGCAGTGGCATCTACTCTTTGAACGACTGGAGCTTTGGACAAACCTGTTCCATTGCCGATGTCCAAAAAGAGACGGTCAATCGACTCAGTCCGGATACCGCTTCGCGCGTCTTGCGTGAAACGGTTCCCGCTGGCGGTAAACCGCTGCAATTGTTGACGTACGGTAATTCGCTTCGATCAATCCACGGCGCCAGCTACACTCGAATCTTTGATTCGGATCTGCTGGAAGTCGTACGGAACGAAGCAGAGGGATTCGATGCTCCGCCGAAAGGCTTCAACGGAGCAACCGGATTCTACGCCGGACAGCAAGACATGTTCGCCTTTTTGATCGATGACTCCGCTTGGGTCGAAATTGGTGGTGAACAATTTGCCCCCGGTTTCTTCGTTTGGAATTCCGAAGTGGGACGTCGAACTATCGGTGTCGAAACATTCTGGTTCCAACATGTTTGTGCCAATCACATCGTTTGGGATGCGATCGAAGTCGTTCGATACTCGCGCAAACATACAACGAAAGTCGTTAGCGCCTTGGATGATATCCAAGACATTATCCGTCGATTGGTGCGAAGCCGTGACGCGCGACGCGACGCGTTTGCTGATTCCATGCAAAAAGCCTTTTCAACTTCACTCGGCGCTGATGCTGCCGAAGCCACGAAGGCTCTCACCGGATACGGCATTTCGATGAATCTCGTCAAATCCGCAGTCTCATCAATGGCTACGAACGGTGCTGGCTTCACTATCTTTCGAGCTGTCGACACTCTGACTCGTCTGACTGGTCGATTGACCAACGCAGGCGATCGAATGGAGCAAGACTCTCGAATCGGCAGTTTGCTGACGCTCGCGGTGTAGTCATGGACCCACAAACGGCATGGCGATGCATGATGGAAGCGATGCGGCTGGGTGATTACGACCAAGCTGCAGAGATCGCATCCGATTTAGACAACTGGCTCACGATTGGTGGTTTTCCACCCATTGTGGTGCCAGAACTTTCGCAGGGAAATGGGGATCCGCTCTCGGTTCCCTGCAAACTTCAACGCCAACTGGCGATGAAGGCGTGTGAGTTTATTCTGTTTATGGCTTAACTTCTTTTGAAAGGTATTACTACCATGGCAACAGCCAACACTGCAAAACGTCCAGTTCACGAAGTTCGAATGGGTCGCATCAAAGCTGCGATCTGGGAGAACGAAACGCAACAAGGGACGCGTCACAATGTCTCGATTTCGCGTATTTACAAAGATGGTACCGCGTGGAAGGATTCGACCAGCTTTGGTCGCGATGACCTACCACTTGTCAACAAAGTCGCGGACATGGCCTACATGTGGATCTACCAAAATGCGAGCGCTGCGCCCGCAACGACGGAAGAACCCGCGGATTTCTAGGAATGGCATCGATTCAAGTCGCGTCGCATTCCGCGTTCAAATTGAGTCCCGTTATGTAAACGACGATTTGTGTATCTAGTCGGTTTCCTCTTCGGAAAAGACAGGTACCCTCAATCGCTCGAGTGTCTGATCATGTACTGATGAACAATCAACTGATCTTTCACAGTAAATAGGTTCAATGCACCACTGAACCTATTCTCTTTCGCGATCGCTCTTTCAAACTCTCGCATCTCGGGGTAGACGTCTCCACCGCCGGTATTCCCAAGCATGAAAACCAAACTCATGCGTCGGAGGATCGGTTGTGCATCCTCAGGTTTTGAATTTCTTAATTGCAATTTTGAGGAGACGCAAGCAATGTCGACAAACACTCGGTTTTTCAACCAACTATTTAAACGCGAGCCGGACTCACGGTACGCAACCTTTGACGAACTCTATACAGAAATGCTCAAAGAGAAAGACAATTCGTCCGTGCTCTGGAAACCGCCAGCCAACATGTACGCAACGACCCACCAGAATCAACTCAAACTCAAGATCACGGGCGACAGAGCCTACGACCTGACAGACTGGAGTTTTGGCCAACTCTGTACGTACGTTGGTGCAGATCGCAAGATCATCGAACGCCTTCAACTAGAAACCGCTTCACAAGTCCTTTCTGAGATTTTTCCGTTCGGTGACCGTCCGTTGCAGCTATTCACGACCGGGCAAACCATCCGATCGCTCCACCGAATCAGTTACGAACGTTTGTTCAATGCAGATTTGCTGGATGTCGTACTTGATGAAGCCATGGATTTGACCGGCAAATACAACGAACGTTCTGAATCGATGGGGTTCTTCGCAGGTGACCGAGACATGTTTGCCTATTTGGTAGATGAATCGTCATGGACTCATTATTGGGGCGAGCGGTTTGCGCCGGCTTTTGTGGTCTACAACTCCGAAGTTGGTGGACGAAGTGTTGGCATCCGTAGCGGCTGGTACCATTCCGGATCCAAAGGATTTATGCTCAACGGCGATTCATGTTCGATTACTTACTCGCGACGTCATTCGATACGGGTGAAAGACTCGTTGGAACAAATCCGCGATCGAATCGGCTTATGGCTGACTGTGGCTGAAGCCCAAAGTGACATCCTAATGAAGCAGCTTGCTGAAGCCAGACGGGAAATGTTTGCTCATTCGAATTCGAGCATGCAAAAAAAGCTGGTCGCATGTGGAATCTCTACAGAACATGCAAAGGCGATCGATAAATGGCTAGTCACCGAAGGGCGTTCCTTTTCGCGTTTGGACGTTGCCATTGCGATTTCTGCAGTTTCCAGTTCATTGCCGTTTGCATCGACTCGTTTTGAATTGGGACAATTCAGTGGGAAACTACTGCAACATTCCGTTTCCGAAAGCAATTCGCTTCCATTGCAACAAGCTTAAACCGCTTATTCCTGTTTTACGAAAGGTTGGATGTGCGATCGAACCTTTCCCTAAAATCACGTTGCCGCAATCTCGCTATGAGCCCGTCCGGAATCTGCACTCAAAAAGCAGGTCGGGGAAGGTGTGGGTAAACATCGCTTACGCCACGGGCGCATCCGCCTTCATCGTCCATCATCCATCGGGGCCAAGGGCCTTGCCGGCCTCAGCGAGGCGAGCCCCGATGGATGACAGCCGATGAAGGCAGGTTTATCAAAAAGTAAAAATATCATTGGTAGAAGCCTGATGGATTCAATCTTTGGAACAGGCATCAAGTACAACCCTGCCATGAATGACACTCTATTTCAAGCTGGCTTCAGTGTCCTATTTCTCGTACAATGGAGAGTGTGTGGGTAAGCTCACTCAATCGTGATTTTTGGCAATAAGGCGGACTTCGGCTATGAATAAGACAATTCGAGCGATTTACAAAAACGGTGTCTTGCAGCCATTGGAAGATGTTGATCTCGAGGAAAACGCTGAGGTTGTCTTAACTTTTGAGTCGCCCCCGATTACGACCGCAGAGCCCTCGAATGGGACCGATCCTTTGGCTGGGATAAGCTTCTCGAGTGGCTTAGGTGACTTGGCTCAAAAGTTTGACGACTACCGGTTTGGTCGAAAGTAATGATGCCAGTTTTCCTCGACACTTCCGGTCTCATTGCGTTGACTGACAAAGACGACTATTGGCATGCAAGTGCCGTTAATGCATGGCAATTGGTTGTTGCAAGCAGTCGAGAAACGGTGACAACATCTCTGGTGTTGATTGAACTGGCAGATGGATTAGCAAAAGTTCGATTTAGGCAAGTTGCCATTCAACTTGTTGATGCTTTGACTAAGTCTGCTTCAGTTGAAATTGTTCACGTAACGCAGGAACTAGAATCGATCGCATGGAAGTTATTCCGCGAGAGACCAGATAAGGGCTGGGGAATGACCGATTGCGTCAGCATTTCCCTGATGACAAAGCTGGGCGTGTCGGATGTGTTTGGACTGGATCATCATTTCAAGCAAGCTGGTTTCAATCTGTTGATTCAAGCCTGATCTTTTTTTGGTGCGAGTAGACTATTCAGTTAAATGCGTCGTTTCGTTTCCGAAAGGTTTTCTCAGAGGTTTTGTCTGGAATGCGAATCGAGGTCCATTGTGATTTATTTGTATGAACTATCATCGTAGCGATCTGGATTGAGCGACCGAAGATATTTCTTGCAATAGGCCGCAAGGTGCGCTAATCAGGGCTCATTATGCGAAGCCCTCACAAAAATCGACCGCCCATGGCCGGCTGGCCGCTCCTGCTTGCTTTGGTTATTGTTGGAATTGTTGTCGCGGCGACTGCAAGTGGCGGCGTACGGCTAGATTCTTGGCTAGCTCACTTGATACAGGTAGCTAACTTGGCTGGCGTAGCTTATATCGTAGTCACTTTGCGACGCTACCTGGCAGTCGAAGAAAAAGTGCGGCACATTCCGCTCGCACTGGCTCGGGACGAACCGATGTTCGCATCATTCATCCAATACTCAATCGCATTGCGCCAAATAAGCCAGATTCCCGACCCCGTCTTTCGAACTGCTGCATTGCAACAACTCGACGCCATCGGCAAAACACTCGAAAACCTGGGACAAGGTACTCTCGTCTTTGATAACACCGAATCATGGCGACTGGTCTACGAGCAAATGCTGCGTAGTAAAGTAGTTTACCTGTACAGGTCAGTTGCGTGGATAAGAGATTCCAGCTACTGGCAAGATGAACCCGGCCAGAAAAGTCTGCGCCTCAATGGCGAGTTGGTCTCCAGCCAGCAACTTACCATGGAACGCATCTTCATCATCCGTGATTCGCTGTGGCCTATCAACTCGCAAGAAATAATTCCAAAACTACAACGACTGATCGAAGATCATCGAAGATATGGAATCAAACTTCAATTGATTCGAGAATCGTCGCTGACGAACGATCAAGACTTGATCGCCGATTTTGGAATCTATGGATCGCATGCAGTTGGCTACCAAGTAGCCGACGACCAGCACCATTCCACTCGGTTCACGCTCTTGTTTAATTTCGATGCTGTGGCTCAAGCCGAACAACGTTGGGATCGTCTGTTCGCGTACGCAAAACCTTTTGAAGAAATCTTCGAACGTCCTCCTTGACCTTTGTACATGCAGCTTGAAAAATGTCATGACATATCATGCCGCAAAACACCCTCTATCTCGACGACGCACGAATCGGTCGCTTCCGCTCTCAAGCAAGAAAACTCTACCAGAGCTTTCTCGACTTCGTAGCGGACACACCTAGCTCTCGAAACGTTTTGAACTTTCTCATTGACGGAACTGGCAACGCTCCGTCAGTCAAAGTGAAAAACCAACGCTCATTGAAAGCCTGGCGCGGAGTGAATCGATTGCGAGAATCGCTCGCTAAGGGATTCGCCAATACAACGACACGCGACGTGTATTTGGCGAATAGGTCGCGGGCTTTGATGCAACTTGGTGCAAGGATGTTAACGCGAACGTGTCATCGATGCTTGTCCGTCGATCTCAACTGGCCTGTCTACCAGCATGAGTTGGCCGAAGAGGCCAAGCAAGTCGACTGCGACATTATCGTTGGTCGCATTCAAGATCGCATCATCGCCGATCGATGGGATATTGATGACATATGCAGCTACCTGAGCGAGGTATATGCAAGATACCACTGCGATGGACTCTTCTTGCCGGCGGTGGATTCTATGGGCATTCGCTTACCAATCGTGGAGATCGTCGATCGACTGCGAGCCAACAACGAAGTCCGCTTCGTCGTAGTGGATGCGGCTCAGGCGTTGGGGCACACCGACCTAAGCGAAATTGCGAACGCCGCTGATTTCATCGTTGCGGGTACGCACAAATGGGTTGGCAGCTACATCCCGCTGGGTGTCGGACTGGCAACAAACCCCAAAAGCCAGCATTGGATTGCGAGTTTTCTCAATTCAGCCGTCGATACCAAGAGCGGCGATGACTCCTTGATGCACATGTTGCATGCAATCGATATTGGCCGTGACACTCGCTTCCCCGAGACTGTAAACCTCGGCGGACTTTTCGCTGGATACGGTGCCTGGATGGCAACTCCGTCACCGCGATCGGCATTGTCAACTCGGATTTCAAACGCCGATTGCGTGGCTGCCATCGCAGAATACAATGGCTGGAATGCCCTAAGACCCGATGAATCCCTTCGCACCGGATCGCTTATTCTTCAGTCGACCGATCCCCAAACGCGAAAACAAGACGGCGATTCGCTTCGAGACTCATTTGCAGAAGCCGGAATCGTGCTATCAACGTACGGCAAGGGAATCATTCGAATGGCTATGCCCGATCAACTTTTGACGACTGAGCAGTTCCTATTCATTCAGTCTGCTTTCATTCATGTCGACAATCCGATGCGAGTCGCTGGCTAATGTCTTGCATGCATCACGCGGAACGTGATGTGTACGTAACCATCACGCTCCGCGTGATGATCCCTGAACTCTAGAAAGAGATTCGTTTGCATTCCCCGTTAATGCATGATAAAGGACCTTATCGTGCGTTAACCCGACGTAGATGGAATTTGCAAAAAAAGTACATTGAAGCATGGAGGTAGTCAGGAATGGAGCCATACAGAGATCTTGCATTTATGGGAATCGCAGTGAGATTCCCTTCGCTCAACGAAGCGCCAGGCGTAATGCCCTGGAGCCCAAACGAGCTGGATGAATGGGCGGCAGGTTTAGGACGAGACAAACAAGCCGTTCACGCCGCAAGGTTTATTCTCGGAAAGTGGAATCCGAGTTTCGATTGGGAATGTGGCAAGTTTGATCCACGGTCAGCCCTCGAAAGTTGGGATCGATCACACCGTATGATCTTTCTCGATCAAGTGACGAGGCAGCTAGACTATTCGGCCTAGCCAAGTAATTCCGTGGCTGAATACTTGCTACCATCGCTCCGCGACCAACTGCCGTTGTTGATCGACGTAGCTGGCGACTCTGCCAGATTCGCTTGGGAGGAATTTTTCTACGCCAAAATCAGAAGCGAGCACACGCGGCGGGCCTATATGCGAGCAGTCCGATACTTTTTGCGATGGTGCGAATCTCAATCGCTTGCGTTGGGCAGGATAAGTCCAGCACATGTCGGGCTCTATCTCGATGATTTGCAGGTTTCGATTTCAAGTAAGAAACAAGTTCTCGCAGGACTGAGGCACTTCTTCGACGGAATGGTGACGCGACATGCGATCACTCTCAATCCTGCATTGTCCGTGCGAACGGAGCGCTATTCGGTGCTTGAGGGCAAAACGCCGGAGATCACGGTCAAGCAAGCCAGGGGTCTGTTGCAGTCGATAGACACCAGCAACATTATCGGGCTTCGAGATAAGTGCATCATTGCCATCCTCATTTACACGGCAGCCAGAATCGGTGCGGTCTCCAAGCTCAAGGTCAAAGATCTATACGACGCGGGTGATCAATTCTGCCTTCACTTCATAGACAAGGGGGGCAAGTCCCGGGAAATTCCGGTGCGACACGATCTGCAAACACTTTTGTTTGAATACCAGCGAGGTATCGATACGTTACTCGGACTGAACGACCATCGCCCGCTGTTCACAACCACGATCCGCAGATCCAAAGAACTAACCTTGAGATCGATGACCACTAACGACATTGGTCGCATGGTCAAGCGCCGAATGAAATCGGCGGGTCTTCCAAGCCGGCTTTCACCACACTCATTCCGCGTAGCGACGATCACAGATTTACTTGGGCAAGGCGTCCCATTAGAGGATGTCCAAAACCTGGCCGGCCACGCCGACCCACGAACCACGCGGCTTTACGATCGACGGCAGAGAAAAGTGACAAGGAACATCGTAGAACGGATTTCGATCTAGCCATTTCGCTAAGAACATGCACTGACTACCGCTTGTACATCGGGATCTGATTGAATGTAGCATACGATTTTTACGTCGAGATCATAATCGTGAAATTTCTCAAGCGATCAGCTGATTGCCTCCACAAGGAAGACGCCGCCAACCAAATCGTCCGTTCGTCTGGTTCCGTCCATTCTACTCGATTCTTCATGTGCCCACCAAGAACTCCCATCAACCTAGCTTTCATTATGAGTCCAAGTGCCTGTCCTTAGCCAAAATATGTTGCATCTTCTTGGTTGACGTTCAGGCAAATCAGGATGATAAATAAGCCATGACGAATTTTACTTTTGCATTTGGACTGATCCTGGTGTTCATTGGCTCCACCTTCGCCGCCGACGATACGCCACAATTCAAAATCACAACGAAACGATCTGATGATCGAGTGGAAGTGAAGTCCGAGAACGATAAAGTTGTTTTCAATGTTCGCAGTCCAATGGGCATCAGTAGTGTGAACATCGAGCGAACCACTGAGCAGTGGCCGGAAAAGGTTCTGATACAACTTCGCTTGAAGGGGCTAGAGAACTTCAAGGTATCTACTGAGAAGCTGAAGCTCGAAGCGTCAGTATCGAGTCAAACCGGCGATGTACGACTTTGGAAGGACGGCAAAGAAGACGTACCGTTGAACTCGAAGAGTCTGTATTGGATGGAGCTTCGGATCGTGGACGGCGATGGCCAGCCGACCAAAGTCATTCCGTTGAAGGATGGCTATATTGAGATGCAGTTGCCCAAGATGTTAATCGAGGGCAATCCGAAGTCGATTAAGTTGGACTGGATCGACTTTTATCGGAATTGAGCAACAACTGGGTTGTGGTCGCTGAGTCGATTCCACTCATCGCCAGATAGAACGTCGCATGATTCAAGACGATCTTTCCACGACATTGGAACAAACAACCCGTCGCAGTGGTACGGAATGGTGCGATCTCTAGTCCATCGAAGTGTCTGAGGCAATGGCTGATTGGGATTCGCAGCTTGCCAACAATTGAGCAAACCAAACTCTTCGGATAGTCTCGTTTGAATAGCCAAGTCTTGCCTACTCACAGGTCGTTCTGATTCAGGACAGTTGCTCACACTCACACTCACACTCACCGTTAAGTTGAAGTCGCCGCCAATGATTATCTCACGGCCAACAACGATGCCGCCAATTTCGTCTAGTAACTTGTTTACTTGCTTCGAGTAACTTTCTGCTCTTGATGGCGCATGAACACTGAAGGCCATAATGGAGTCGTCAGAATGAAATTGCCAGGACGCGCCACGAATCTCTGCGCCAACAACCCAGCCAGCGAACCCAGGAACAGTTATTGGTTTCAATGTGCCGCTGCTTGTGAAAACGGCGCTGCCCCAGCCGTTCTGCTCAACCATCTCCCACGCAGATCGGTTTCGAGTATTGGGATACAGTAATGGTGGAAGATGTTCATCATGCGGATAAGACTCTTGGACTAACAAGAGGTCAACGCCTAGATCGTCGATCATCTTGGTCCAATGAATCCGATGCGATCCGCCTTTGAGTATGTTGTAGGTAGCGAGCTTCATCGACCTCATTGTTTCCAATTTAGGCATCTCATTCACCCATTCTTCACGACTCTCCATCCATCAATCGGCTTTACTGTAGCACAGCTTGGACCACCATCTTTGTCGGTTCCTGGAATCGTGGCTTGAAGTATTCGCTTTGGAGCGTCCACCAGAGAGTCTATCATTTCCCATGTAATCTCCTGCAATGGAATCTTGATTCTTCGTTGCCAACAACTGTTGATTTGTCCAGCGGATTTTCCAATGTCAATGTAAATGAATCGACCGGTTGGTGGGCCTTGTACAACGGTTCCAACAAAGTTTGGCGGACCATCGGTTCGGTTGTCTTTGACGGCGATGCTACACTCAAATTGTAGGTCACTAGCTTTTGATCTTTGGACCTGAATTGTTTTGTAGTCGTTGCCCTTGCCTTCTTGAATGCCGAAATCTACTCCGGGCGGAGGATCAACCAAAATAATTCGTATCGGCATTTCGATTTCCGATTTTGCTTGCTTCTTCATTTCTTTTGTGTCCTTGGAAGGAACCGCCCCGTGCGATCCATGTAATCGATGTAAGGTTGTCCAAATCGTTGGACAAGCGATCGTTCTTCCTTTGGAGTTCGAATGGCGAGCATCGCAAGTACAACTAGACACCCAAGTCCGATTAGCCAGTTCGCCGTAAGCAGCGTCACAGAAACCATTACCAGAGCAGTCGTAGAATAAAATGGATGTCTCACCCAGCGATAGGGACCATCGGTGACAAGGGTTGCGTTTGCACGAGTTTCAACGGTATCAGTTAAGTTCTTTCCTAAACTACTAAGCGTCCAGTACATCAAAATGGAACTGACGAGGCCGGTTACTGCCCCAATCCAGCGAAGTGGGGGTGGAATGGTAATCATTGCCCATTGAATCGATGCAGGAGCGACTAAATAGGCGATGGTGACGACAAACAGAATAAGTCCGGCCAACCGCAGGACAATGGCGAACAGAATTCCTTCGTCCTTTCGAGAAATCTATTCTCCAGATTGGGACGCCTTGAAGCGATGGAACCCCGTGACGAAGGTCGTCAACAAAATGACGATTCCTAACGCTGCACGAAGGTATATATCTGTTGACATTTAACGATCCCGAAAATCCTACTGACTTGATGCGGTTTCGATTCTACTCGATGTCTCAAATTTCGGGACACCATGTCATTGTCAACATGCTAGGGCAAGCCTGTGTGATTTCAGTGTCGTTTCGGTGTGATCCCTGTGTGATTGCTGTGGCGATTGGAGGGCAAAACCGTAGTCTTGTCGGGGCAAGCATTGATGGAGCAAACTAAAAATGACCCAATATCCTCCATACCAGGCTTTGCCTCAAAATCTCAGGCTTAACGAGTCAGATGCTTTTCGTCATCCGTTGATCGCTCGGCTCAGCTTCGGAATATCGAGAATCGTCACGATTCCAAGCAGCGGTTCGGTTGTCCGTAGTACAGTGCGCAGCGCAAGGTGCACGTTTGGCGGAAGACGTAGGTCGTACGAAGCTTGCGATTGTGGTCCATGCAGCGAGCCCCTTGGCCGTAGTCAATCTGCATCTCTTGCCCGGCTTCAAATTCGATGCGTCGCACAGAAAGCTCTTTGCAGCCGATCACTGACTTACTTGGGCAAGGAGTCCCGCTAGAAGACGTCCAAAACCTAGCCGGCCACGCCGACCCGCGAACAACTCGGCTCTACGATCGACGGCAGAAAAAAGTGACAAGGAACATCGTAGAACGGATTTCGATCTAGATGTTCCTGAGCAAGATTGCGATTGCGTGCCAGAATAGTAATCCCTATCGATTGTTGAAATCAAGGGTTTGGCTTCTGTGTGGCTTTTGGCTTACTTGCCGCATCCTTGCTATCGGTCGCTTTGACCATGTCGAATTCGTGGATCAATTTGGTGTATCGTTCGTCAGAGTAGACCATGCAACTTACGATCTCGGAAAGCAACTGGCCCGGATCCGATTTAGCCTTGACGATTCGCAGTTGAAGAACCACGTAGAGACTTCGATTGACATTTCCCGAGGAGTTTTTTCTATTGCGAACAAATTCCTTAGCTTGGGCCTCATCCATCACGATTCGGCTAACGGCTTTTGGGTTGCTAAGGAACAGACTCATACTACTGGGGAAATTTCCGCTGGGGTAGGATGAAGCATAGAAATACGTCGATTCGCTCCATCCTTCGATAGGAAAACTCTTCGAATCAAAATCGTAGCTTCCAAATTCAGTCGATGTCCGTACGACGAACGTCTCTTGCAACGAGAAGCCTGCGATCGCTTGCTTCATTAACTCGATTGTCTCCTTGCGCTTTCCGACCATCTCAAACTCATCGTTACGGTACCGTTTCCAGACATCGGGCCTGAAAGCTTCCATGTACGAGTCTACGTTTGCATCGTAGTCTAAGCCTTGCCGTAACTTGAGTGACGCGATTAGCAAGTTCTTCCAGTCAAGGTCATGAGCCATCAAGGTGTTTGCTTGACCGGCAATTACCATCAACATTACAAGTAGTGAACGCATGACAAAACTCCTCATTGATGAATCGAGATCCAATGGCTTCCAAACGCAGAAGCCTTTCTAAACACTGAACGTCCAATGCGCAGTACGGCTGCGCATTGGATAAACTCTTTCCCAAGAATTCCTGAAACCACTAGCGAACTAAGCTAAGCTCAGTTACAAGAGAGACCTTTGTGCAATCCGCTAAGAACAACCGCGTCGAGCCCTGAAGCTGTATTCCTCTAATCGACGACTGGCTTTTCTTTTTCGCGATCGATTGAGTTCCAATCATTGCTCTGTAGAAACAAGGTGTCCGGATGTAAGAAGCCCCCATAAAACGCATCCCCAGCACAGCCTACATTTTGAATGACGACGCGATGGCATTTCCGCAATTCAACTCGGATCTGCTCGCCCGTCAGTTGATTGCCAGTCGGATCAAATGCGGACAACGAGGCAATCGGGCAACGCAACCTGTGATCGCCATCGCGTTCATAAACCGTGAAAGAAATCTCGCGAGTAAGTTGCACAGGTACCTCGACTTCCTCTACCATCGTGCGTTTCTTACCATTTGCATCCGTGAATTCTTTTGATACCGTTTGGGTTTGCATACTGGTGACTGTTTCCTGGCGAGTTTGTTGATTTGGTCGAAACATCGGCCGATAAACCAAGACGTTTTGCAAGTCTTCGTCGGTGATTTCTGCATAACCAAAGTCGAGCGGACTGAATTGCGGAGCGTCCTTGGGATCCGGGAACTCACTGGTTTCCGTTGTTGGAAATGCGGCAAGTGGCAATTCAATCCGGCAACAACCACAAAACAGCAATGTGCAAAACGAGGCGAGAGATAGTAAACTTAAGTTCTTCATAGGATGTTCCTTTACAAGATTTGTCATTTCGAACTGGTTAGCCACGTCGGCTAGCGGTTTCTATGTATGCAACGCTCGATTGCGACATTGGCTGCGCGGCTCACCAAGATTTCTTTGTCTGCGAATTTTGGTCGGCTAATCTCAATTCTGAGAGCAGGTGTTCGTGTTTCGTTGGTTTGACATTGGAGATATAAAATTGGCTTTAAGTGATGCTCAATCGACCATGATGTCCGTGTTGTTCGGTGCGGCTTCTTTGGATGACGTATCGCGTCGATTCTACTTGGAGCGATTTTGCAACCAATACACGCAACCCTTGGTCGACTACTTGCGTTATGCTCGCGGCGTACAACTGGAAACTGCGCAGGAGCTGGTTCAAGATTTCTGGACATCGAAACTCCTAGAACGCGGGCCAACGGAGAATTTGGTCGCAAAGTATTTAGCAGCGAGAGCGGAAAACGCCACCACTGGGTTTCGCCAATATCTTTGTCGTTCACTCACGAATTTTTTCATCGATCGAGTGCGGCAACGCGAAAGACGCGGAGAAGTCGTGAGCTTGGAAGCCATCGCGGGTTGGGAACCTCAATCGGACTCTCTCGAACAAGACTTCGATGTGGTCTGGGCAACTCACATTCTCAATGATGTCGTAGTCAAGGTCCGCAGCGATTGTGAGCAACAGGGGCAATTGGACATGTGGCAGCTCTTTGTCCAATACACGCTTCGAGAACATGCAGCCGCAAATCGTGAGACGCTCGCGGATCTAGCCGCCGTGCATGGATTTCAGACGGCCAAGCAGGCTAGTAATGCCCTGCAAACGATTTCGAGAAAGTTTAGGCGAGCATTGAAGAATCGTATCGCCGACTACCTGCCCGTTTCGGACCCTGAAGATCAGGAGAATATAGAAAACCAGGAGATAGCTCAACTGCTCGAGATACTGAGCAAACCAGGTGGCGTTTCCATTGAAATACTCCGTGCTCAAGGCACGCTGTGCCAAATTCAAGAACCCGCCGAGCCACAATTGACTCCTTCCGTTGCAAGCTTTGGTTTGACGAGTCTCGTCCAAACTGAACGAGACTTTGGAGTACTTTGGACTGCGTTACTCGATACGGAAATCAGCGATTGGGTATCAGACTCAGGCGTTTCTCTCAACCCAAGGTGGCAGGGCTTAAAACTATCGGATTTGGGCAATATCGGGAAACCAGATCTGGAGTTACTCGAACTCGTGCGAGATCACGCCAAGGGACTCGGCATGGGAACTTCTGAAGGCAATAGCCAAGCTGTCGCGGATGGTACGACGCCAATGGAACTCCTCGCAGCCATTTATCTAACAGCTATCGCGATTGCAAGAATTCAGCATTCCGTGAAGCTCACGAGCTCCAGCGACGCAACTCTCAAACTTCGTGTAGAAAAAGTTCTTGATTGCTCGTGGCTAGATCATCGATCCGCCGAGCTTTTCAATGACCTGCTTGCAATACTCTGAGCAACGGGACTTCGACCTTCGATTCGATTGTGGTGTGCAATAGCGACGGCGCTATCACGCCGATTAGTAACGAATTGAGTTTAGGCCGCCTGCGATCGAGCCCTGTCATTATCTGCCAACCAAAACATTGGAAACATCTTCACACCGACGGATGAGAATCTATGCTATGGATCGTCTTGATCGCTTCTGATGAACGTCATCCGCTCAACTCTTGGGTTTATACCTCTCAAGTGCCGCTTCCGTCAACTCATCGTTCTTCTTCTTGAGATCAAGTGTTGCGTCTAACCTATCTTGCCATTTGAATTTGGAAGGCTTACTTTCGATCGCCAACTCTTGTTGTGCAAGTTCAATAGCCAGTCCGTAAAATCGTGCACGTATGAGCATGCACCAGGCAAGATCTTCTGGGACTGGAGTTGTAATGAACTTACCGTCGTTGCGTTTGAGATCAATAACAAGTTGGAGTAACTCGACCAACTGGGGTTCATTGAGCTGTGACTTTGATAGCACGGTGTCGGTGAGAAAGCTTAGGAAACCCCACCAGCAAGCACGCGAAGTGATTCCATCAATAATGGCATCCGATTGAGATGACAATCGAAACAATTCATAGCTTTTGCGGAATTTCCCTTCACCAAAATAAGCTTGCCCAGCCAAGTAATTTAGCACTTGATGATTTGGGGCTAGCTGTTGAATTTCAACGATTTTGGTCGTGATGGATTTAAAGCCTGCCACCAAGGAGGCTACTTCGAATGGGCTTGTTGGCATACTCCGAAACAGTTTTCCCATCCATGAGGACTGAGGGAAGCCCATCCTGGGTGAATCGCCGTATTTGCTGGAAATAAGTTTCACGAGATCGAAGATAATTCTCCCGGACTCAATAAGCTCGGCCGCATTGGTTGTTGCAGAAGGTTCGCCACCCAATATTCCGGTTGCAAAACGCGACTGCAACTTACTGACTACTTCGATGACGCCGATCTCCTGTTCATACCCTCCTTGATCTGCCAATGCTTTGAGGGCCGCACGAGATGCATCCTGCTCACCGCGGATCGCATGGATTAGGGCAGTCAGAAAAGGAAATCGCATATCGTCGGGAAATAGTCTTGACCCGAGATTTGCGCTCTCTTTGGCATCCCGAACGCGTCCCACGATCAAGCAGCAAATGCCTCGTCTCGACAATGCGTTCGAATTAAAAGGATCCATATGGAGGCAACCGTCGAAGTGTCGGATGCAGTCATCCGCCGTTTCTGCAACAAGTGCTTCGCCATATGCGGCTTCAGCAGCTGATAGCGATTCACTCTTCAACGCCTTCTTAATGAGCGCAAACCCCTTCAAATCGTTGCGAGTTAACAACATCATGTCACCGCTTAGTAGATCAAACTCGGCTTGCTCAGCGATCGAAAGGCCATTCCGATCAATTTTATCAATTTCAATCAAAGCATCTTTGATGTCTTGTGCGAAGTAAAGGTCGCGAACAAGTACAAGAGCCATTGGACCGCTCAAGACTGTTTGTTGCTTTACTTCCTGCATAATTCGTGAGGCTTCGCGGAATTGCCCTCGATTGCGGGCAAGCTTCGCCGCATTTAGTTGCAAATCCAAGTTGGCCTTTTGCGTTTCTCTGTTTGCGAGCTCTGCGTCCTGTCGAAGTTTTTTCTCTGTACTAAACGCGTTTTGCTTTGTAATGTACAAGAAAGACAGGAGTACTGCGGAAACAAGCAAACCCACCACCGCCGATGCGGAAGTTTTTTGGTGGTTGCGGACCCATCGACTCAACTTGGATGCGATAGGCTCTTTCATTCCCTTGATCGCTTGATCATCCAACCACCTCTGGGTGTCATCTCGTAGTTCTCGCACACATGCGTACCGAGCCTGCGGATTGACCGACATCGCTTTGGAACAAACAAATGCGAGGGCTTGAGGAATATCGGATCGAATGGCACGGGGACCATTAGTCTCAAGTTCCCCGATTTGCTTTAAGATATCGTCCACGGAGTTTCCAACTTTGATCGGTTGCTGCCCGGTTAGTAACTCAAACAGAATCGCACCCAAGCTGTATACGTCCGAGGCAGGCGACATCTGGTCAAGTTCCCCGCGGAGTTGTTCCGGCGGAGCGTACGCCGCTGTTCCTAGAAAAGTCCCATACCTTGTTTCGGCGCCAGACAATTCTTCGTTCTTGGAGACCGGCGATTCGCCAAGAAGACCAATTGATTCGGTGCCATCGCGCCCCCGTTTCGGTCCAAGTGGTTTGGCCAGTCCCCAATCGACAACTAAAGTTTCACCATGTTTTCCAAGCATGACGTTGCCGGGTTTCAAATCGCGGTGGATGACTCCTCGTTCATGAGCATATTCGATGGCGTTGCATACATCGATGAATCGCCTAAGCAATTGCCGCATAATCGGCGAGTCGAAACGCGTATTATTTTGTTTTAGCTCGCCATGAAACTGCGCGATGCTATCCTGCAGGGTTTCTCCTTTGATGAATCTCATCGCGTAGAATGGCTTGCCTTTTTCATCCATACCTAGCGCATAGATGGGTACTATTCCAGGATGTTCCAATTGGCCCGTCACCTCGGCTTCCTGCTGAAATTTTTGACGATAGAGCTCCTGATCAGCCCGGTCATTTCGGATTTGTTTGAGCGCAACCATACGTCGGAATTGCCGATCCTCAGCAACGTAGACAACGCCCAAGCCGCCTCGCGCGTGCTCCTTGACAATACGGAAGCGATGGATTCCGTCTGCGATCTGAGCGTCAGACTTCGCGTGATTTGGCCGTTCCAAATCATTGAGACGCGAATTAGCAGCCAACGGAATGGACTGAGAAAACCAGGCTAACTCTTTCTTAATGGAATCATCCCTTGACGCTATCTGGTTCAGATCCTCCTGCAGCATGAGATTTGAGGACATCTGCGAAAACAGTTCAGTCGGATCTACATGATTTTTCAAATGTCGTGCTGCAATCTGGCCCAACAACGAGCAATCATCTGAAGTGATGTAGCCTTTTTCAACGAGAATGGTTGCTAGCGGCACCGAAGTATCGGAAGTCCAGATTGCAAACGCGTCGAGCAGTTCGCGTCGATCGATGTACTCATTTTGAAACGCAACAAGACCGATAAGAGCGTCAATCGCTGGCATGGACACACCAAGTTATAGTGGAGAACGGAAGATGCATTTTGAGGTCAGTCCCAATCAGAGCTTTCGCGTCAATCGTATTGCAACCGGACTGGAGATTCCTAGCTTAGCAGCTAGAAGATATGTGGAGTCTTCGGATCTGTGACCGACGGTTTGGATTGAGCCAGAATCATCGGTTAACTCGTTTGCGATCAGTGATTCTAACTCTTCGTTCTTGCGGAAGAACTTTCCGATGTTCAGGAAGGCGACGACCAGGAAGTCGAAATCATAAGTAGTCCACGAAAGCGAAGGGCGAAGCAAAAAAAGGTGCATGAGTAGTTGTTAGCACAACTCCGCAGGCTTCCGACTGGGAGAGTGAATACGCTCGCAACCGCCATGATCGACCGGCTGATGCATCACGGGGAGGCAATTGTTATCTAAGGAAAAAGCTTTAGAACACGAGACGAGAGAACAGACGAGTAATTCGTAGGCCCGCTAAAGGTCGCTATTGAATTGGAATGCTTGAACTTCAAAGCATCGATCTGGACTAAATTGCGAACCGGCCAAATCGAAAACCAGCACGCCGCTGCCCTCGGGCAATTTATTCTCGGGGCTGTCTATTCGGCGTCAGAAACGATTCTTCACCAACCTTGCTCTTCGCACTTCAGACTGTTCTACGATCAGCGCGTGACCATCATTCAATTGGCAATGCGCCGCTTGAAACGGACGCGATCGCAGATTGAAACTGAGTCAAGACTTTTACAAACTCGGACAAAGTCTAGCCAATCGATTTCATCAACTCGGCAATTCGCTGTTCGTCACCCGGCTGCGCGCCACTGCCAAATAGGAGCTGGTGTGCAAAACGCGTTTCCCGTTCCCGCATCAACCCTGCACACTGGATATTCGCGGCAATCTCAATTAGCTGGAAGATCGGATGAGGGTTGTCCTCGACCACATTGTTCAATCGCGACAGCGATTGCTGGACATCGGATGTTCTCCCGAGAAACGCATAGACGCAAGCCAATCGTCGCAGAATTCCATGCGCTGGATACGCATGATTCCTGCCAAGAATCCAATCGTTGAATTGGAGTTTGTTCGTCTCAAGCGATTTGACAAACACTTTGACCTCGCCATTGTCGCGTCGAATGGCGGCTGTATAGCGACAACTAGATTTCCCTAGCGTGTTGCCTCAGCCAATGAGGATATCCAAATTGCTGTTGTCGATCAATATGGGTATGGTTGCTTTTAATCCGCAAGCCCTTAGTTGCGGAGCAAAAAGCAAATCAACTATCCTCTTTGCAACTAAGCGTCCGACGCAGGCATCTGCGAGACCGATTGGCTCCGAGTGTGAAGCTCTGTTGCGGAACCAACCAATGTTTTGGATGGTCAGCAGAGGTGGTTTCGCTCTGGGGAGAATAGAATCCACTATGGCTTTCGAGTACGGCTCAAAATATTTCGTCGCGTTTTGGCGTAGAATCGAGTCGCAATTCTCGACCGGTCGCGGTTTGACGACGCATTTTTCCAGTACAAGCAGAATGTCTGCCGTTGTCATCTTTTCTCGAGTACTAGCATTCGCCAGTTTTTGCAGAAAAACCGATTCGGAGTTTCTTGATCTCTCAGATAGCCTCTCGTGATCCTGGGCGAGCCATTGTGGATTGGAATCAAAAAGCAAACCGAGTTCTCGTACAACAATTCTGCCGAACACGGACTCAATGATACGCCACCACTGAGCAAGTCCCATCGAATAGTCCTCCGTTGGCGAGCAAAACATCGCCCAGTCACCGTTGGTTACAAAGCACTGTTCGTGTTCTGCAATCATGCCGTGCCAATTGTATCGTGCTTTGATATCGGGCTGGCTATACCAGCTTGCATCGCAAACGGCAGGTGAATCTGATCGAGTGTCCGATTCGGATCGTGATTGATTCACTTGGCCCGCAATTTCCGTTAAGGGATTTTCGAAACCGCTCCAGGCAAAGTGAGGAATCATCGCCTTCATGATCTCTGGCAACTCAGTAGGGGCAATCTTGAGTACACGAATGAGCACATTCTCGGATTCCCGATTTTGTTCTGCTGCCCACTCAGTGAAGTCTTTTGCATTGACTATTTCAGCCGCTATTTGATCGCGCAAGTGGCTGATATCCACATGTTGATAAAAGTGGGCTGCCCAGTCTGACCAGAGAATAACCGGCGCCCTGAGCTTTGCCATCAGATTTGCTAGTACTTCAAGGTCCGCAACCTCTACAAATTCTGAACGCCATCCTAGCACACAACTCATCAAACTTTTGGCGATCTCAAGGTTCGACCCTTCAACTGCCAAACGAGCTAGCCCCAGCACGGCGGTTGGATGAAAACCCAGCACGCCATTCTGATTGTGTATGAAGTTGAGCACCTGTTGGAAAGGGCTCTCTTGCCGAAGCATTTCTCCGTTGGGGAACTTCCACCGCTGTCCATCCCAGTACTCGAAGAACAACCACAAAAACTCAGCCGCACATGGCCCATCCTGACCAGGATAGAGCAGTATTTGCTTTATGAATCGAGATTGTTGAGCCACATGGTGGTTTTTCTTGCTTCCTGAATAGACACAAGAAAGCAAGTCCACGCTGGCCGACGCAATCTCAAGCGTCGAAGATATCTGCCTAAGTTTCGCACATCTTTCAATCGCGCCTTCAAAAAAGCCCCACCGAAAACATTGAATCGCATCTTTTAGAAGCGGGTGTTCCGCCGGATCAGCTTTCGTTTCGGGCCGAATGCAACAGTGCTTGTACTTTCGCCCCGATCCGCACGGACATCGCTCATATCGTCTTGGGCGTTGTAGACTCCGCATGATGCTTACTATTAGACAATCGTCCCTTGTCCGAGGCTACGGCCAATCGTCGCTTACCTATCGACAAATTCGGATACAACAAACTCATTCCGCTCTTTCAACTCGAAGAATCAGTCTGAATAGATAATAACGTCGCCGGGTTTTTTTCGCTCTAGGTACTCGAGCCAAGTGACATATCAATAACGAAAGTCAGAGTATTTCGTCCGGGTATTGGTGAAGGATTGTATCGGAATTCAGTCATTTCGGTTGTTCGACTGCGATTGGAAAGTTCTTGCGGCTCTATTCATCCTTGCGACTTTTAGCTTATTTCATCTAGATTCCTCCCGGTGGAATTTCATCGATTCTGAGATCGACTTCCAATCCAAACCGGTGCGGCGCAATCCTTTAACCAGTTCGTTGTGCCGGGACAACAAGATACGCATCACACAGCAGGTTTCACCTTCCTCAATAAAACATTCGCGATGAGCAAGGGTCGTTCGTTCTGAATTTACCTACCCCAGCAATGGCATCCTGAAAACTGCCGAAAATGGTGTTTATTCAGACGACGTCCACAGGAATCCCTTGCCAGTGCGAATCTCCGCCCGGACGGTTTCTTAAGAAAGCCGTTAGGTACAAGCGTCGAAGAGATTTCTCATCGCTGAGATTCATTGGAGTTAGTCGTCAAGCCATCCACCACTCAAGTTACAGTTCTACATCTCGACCGCAAGCGGCAGCCGCATCGTATCGCCGATGAAAATCGCGTTAGCCAGTTTCTTGCCCTGCGATCGTTGGCGGTGGCAATCTTCCGTCGGGGCATGACAGTAGAGCGTCACGACAAGGTGCAACGTATGCGAATACTAATCGCTATGCGTATTATCAAGGTGAATTATCGGAATACGACCGGCGGTATTCCTAGAGCAACGCCAACGCACAACCCCGCCCGCTTTACCGATGGTTCTTGTCGGCGAGAAAACTCTCGCCGATGTTTAGATTCGATACAATCGTAATTTAATATAAAAGGAATAAAGCCGTTAAGTATCCGGAGACACCAATGTCGGACCTAGAAGAACTTGCCCCACTTAATGTTGCGGAACTGCGAACTCGCAATGGATTAGGAACAGTTGGAACATACAATCCCGACTCCTTGCATTCGTACGAACAACATCTGCCAGTTGATGGTGAAATTTGGCATAGCCACATGACCTATTTCATCGCTCATGTTTGTCTAGACTCTTGTTGTTCGTCGGCAATTAACTTCATGACTCGCTGCTGGGATGCGTCCGAAAGCCCCTGAAAGTCGAGCGCCACTTTTCTGGCGACCTTTCCAACTTTATCCATTTGGTGTATTACCTCTTCTCCCTCCGAAGTACGTATCTTTAATTCCTTGTATTTCTCAAGCATGTCGCGGAGAATGGGCACCGAAATAGGAACGGCTACAGTCCCACCTATCGCAAGTCTTGATTTGCAGACATCTAAGAAACGCAGCTCCCCCCAAAAATTTGACGTAAGTCGGTGAATCATGCTTGCTGTCAGCGTCGCAACGCGAATCGAGACCCGACGGACGGCTTGATCGATCTTGGCATCGTCTAGCTCGTACATTCTATGCTGTTCACGAAACATCAATGGTGACGGATGAACGAGTTTGCAGAGTAGGGGATAGAAAGAGCGGAGCCGTTCGGTTTCAGAAAGCAATCCCGTGTCACCACCAGATAGCGAAAGCTTTTCCGCGTAGAACTTCGCGATATCGAATTGCTGAACAGTCGTAGGCTCGTAAGGATTGTTTAACCAAGCAAAGCCTACCAAAGTCTCCTCATCCATCGCCTTCAAAATTAAATTGTGTTCAACGGGTGTTGGGTAAAGTGAACTCGTCAGGAATTCCGAAAGTTCCTTGTGGTGTGTAGGGAAGCTATCATTTTGGAGAGTGAGATGGATCGAGTTGTAGGCAATCCTTAAGAAAACGATTGTCGATATGCTGCGCAAACCGAGCTCAATTAATAGTCGCGAAGCGGACGCCATTTCGATCCGATCGTCAAGTGAACTCAAAAGCCTACGGACTTGATTGCAGAAAAGCGAAAGCAACTGAATTCGAAGTTCATGAATCTGCTGATCCACATTGTTCCAGTACAAACAAGCCAAGTGTGGGCTCTTGTCCGGAAACGGAAAAATACCATGTATGTAATTGTCGGCTTTGAAATGTTTGGGCTTATGCTGGGCGAAGAATTTCAGTCGCTCGACAAATGTTGCGAATGCTTTTGTGTCGCCATCGTCATCGATATCAACGAGTCCTTGTATCTCCGCTCGACAACGCTGGACTACATCATCGCTGAATTCCGCCACCGTTTCCCATGTCATTTTCATGGGAACGTCTCGAACTAATTTTGCAAGGCCTTGATCCTCAGATCCAGTCGTCCAAGCATTCGCAGATGATTCAAAATCGGATTTGATTTCATTCCGGAAACGACTTCGACGATTCTTTTTAGATTCATGCATTCTTGACTAAACCCTTGACCAGAGAGGGTGTCTCGACCTTTTTGTACAGGTCCCGGAAATATCATCCACGCAAATCGTTACAAACTCCCATTGCCATCGACTCCAAAGACAAGGCGATCTCGTCTAGAAGGATATGGTAGTCCATGATCACGGCTCATTTTTCGCTTCGGACAATTCCCGTTTGAGTTCATCCCGTTTTTCAGTGATGCAATAACGAGGATAGTGTATAAAGTCTAGTATGCGTATTGCGAGTAGTCGTCCAACGGCCGCTTGAACAAACGTCATCGGCTCGTCGTGAGAGGCCGCGTTGCGAAATACTCTTATCGATTGTTCACTAAGGACCCCAGGTGTATAGGCGCTTCGTATATCGGAATAAGAATCTTGCTCGCCACTAACCCAACGAAAGTCACTTAGCCTATTCGAGACGTGTTCGACAGTTTTTGCTCTGACAATAGAATCTGACTTTTTGTTCTTCCTACAATCGGACCTGCACTTTTCTAGAATCATCAACATCTGAGCCAACGACAACTTCGTCCGCCGATTTGCGGACGCGAGGTCTCGCACAAAGAGCGATTCGGTCTCTCCCAGTTTTGGATTTACTTCATCCTGCTCCAACCATTCAGGGTGTGCATCGAGCATTTGCCCAACTGGCACTATCAGCTTGCGTCGTAACACACTTTCAATGCATCGCCACCACTGGGAGCACGCCAATGAATAATCCTTGGTTACGCATGTCGCGAAGGCAGTATCTCCATTTCTTAAGAAATCCTTTTCGACCGAATTTAGCAAACAGTACCAAGGATGTTGTCTCTGGCACGAATCTTCGCTTACCCATTCAAGATACCCGCCCACAATATACTCACCGCTACCAGGAAATTGGTTACATTCCTTGTTGGTACCGGCTTTTAGTACATCAAAAAACGAATCCATCAATTGCTGCCATTCTGGCAAACCCGTCGAGGCACAGTATTGATGGAATTCACCTTCTTTCCTGTTTGTTTCATGCCAATCAAGTAATTGAACTTTATCATCGATGGTGCTTGTCGACATCAACTGCCGCGCAATGTCGTTTTCAATTGTAAAGTCACAATAGAGATTGAGTATTTGAGTCCAAACATACTTGGGCGCTCTAAGCCTATTCAATAGGCGAGACAGCCGCATTAAGTCATCAAGCCGACAGTATCGATACACCCATCCCAAACAACAATCGACAAGCTCACGCGCGAAGTCGATTTGCAGTTCCCGGTCCAGAAGCCACTCTGCAACTAGCAAAGCAACAGTGGGGTGCGCACTGGGAATAATTCCGAGCTCAACTCGAATCTTTTCTTGCACCTCGGCAATCGCTACTTCAATAGCCTCACTCGACATCGATGTATCACGGAGCAAAGATGCAAACCTCTCAATTGGGTGGGCTTGTAACGCTTTGTGCATTTCGAATGAGATTGCGACGGGTTTTGTCGCAAAGGGAGATAACCCCGTCGATCTAATATGAACCTCGATATTGGGTAACGCTCCTAGACCTTCGTTCGTGAATCGATATAGCGTGTCGTCATTACCACTGATGCTTATCGCAGCCAGCGCCCACAACTCCATGACTCGTTCGCAAGCTTCGATTCGTAGTCGGAGCTCTTCACAAACATCTATGCAGTCTTGGAAGTCGCCAGTTAGATAGAACGCCCATGCCTTCATCTTCAACTCGGGTGTTGGCCCGGTCAGTGGATAGGCAAGCTTACTAGTCACTCGACGACTGGAGTTTTCCTTACTCTTCATCTCTCGACGCAAGCAGCATTTCTTGAATTTTTTGCCGGAGCCACACGGACATGGGCAATTTCGGCCAATGCGAATCATTTATTGCGTGTCCTGAGATCAAAGAATTGGAAGCCGCTCAACTCCACACTCGTGCAGTGTATCGTCTGGAACGTTTTGCCCAGCTTCAGCGGCCGATCCGATGAAGTCAATCAATTTTAGCCACATTGTCTGAACATTCCGTTTGTCTTTATTATCCACAGTTCCAGCTCTGCCTGCGAAACGGAGAAGCGACTTGAGTACGCTCGTAGCAATCTCCTGCAAGTCAAAAAATGAATCAACGTCAGGAGATTCACCGTCATGAACAATTCGACTTCGCTTGTCGTACAGATTTACTACCTGGCGTCGCATATCGTCGAAGGATTTCCCCTGTTCGCGATGGCAAATTACAGCTGTCCGCTTTGCCAATGTTTGGGTTGTTGCAATGCTGTCGGAAAAAACCTGCTCAAGTGATATCACCATAAACAAAAATGCTTCGTCTTGTCGTCCATTGTACGCATGTGTCCAACCACGACTAATGCTGCGAGCAATCTCATTGATTAGAGGAAAAAGAGGTGACGACTCAATCCGTGCAATGTCGAACGCCTGGGAGAGCGTCGTCAAAAACTCGTCAAGTAGTCGAGGAGTTGGGATCCGAAAACCTGGCTGAAGAAACTGCTTGCCAACCCACCCAAAATTATGATCCACTCCAAATCCGTTGTAGCTTGTGTATCGAGGCGTGCCAGGCAATGTTGCGACCTGCCACAAGCTGAGATTTCCACCTTGCAAGGCATTCTGAATCAGCGTTGCTCTTTCAAGAGTATTCCACATTAACTGGATATGGCATCGAGACAATTCCTGAAAATAGTTTTCACGCATCGGATAAATTAGTCGAGAATCAATGACTCCCTTGTTACGTGCACAAAGTGTCGGGATATCAATGATGAAACGCTGGAAATCGGGCGATTCAAGAGCGAACTTTCCTTTGTGATCTAGAATTTCAAGTGCAAATGCGTCACTTCCAATGCTTCGAATGTCGTTCGATAATTCCGTTGCACGAATGGTACCATACTTGAAACCACTAAATTCACATCTAGTTGAAGCGCGTACTGTTGCGTCGCTCACAATTACCAAATGTTTTGTTGTCCCAGGTCGAACTAGTTGGTCAAGTTCTTTAAAGAACCCCTTAGGCCCTCCGCATACGGGTGACAGGTGAACAGCGAACGCTATAACCGCGTTCGCAAGACTCTCCGAAATGGGAAGCTGTCTGCTGCCCAACCACGACATAACAGCCCGCTGTAGGGAACTTACCGAGATTTTACCTTGTGGTTTACTCCAAAGTAAAATGCAATCAACTCTTGAATCGCGCGAACCATCAATCAACTTGACTTGATCTGGAGAGGTAATTTGAGTCTTGGTCCAATTCACCTCGTCTGATGGTTTTTCGAAGGTGAAAGTTTGGAACAAAGAATCAAATACGTCGAATGATATGTTTTTCACTGGCCGAACGTCTTTCGTGAGTTAGTGGATTATTGGAATCGGTAAAGTTCAATAACGCTACCGAGTCCAGTGCGTCCGAGATCCTCTCAATTGTTTGTTCCGGAATTGGATTTCCGCTCACTGTACCGGTCGAACAGCAAATCATTTAAAAACTCAGCAAACTCGGGTTTGTCGTTGATTTGTTTGTAGAACTTGAAGTTCGTGTCGATCATGTCTTGGACGTGGTCGCGGACTTTGTGGTCAAAAGTTAATCGCGCGTTTTCGGGAGTGTTGACCGCGAAGCTGGCGGCTAGGGATTCGTCGGCGTTGAGCTTGGTCTCTAACGTCTCGATGAACTCTTCTGCATCCGGGCCAGCGATGTCGGTACCAAATCGTTCATTCAGGCGTTTAAGAATTTCGGACAATGGCTCGGGAAGCGGTGGCTCGGTCGGACCGCCGCCGACACCAGGCTCGTGGACTTCGAGTGTTCCCTTGTCCTTCTCAGGATATACATCGATCTTGTTCTTGCGAAGCTTGATCGTGTCGACTTCGACGTACCGTCTCAACTCGCGAGGCTGATCCTCTGGTTGGATTGGAACGAGCCTCAAGAGATAACGACTAAATTGGAATAATTGCTCCAGTTCCGGATCGGTGAACTTGATGATCTGGCCCAGGAACGAGTACAAGTCGACGTACTTCCCAAGATTGGCTCGAAACTGTTTTTGATCTTCGAGCGTGCCGCATTCTACACGAGCGACGATTGGTTTCAAGACTGAGTAGATCTTGTCCTGGCTGGGGCGAGCGATATAAAACGCCTCGCCAAAAGCTTCGAGGTCTGCCGGAAAGAAAAAGCCGTGCTTTTTGAGCTTGCTTTCAATCTTGTAGAGATCATTCGGGTCCGTTGCGGTCTTCAAACTCGTCTCGCCGTAGTAGCGGCTAAACGCTTCCTTCACGCGGTCTGGGTTGCCAGTGACGAAGTCCAAAACGCAGGTTGCGTCCTTATCTTTCATCGTTCGATTCAGTCGCGACAAAGTTTGTACTGCGGCGACGCTGCTTAGCGTCTTGTCGACATACATCGTGTGCAATAAAGGTTGATCGAAGCCGGTTTGAAATTTGTTTGCCACAATTAATAGGCGATACGGATCGGATTCAAACTTGGCGGCCGTTTGAGCATCGGGGAAACCATTCAAGCTGGTTTCGGTGTATTCCTTTTTGGTATCCTCGTCCGTGACAGTGCCGGAAAACGCAACTATGGACTTCCACTTGAATCCTTGCTCTTCCAGGTACTTGTCTACTCCCAATTTGAACGTGACCGCGTTTTGACGAGAACTGGTGACCAACATCGCTCGCCCGCGACCATTGATCTCGTCGAGTACCTTCGAGTCGAGGTGCTCGCAAATGATGGCTACTTTTTCACGGATCGTTTTCGGGTCTTCATTGACAAACCGCGTCAACAACTTACTAGCCTTGTTGGGATCGTAACTGGGATCTTCCTTGATCTTCTTGGTCAACGTCCAACTGACGTGATACGAAATGTAGTTGTCAAGCACATTGAGAATGAAGCCTTCCTCGATCGCTTGTCGCATGCTGTACAGATCGAAAGGGACGAACTCGGGTTCGCCATCGGCTTTATTCGGATTCTTTACTCCAAACAGTTCCAATGTCTGCGGCTTTGGCGTGGCCGTGAAGGCAAACGTACTGACGTGTTCCAATTTACCGCGAGCGGCCTGGTCGGAAGCGGCCATTTCCGCGGGCGAGATCGTATCATCATCGTCCTCGTCGCGAAGGGTCTGGCGCATTTCCTTGCTGGCTTCGCCACCTTGCGAGGAATGTGCTTCGTCCAGGATCAAAGCGAAACGATGCCCCTCGGGTTTGTAGAATTTCGGAAGGTCTATCCCTCGCTTGCGCGTCGGGTTGGGATTTTCTTCATAACCCGAAGCGTCAGCGAGGGACTCCGTATCTGCCGAAGTGTCAGCGAGGGACTCTGTACCACCCGACGCATCAGCGATGGCCCCGTGAACCTTTCTCCACTCATCTTCCATCTTGCGAACGTGTTCGAGCACGACTGGGAACTTTTGCAGCGTCGTGATGATGACTTGCTTGCCCGATTCGAGGGCCTCCATCAGCTCTCTACCGCTCTCGACGTGTACCACCAACCCGGCAGTCTGCTCAAACGAACTGACGGTCTGACCAAGTTGTCGATCAAGTGCTACACGGTCGGTAACCACGATCACCGAATCGAATACACGCTTATCATCGCTACCGTGTAGCGACGCGAGTCGATGTGCAAGCCAGCCGATGGAGTTCGATTTTCCACTGCCGGCGCTGTGTTGAATAAGGTAGTCTTGGCCGGGGCCTTTGGCACGAGCGTCAGCGACCAGTGAGCGGACGGCGGACAATTGGTGATAGCGTGGAAAGATTACGACGCGTTTCAGCTTTCCGCTGTCGTCGTATTCGCGAACGTCCATGACAAAGTACTGCATCAGTTCCAGAACGCGATCTTTGGTCCAGATGTCGCGCCATAGGTACGAGGTCGAAAAACCATCGCCCAATTTGGGAGGTGGGTTGCCTGCTCCTTTGTTCTTGCCTTCGCCCACACCGATGTTGAAGGGAAGAAAGAAAGTATCTTTGCCTTTGAGCTGCGTCGTCATGCAGACCAGGAACGGATCGACGGCAAAGTGGGCGACGCAACGGCCGTGCAAAAACAACGCTTCACGTGGATCGCGAGTCCGCTTGTACTGCGTGATGGCGTCTTTGATGTCTTGGCCGTTGAGCGGGTTTTTCAATTCGACGGTGAACAATGGCAGACCGTTAAGGAAAAGTACAACGTCCAGCGAGTGGTCTGTCTTTTCACTGCAACGGACTTGGCGGATCACTGAGAACTGGTTGGCCTTGAACAGCTTTTCCGTTTCCGGGTTGCGCGATGTTTCCGGTTGGAAGTAGGCCAGACGGAACTTGCAGCCGTTGGCTTTGACGCTCTGGCGCAGGACCGCGACGATGCCATCGCTCTCGATTGCTTGTGAAACCCGTTTCAAGAACGCTTGGCGGGCCGATTCGCCGTGTTGTTTGACGAACTTGTCCCACTCCTTGGGCTGAGTCGCTTGGATGAAGTCGATTAGAGGCCCTGCGTCGAGGCAGAGCGATTTGTCATAAGCGGATGTTTGCCGATGGAGGTAACCGGCTTTGACCAGTTCCGCGACGACGACATCTTCGAGAGCTTGTTCGGAGATTGGTTTAGCCATCGAGTTGTACCTCTTCACGTACGTCGATTTGGCCAGTGACCGCGGCGGAGATAAGGGCAGTGCGGTATTCGTAAAGCGAGGCGATTCCCTGACGTATTCGCTGAATGCATGAGATTATAGGAACGGTTCGTTCCGCGATAGAACCGAGGATTGAATTCTGTTTCCGAACTGTTGGGATAGGTATGGGAAAATTTCCGAGCTTTGTCGAGTTTGTACTCGCAAGATTTGTTGACTGTTGAGATGTGTACGTAAAATACGTTTTGCCGTGAGATGAAGTCATCAACGCCGCAAGATAGTGCGGTAGGAGATATTCTTGGTTAGGACGGACTGCAAAGACGTGGTTCTGGTGAAGACATCCAGGTATTTGCCCTTCCCAAACGAAACCTCTGCCAAGTTTGTCAAAGTCTCCGCCTTCCGTCATCAAAACGTCACCCGCCTGCAATTCGTGCCTACCTACATCATCAATGGGCACGTTCACATTCGTAATTTCTCGAAGGTCAAGGTAACCGTCTTGAACGTTTGCCACGCGTAGATAGGGACGCTCCAGCAGTTCACGACTACCATAATCTTTTCCTAGAGTTAGTCCAGTTTGGATTTCGGCGACAAACTTGAGGCGTGTCATCGTCCAAGCGTTTGGGAAAGCCTCAAGCCAAAAGAAGCGAGATGGCTGTACATCCGATCGACTATCAATCCCTTTCGTGACGGCCTGGGAGATGACGGCTTGGCGTTTCTCGTCGAGCAGGGCGATCAGCCGCTGCTTGTGCCCGATCAGCGCGTCGATCCTCGCCGTCTCCCGGTCCAAAAACGCCGCAATCGCCCGCTGCTCTGGAAGGGGAGGGAGCACTAACGGAAGATTGCCAACTTCGTCTTGGGTCATTATTGGAATCGTCGTACTTGGTGCTATTCCACGCATCACATTTTCGAGGCTTTTTAATTGATAGGCAGCGAATATTGGCGAGACAATTGTGCGATTGAAACTTACAGCCGTAATTTGTTGGTTCGTTGATGCCGCGAAGTTTATGTATCCAACTTTCCCCAACGTCGCGCCAATTGTAACTATCAGAATTGAACCTGACGGAAACAGTCGAGCCGTCCCGTCCACTAACGCCCGCCGCGAAACATGCCGTGGTGGGCAAGTCAGGAGCAAATCTATGTCAAAACTTCCTGGGCCATACCAGGGAATTTCATCCTCAGAAAAGTAGTCTGCGTTCGATGTGGAGGGTGTTGTTCCAGTCTGGATTAACTCAGCTACAGATTTGACACGCATGAACTTCCAATGGCTGGGGATGTTTCCGATCCAGGCACATCCAGTAGCTCGATTGACATCAAACCGCTTCCACTTCCGCACTTCGTTTTTATTTAAAGTAACCTCCATTTACGTGCAACCCCCTCCAGCAACATCGACACATCGACTTCAATCGCTTTGATGGTGACTTCTATTCGTTCGAGCTTCTGCGATACTGAGAATCCCAACCCGACGGGTGAGCGAGGGAATGTTTGCTGGATGATTGTTACTCGCTTACGCATTCGGGTTGAGATGGCGTGTGAGCGGGAACCCGGTGTTAACGCACTGCGGCTGATGGGGGCGATGGTGGAGGTGGTCACTTGCTGATGCGGTTGAGCGGGGATTGAGTTGATCCATCGCTTAATCTTCGGGTTGGGATTGGGATGGTTCATGATGTCTCTTTGCTGAGGCGGGCTTGGGCCAGCTCGATTGCGGCTCGTAGTTTTTGTTGCAGGACTTCTTTGGGGGGTAATTCCGTTAAGTAACCGGCCACGCGGATGCTCGTTTCGTCAAGCTGTAATAGCTCGACCTGTTCTTGACCGGCATGCTCACACAGGATTAAGCCAATCGGCGGTTCTTCACCGGGTTGCATGTCATGCTTCTCCAGCCATCGCAGATATAGTTCCATTTGCCCTTTGTATGCTGCTTTGAAACGATCGAGTTTCAAGTCGATCGCGATCAGTCGCCGCAGCCGACGGTGATAAAACGGCAGGTCCAAATAAAAATCTTCGCCGTCGATGATAATCCGTTTTTGACGTGCGACGAAGGTGAAAACGTTGCCTAGTTCCAGTAAGAACGCTTCGATCTCGCGCAGGATCGCGGCTTCGAGGTCTTTCTCGCTGTAAGTATCTTTCAAGCCTAGGAAATCCAGGAAGTAGGGATCGCGAAAGACGAGGTTGGGCGAGATTCGGTCGCTGTCCCGAAGCGCGGCTAGTTCTTGACGGATGAGCTCTTCGGGTTTCTTCGACAACGCCGTTCGCTCGAACAACATGCCGCCGATCTTGTCACGAAGTGTGCGGACACTCCAGCCTTCGACACGGCACATCTCGGCGTAGAATTCGCGTTTGAGCTCGTCTGGCAGAACTAAGATTTCAACAAAATGGCTCCAACTCAATTGTGTCGACAGCGCCGACACAATCTCTCGGTTGGCAAAAAGCTCGGCAAACTGGATCATCCGGAATAGATTTCGTTTTCCGAACCCGCTTCCGTATTGCTGAGTCAATTGTGTCGACAGCGCCGGCACAATTTCAGCTCCATACTCGGCACGTTGCTCCTTGAGAATATCTCGACGGATGCGCTCCCCCACATTCCAGTACAGCATCACCATGGCTGAATTGACCGCACGGGCAGTGGACTCGCGAGCCTGCTCAATCAACTGACAAACATCTCTGAGCAGTGACGAAGTGGGTTCCAATTGAACGGTCAGCGAAGTGGCTGAATTCACAAGCTTGGGATCGGAACTCCCTCGCTTACGCTTCGGGTTGGGATTGGGGGTGGTCATCCAGCCACCTCCTGGAGCAACTTCAATACATCCGCTTCGACGGCCTTGATGTCAGTTTCGATTTCCTCGAGTGGTCGCGGTGGCGTGTAGTTGTAGAAGTACCGATTGAAGTTGATCTCATAACCGACCATGCCAACTTCCTTATCCTTGTCGTCTCGGATACTTTCGTTGATCCATGCGTCGCCGACGTGCGGTTTGACTTCGCGTTCGAAGAACTCCTTTACCTTTTGCTCTGGTGGAATGCCTTCGTCATCCAAGTAGTCGAGGGGGACACTCTCTGTATCGCGCAAGCTGGAGTCGGCTTCGGGCAGTCCGTCTTTGTCTTTGCAGATCGGAGCTTCGGGATCGCGTTCCGATAATGCGTCGATGATTGCGCGACGAACAGCCATCGAGATCTTCACGTCGGTCGATTCCTTGATCTCGCTCATCGCTTGGTCGATCAAGGCGATAAAGGCTTCGCGATTGTGGAAATGTCGCTTACGATCATAACCCGACGCGTTAGCGAGGGATGAGCCTTTAGGTGATTTCCCTTTGCTTACACCTTGGATTGAGAGACTTGCCAATGTCAACAAAATGACTCTCTGAGTCGCTTCACCCAATTCGATTTCCGTTTGACGCTCCTTGTCGTTTTTCTTGCGACTGGTGGCTAGATTTTGAAATGCGGTTGCCGACTTCACTCGCTCGATGCGTTCGAGACTGGCTTCGAAATTGAGACGTAATGGACGTTCGATGGTGACCTTGCGATATCCGAAGGCTGCCGTTGGGAAGACTTTGGCTCGGATAGATTTGGTTGGTCCCTCGCTTACGCTTCGGGTTGGGATCTTTTCCGAACCCGACGCGTCAGCGAAGGATTTTGCGTCATGTATTTCAATCGTTTGATCTTTGAAGTCGGCGAAAGCTTGCACAATAGTTGGCAAGTAGTTCTCAGTGCGTTCAACACCGTCGGGAATGTCGCGGCGTTTGGCACCGAGGCTCTTTTGACGCAGAAGCCAAGCGTCCGACGCGTCGACGAGGAGAACTTGGCCGGCTCGACTCTCGGGCTTGTTATTGCTGAGCACCCAAATATAAGTACTGATGCCCGTGTTGTAGAACAATTGCTGGGGTAGCGCGACAAGCGCTTCCAGGTAGTCCTTCTCCAGTATCCAACGTCGGATCTCGCTTTCTCCCGACTTGGCATCGCCGGTGAACAGCGGCGATCCGTTCATAATGATGCTGACGCGGCTGGTCCCCGAATTTGGATCATGCATGCGGTTTAGCATGTGCTGCAAGAACAACAACTGACCATCACTAATACGTGGCAAGCCGGCTTCGAAGCGATTCTTGCTGGCCCGAGCAGATTCTTTGCGAACCTCATCTTGATCCAAACTCCAGTCGTAACCGTACGGCGGATTGGCGAGCAGGTAGTCAAATGTCTTCTCTGCGTGCCCGTCTTTGGAAAGGGTACTGCCGAACGCGATATTATCGGCGTCGCGGCCATCGATGCTTTTCATGTACAAGTCCGACTTGCACATGGCAAATGTTTGCGGATTGACCTCTTGCCCAAACAAGTGAACATCCGCATCGGGGTTGATACTCTGGATTTGATCTTTGCCGATGGTTAACATCCCACCCGAACCGCAGCATGGATCGTAGACCGTACGGATGACTTTGCCCTTTTTCAATTCTTCACGGTCGTGATATGTGATCAAGGACGCCATCAACCGAATCACTTCACGAGGCGTAAAGTGTTCGCCGGGATTCTGGTCGAGCGATTCGTTGAATTTTCGAATAAGTTCCTCAAAGATGTAGCCCATCTCGTGATTCGAGATAGCTTCAGGACTCAGGTCAGCTTTGGATTTATCCGCGAACCTTTCGATGACCTTGAACAGCAGGTTTGCCGTTTCGAGCTTGCCGATAGTATTCTCGAAGTCGAGCTTTTCGATCACGTCGCGCATGTTCTTTGAAAAGCCGCTGACGTAGGCCTTCAAATTGGCCGCCAATTGCTGAGGCTCATCTAAAAGTGTCTCGAAATCAAACTTCGAGGTGTTGTAGAACGAAAGCCCGGACGCTTTACAGAGCTGTGGATCGAGGTTGTCGAGCTTGTCTTTGTACTTGTTGTATGTGTCGAGAACCTTTTTCTTGTTTGGAGCAAGGACCAAGTCGATTCGGCGGAGGACGGTTAATGGCAGAATGACGTCTTGGTAGTGTCCACGTGAGAATGAGTTGCGAATCAGGTCAGCAACGCCCCAGATGAAGGATACAAGTTCGCTGTGATTGGCCATTGGCGGTTTTGGTGTTTCTAAGTTGTCTGACTGGAGTACTTGGTGTAATTAACGTGCTTCGACGTAAAGTGTCCGGAGTTTTGCTATACTCCGGTAGTCAATTGAAGAAAGTCTTTCTCGGATGGCAACTTTCCGGCTTCAATAACCTTTGCGAGTAATTGCCCCAAAAGTCGTCGAGCGCTTTCCACATGGGTTTTAAGGTCGTCGATGGAGATTTCGCGGCCATGAACGACATCGGAACGCTTGTCATACAGTTTCCTAATTTCACTTTGCCGCATTCCGCAGTTAGGTCCACGAGGCTCTAAATACAAGGCAGCCCAAAGAGAAAGACTATAACTGACATGGTCTCTGGCTTTGATGAGTGATTCGATCCCTCCCCAAATCTGGCTTGCCATCATTCGATAATCAGCAGCATGCAAATATGTTGAAAGTGCACGGAAGGCGATTGCGAATCGATCGTCTACATTAAGATCAGACATTGCAGATAGATGCTTGTTCAGCCAATCGAGATCGTCTTCCGTAATGGTCTTAGGGGCTTCAGGAACATGCGAATACATTGCGTGCTCCATCAATGCGGACATGCATGGCCTCTTTGCGATGGAGCCTAGCTCCATCCAAGAATATTCACAAGCGGCTGGGCAGAACAATTCAGCTTGGGTTCGAATTCGAATTCCGGCAAGGACATTCGTGGCAAGCTCTCGGACTGGGATTGGGTCATTGAGCAACTCAAAATCTACGACAAGCTCGTGTTCGATGGCATGATTGATTGCATAGTGCTGCATTAGTCCGACAACCAAATCGTTGTCGAGGCAGTCTGTCATGAGCTTTCGAGTGGGAAACTCATGGAGGCGGCGCAGAACGACACCTGATGTCACTTCAAGTTCGTCTGCGTTCGTCTTGACACCAGCGATCGCGAAATGCCATTTAGAACTTTTGTCCCAATCCTCGTCACTTACCATTACTTTCCATCCTTCTTGGCTACCTGCGTCGGCATTAAGACAAGATCGTCCAAGTCCTCTTTGGATGGCAAGCGACCCTCCTCAATGATCTTGGTTAATAGCCTGGCAAGTAATTTGCGGACTTCATGGACATGCTCTTTGGCGTTTTTGAACTCTTGACCGTGAATCGCCTTAGACCGATCGTTGTAGAGTTTCTTGATTTGATCGCGTAAAATTTTGCATCCGGGCCCGCGTGGTTGCAACATGAGTGCTGCGAGTATCGGCAATCGATAGCTGATCTCGAATTGCACCTCAAAGATAGCTTCTATGCCGACCCAGAGTTGTGCTGCTTTCATCCGGTCGCGCTCGGTGTGCAGATACGAACAAAGCGCGTCGAGTGCAATATTGAACCGCGTTTGCTTGTTAAGCTCCAAGACTTTGGACAAGTGGTTCTTAACCCAGGCTATGTCATCGGCGTCAATTTGAGACGGTTCACCGAGGTCAAGCGAATAGACGTGGGGTTCGAAACGCGCGGCAATACATGGTGTCTTCGATTGGGAATTGTTGCCGATTTGATCCCAAGGTTGATTGCAGACCGCAGGGCAGAAAAGTTCTGACTGAGTACGAACTCGTAATCCCGCGAGGATGGCGCGGACAGCGTCGCAAATGTATTCGAAATCGCCGAGGCTTTTTGCCTCAACGACCAACTGATGCGTGATGCGATCTTGACCGTAATGGCCAATGATGCCTGCGACAAAGGGATTATTCAGATTGGCTGTTAGCTGTTCTTGCGATGGAAAAGCAGTTAGGCGTTGCAACCGAATCGCAGCCGCCATTTCCAAAACGTCACCGGCCGTTTCTAAACCGCCAATGGCAAAGTGCCAAAGACTTGCGATATTCAAGTCGTTGGAAGTCATACTGGGCGTAGATCCATCGGAATTACTGTACCTGCGAGATATCGGGCCGAAAAAATGGCAGTGCTCTCTCTCCGAAAACAACTAGTGAGAAAGGACCCAGTATACAGAAACCGCCGCCTCACATGTGGGGCTTACAAACGGATCAATCGACAGCGATTTCGCAATCCGCAAAGTCCAGCGATTTTTGTTCTAACCGATTTTTACTCAGCAATGCTTTTTGCGTGGCTGAAGGCTTGGCGAGAGTAAAATGAGTACTCCCACAATTGCATCCGAAATTCTTGCTTGATTGCCGAGGAGTCCGTGTGAGCCAATCCCCACACCGAGAGCACTGGAAGCAGGCCAAAATATTCTTAAAGGCTTGAACGACAGGGAGGAAGTCTTGTTTAACGAGTTTCGCCCACGCGTTCTCGTGTATGGTAGCCGTGACGTACTTCGACTCCTTGTCGTACTCAGGAAATAGATCGGTCAATGTTTTCAACAAGTCTTCTGCCGCTGACGCCTTGCCCAGATCCGCCCATTCTTTCGCAGCCGCCACCGCTTTTTGGAGACTATCTCGCAGTCTGGCGTAACATGCCGTTATCAATTCGCCTAAATCGTGCTTGTTGTCGATTCGAAATGGCGTCGCTGCGGCTAATGCATCTGCGATCTGAGGCAGCACGCGTTCTAGGTGTCTCCGGAGCGTGAGGCTTGCCGAAGGGACATCGCCACATTCCAGGAATGCATCGATTCGACTCCACGTTTCGACCGCATCACTAATCTTTGGGCCATGATCTACGCTCCAGCTCTCGAAGATGCGTGCATTTTTTCGCTCGATAAGGCCTACCGTCTGCATTTGATAGAACCAAACTTCTTCGTGCGTCGTGATAATGAACTGCGTATCCGGAAACCGATGCTTTAGTAGTTCGCAAATCGCACGTCGATGACTGCTGTCAACTGACATAACAACATCGTCTAGGACAACCAAACCGAGCTCATCGCCATATACATGATGCATCAGGGTTAGGTACAGGCAGAGGCCCATGCTGTCTTGATGCCCTTCGCTATGGTATGCGCCGGGTGGAAACATACCGCGCCCAAAAAATTCTACATCCAGGTCCAACTTTCCGTCATCCGGAGTAAGTTTGGCAGTGAATGCACTCTCATCCTCTTGGTGCAAGCTCCGATATGCATCAGCGAACGCCTTTTCTACCGATCCGTACAACGTTTCGAGTTCAGCTTGCGAAACATCGGAATATGTTCGATGTACGTATTGTGCCCGGTCTAGAATTTCCTGGCTTCGCTTTTGTTCCGCTCGGCGTTTGCGACAACTAATGATTCGTTCCGTCGCAAGCGTCAAGAATCCCATCGCCTCAATTGTCGCCGACTGATCGGGTAGCGCCTCAATTGTTCGGATCAACCGCGCAAGATGGTCATCGAGATCTGAGAAATCTACAAAGCTAACAAGATGCTCACGGGTGGCGTTGATTCCATCTAGACTTCGAAGCAAATCGGACCTGGATTGTAGGTTGCTTGTCCAAATCTCGAGCTTCAACGAGAGTTCGTCGAATTTAAGGTTCTTGGCTAACAGAACAATAGGACGCGCCATTGACATAACATCGAAACAAGCGTCACGTAACTCACTCGCAGAAAAAGTAATGGATCTCGCTATCTCGGCCGCTCGTTTTGACTGTTCCAGTTTCTGAGTAAAGTGAGCCCTGAGTTCTTTGAGAGACCTCGGCGATTCACACAGGGGACAACGATCTTCGTCCGCCAAGTCTAGTCCAAGCTCGAAAAGTGTATTCAAACGCAAAGCCAAATTGAGTTGCGGATCTCGGTCGAGCTCTTGGAGCGATTTAACGATTGCTTGGCTAGCACTGGCTATCTTAGGAGAACTCATTGATTCACGAAACGCCTGAAGGTCTCGCAATGCCGTTGGTCGAACGATGTGGCCCGAAGTTTGTCCTGAGTCTTTGGTATTAGGATCTAGTAATGATATCGAATCCAAATCCTGAAGCGGAAGCCAGCCAAGTTGAATGCGCTTTGGATTGATTGCAGCTAGAATCGTTTCTGGAGTTAAAGCAGCGACTTGAAGATGTCGCAATAAGAGCTCGTTGGCGCTCTTCAACTCCCTTCCTGCATTCGTTGCGTTCGCCTGGCACTTCTTCTCAGCGCTCGCCATTGTCTTTCGTATCGATCCAATGCAGTCGAGCCGAAGTAGGTTTTGAACGTCTGCACTTCGTTTGGCTGCCGGTATAAGTACATATCTAGCAATTTGGCGACGTGTAAGAGTAATTTCGTCGCGTTTGCTAAATTGAGCAAGTGAAGCACGAGTAACGGGTGTGTCAGGCTTAAGTTTTGGCTGGCTTGGCTTGTCCAAGCACCGCGTGATCGTAAACACTTCCTTGGACTTCGAATGGTATAATCGCAATGAAACCTTTGACACGGATGGATTCTTTCTTGAATCCACATGCATCGCATGGGAGCCTAGGGAGAGCCCGCCTGTGCCTTCGCCCGCGAGTCGAGACAAGTTTCCAGTGAGTGCAAATTCGATTGCATCGACAACGCAGCTTTTGCCAGAGGCGTTTGGTCCCTGGATCGCAAAGGATTTTCGGTTTGGCTCCAATGTCAATTCACGAATGCCTCGGAAATTCTCGATTTTGATTGCTTCGATTTGAATCATTGTGATTGCTTTCCTTCGGGAAGTTGTTCGTAGGTTCGCTCATAAATCATGATTAAGTCGTCTGGCTTCAGGGTCACACCGGAATCCAGTAGCGATCGAACCGGATTCGCCAACTCGGTGTAACAAACGTTGTCCAGAATCCTTTGCAGGAATGCGTCCAAGACGCGTGTGGTGATGTCTTTAGTGCTTGACATGATGAAAACAAAAGTCCTTTCGTTTTAGAGTTAGTGTTCTTAGCTAACGAGTTGTGCTGAGAGTCGTACGTACTCGTTAGTCGTTTTGTTGAATGTTGCAGGTGGAATACCGCAGCCGATTGATGTACCGTCGATGCAGTGCATGGTTTCTAGGCAATAAATCCGTGCGACAGTCTCAGTTGCTACGGCCGCCGCTCGTTTGCATGTCATTTGGATAAATGGTGGTGACCAACTGCCGATTGCAAATGCAGAACGGAAGTTGACGATCATTTGTGGCCGATCATGAACGATCCGGTAGTTTCCATTTTGAAAACTGCGACCGCGATGAACAAAGCATTGGGGATCAAGAACAATGACTCCTGCGACGATCGCATTCACGTCCGGGAGTTCGGTCCTAAGTTCATTTAGTCGTTCCGGGACGCAAAAACTAACGATATTATCATGCCAGAGCGTTGGTGAGGCTAACGATCTGTCGGAATCCGAAAACCACTGTTCAAATGCCATCTCGGAAAGCCGGTTCGTTGCGGGAACAATGACCCAACGCGCACCGCAAACGGATTCATTGAGTTTTCGAACATGTTCTATCATTCGCTCAAAAGTTGGTACTGCGCTAATGAGCCAGCCAGTTTGTTCTTCGCCCAGCATTCGGCAAGTGACAACGTCGGTTCCTTGCCGGCCCAAATCCTTTTCACCCAGTCGAGTGATCCGTTCGCCCCGGATTAAGGGAAGTGGGTAGCGAAATTCAAGATCTTCTTGAGTGATGGAATGCACGTTGTTCGCTGACTCCCTTCGAATCGATTGCGTCGCGAGTCACGGACGCTTGAAGTTGATTGAGATGTATTTGAATAACGGGTCGGAACCAAATTTGTCCGAACTACGACGGTTGTTTTTGACCACAATCGCTACAAAAACGCTCGCCATTGCGAACCGTTGATTCGCAGGCCGGACAGGCATGGGTGATTGGCTCCTCATGAGTGAGGGATTCGCCTTCGTTGTGTGTACAACGAGGAGTGCACATTAGTTCCTTACGAAATCGAACGAGCATCTGACGCGTTGCTTGTTTGCTTGCTGATTCATTTGACAGCGGATTCGCAACACACTTGAAACAACCCTCATCTGTGTTGCACTCGCACTGCTCTAGTCGTTCGATAGCTTTGTCAATGAGGTCACTCATGCGATCCATTGCACACACCGTTAAACCCACTCCGTCATAAACCATGTCGTACAAATAGATCGAAGCGGACCCGTCGCTATCAATTTCTGATGCCGAGGAGAAGTCCTGGGAATCGCATGGACCTGATACCGCTGGAAACAGTCCTCGGAGCAACCTCTCGCAGGACTGAAACGCCGACCGAAAGACTTGAGCCCCGAGCTGGCTTACCATTTCATTCCATAGGGATGGGCGTAACCGCAACAACGTTCCTTCGGTCGGCAAAGTATGGGTCGGCATCCCCAAGTTACCATTCCATGTATTAATCACTTTGCCACTACGATCCTTTTCGGTCACGCTCAGCAAGAACTCCGTCACATCGATATTGACAGTTGCAAGCATCAGTCCTGGATAGTCAGCTACTTTGTGGCGTCGCTTCAGTCGGATCTTTTTGTTGATAAACGCTTTGGTCTCGTTCCATGAATACTCACGTTCTAGCAGCACTTTGCGTCGGCCTCGAATTACGTCCCTTACGCGAAAGGCCTTTCCACCATGCCGATAAATGGCATTCCGGTACGCTTCACGAAGTAAATGGAATTCGTCTATCTCACCAATGACTTCATCGTCCTTGCCAAAGACGAGCTTGTAGTTACCTTCACCGATGCTGCGAATGTTGACTTGCATATGTGGATCTGCCCGATAGAAAACGTCTAAGTCCATCTTCCCATCGGCGCGTGCTTGCTTGATTTCGCTGCATTCGTCTCCAAGGATCTCTGTGTTGAGGACATCTTCATCGCCACCAACCTCTGCGGTTGCGCAAGCATAGTGCTGACAAACGACACGACGGTTGGCTGTGTTTAGTACCAGCGGTTCATTGTCCTTTTGGAACAATTCTTCGGGATGGTTGGCATAGTAGGTATCGATCGGAGTGTCGCCGGGAATCAGCACAATACCGCCATCTTTGCCTGCTCGAGCCGCCCGGCCGGCTCGTTGCCATAAGCTCATCATGCTATTGGGCAAGCCGATGCAAACCACCGCGTCCACTTCGCCAATATCGATTCCGAGTTCCAAGGCGCTGGTGGAGAATACCAGTCGGACCGACTTGTCTCGCAGCCCAAGTTCGATTTCTTCTCTTTCTGCAGCTGACAGGCCAGCACGATACACACGAACGTGTGGCAGTTCATCTTCATGATGCGAGAGCAATCGAGCCATCATCCTCTCGGCAGCCATTCGGCCTGGGCAAAAGGCAAGTACCGTGAGACCTTCTTCAGCAAGCTTAAAAGCGAGCTTTCGTCCATAGTCGTAGAAATGTTCGGCCCCGCTCGCCATCCAAAATTTGCGGCGGCCTTGTCTGCTGCCGTCGGCTTCCGATCCAATGCATGTGAAATCAACTCCCGTCAGTCGCTCCATGTGGGATTGCGGTTCATGGATCGTTGCACTTGTTGCAATAAACGTTGGATCCGAACCGTGAATACGACAAACTTGGCGAAGTCGCCGTAGGATGTGGGCGACGTTGGTACCGAAGATACCTCGATACTCATGACATTCGTCGATAACAACATGCGAAAGGTTGCTGAAGTAGCGATCCCAGTTGCTTTGGTGGTGCTGGAGCATCGCATAATGAAGCATATCGGGATTGGTTAGAACGACTTGAGCTTCGTCGCGAATTCGACCTCGCAAGTCTTGAGGCGTTGCACCATCGTAACGGCTGATGAAATGAGATCGATTCATCATTAGGGCTGAGATGGCAGGAATTGAAGTGGCGAATTCATTGAGCTTAAGGAGCTGATCATTAGCCAACGCCTTTTGAGGGTACAGGAATAATGACGTTGCTTTTGGTGTCGTGCAGAGTTGGTTGAGAACAGGCAATGCAAAGATAAGTGACTTGCCGCTCGAAGTGCGAGTTGCTACGACAGTATTGAGTCCCGCCAGAATTTGCGTGATCGCTTGATGCTGATGACGATAGAGTCCGTTTGGAAAACGGCTATCCACGAAGGCCTTTGCACCAGGATTCAACGCCAACGAGTGCGCCGATTCGTAAATACCACTTGCCGGCTCCTGTGCCAAAGGGTCATGGTGGATTGTTGTACCGTCAGCCTTGGAAATAACAGACGCGATACGGTTGATGATTGAGAGGGTAGCGACTTTGCTCATGGGATTAGTCAATCTCGACGGAAGTGGAAAATACTTTTCTGAAGCTGAGTAACTTCGCGAAGTTCAAAACGTCCGATGCGATGCAAAATTTTGTTTGCTGAACCGATCGGGACGGTTTCAATATTCGCTACAATTCCCTCAGCCAATGAGAGAAATCCGTTAATAAAAGGCAGGCAATGAAACACGACAAGAATCAAATGGACGAGTTTCGAGAATTCGAAGTTGAGCCGGATAAGCGACAACTTCTTGAACACCGCGTATATGAGGCATTGGATAAGGGCTTTTGGAGAATTTCTGAGAAGTCACCAGGCAGTTCGCACCCCGGTTTCTGTTGGCATGTCGATTTGAATCGACGCCAGGCAGTTCTTTACAAAGGAACCAGTCAGCAGCCCAAAAGATCCGAGTACCTTCACGCTTATGCGATTATCGACCCGAGCGAAGCGAATGGACTGAATTCGACCACGTACTTTCAAGTCAATGAGCCATTTACGAGAACATTGAACCAGATTGAACTGTTAAGCCATAACCGCTGTCGCGGGAAACTCGGTTTGGAAGATGTTCAGCGGATCGAGGAGGCTCTCAGTGAGTTGAAAGGTGGTCAATATGTCAGTGAGTGACGAGAATATCTTTACGGAGCACGTTAAAACGTTGGATCGGCAAACGACCGATATGCCACATGGTGTAAGGACCAAGTTAGCTTCACGCCTCAAAAAGCAATTGCGTTCTCGTGGTTTGCTCAAATGCTCCGCGGAAGTCTTTGGTCTTTCCGGCCAATACGTTGGTGAGGACGAGGCCTTCAACGAATTACTGTTTGAATCCTACCTTCATCTTTTTTACGGGGTAGGCAAGCAAGCTGGAAAGCAGCTCAACTTCCTGAAAATGCAGGTCAAAGCGGGTAATTCCATTGACGCACTGATCCAGCGGAATCTTTCAAACTTTGTTCACGATCGCCACCAAAAGGCCTTCCCGAAAAGCGCGGGTATTCATAAGAATGTCAAGGCTGCAGCCCAGCAACTAGTCAACGATCAGGAAAATGACGTTAGATTTGTTGGCTCTGGTGGCCCAAATGTCGAGTCAAAGTCGATTCTAGGAACGGCCTCGAGCGGCGATAATCCGGTTGAAATCGTTTCAATAGTCCGTGCGATTCGCGAGCTGTTCGTTTGGCAAGCGACTCTGAAAATCGTACAACGTTTTAGCGATACCGCTGTTGCTGGTACGGCGGCAGGGATTTTGGCCTTGTTCAATGAAGGATATCACCCGTTCTGGCTGTCTAGTCTTGAGTCGGCAATTGCAGAACTGGCATACGAGCCGATTGAAAACGCCAGAATGTCGTCCGAAGTTTATTTCCTGGACGATGAAAGGGAAAAACCTGATTTTGTCCGGACGATTCTGGACGAGGACAGTTACCTAACCAGGCAGGCCAAAGTTGACGATTTCGTTAATGAGGGGCGGCTCGCTATCATCGGCATGTCCTTTGATAAAATCACAACTGACCGATTGCTCGAAATATTGGCCTGCTACGCTGAAAAATGTCGGCATTGCGATCCGGAAAAGTATATTACTCAGACTCAGGTCGCTGCAGATGTCGGTTTGCCCAAGCAAACGATGAACGACTACATGAAAAAACTAAGAGCTGCTTTGGAGACAATCAGATCATGATTCCCGAAAAAGAAACGTTTACGGAGCTTTTTGATTGCAACTGCGAAATCCGAGAGGGCATTGTTGCCGAACAATCTGCGAGACCGAGTCGAATCGAATTGGGGGACTTGTTTTATCTGAAGATGCCAATTCCTGTTCCTGTAACATGGTGCGCGGTTTTCACACATTCCAAAGACGATGAGTTGTGGTACTGCGTGCCTGGCGACTCGTTTTCGATCGTTGCAAACACAGACGTTACTTCGCACTCAACTTCAGTGCGAACCGAACTCCATTTCCGATGCCATTGTGGGCTATGGGTGCACGCAGATGATATCGATTTGTCGAATCGGGTTTCTCAACTCAATCAAAGCGAATCGCAAGCTATTCGGGCCAAGGTTTCGAATATTGCAAAATATCCAATCGGGATAACCTCTGATGATTTGTCTCATGACCCCGACTATGAGGAATGGATCGAAGAGCTACGATACGCGGTTGACTCGCTTTTACATTCGTTGCACGACGAACCAACGCATTTTGTGCGAGTCATTGGCCCCGAGGCTGCACTCGAAGTTTACGGCGAGTCGCTAGTTCTTGCAGCAGATGACGCAACCGATTCAGCATTCGGTACTGAGGCTCTGGACTTGATTGAAACTCGCCAAGTGCTTGATTCAAGTAGAGGTCAGTTGCGAGTCAATTTGTATGAGGATGGTCTATTGGTCGAGTGGCATCCGGATGTATCAGAGGCGACTGCACCAAAAGTACAATTGTGCTCCGTTGTATTGAATTGGTTTCCTCAGGGAGACTATTTTTGCACTCAGGTAATTCCGTGGGATGGTAGTGCGGTAGATCTACAGGTTGATTCGGAATTGATTTCCGTAACAAAGCCCCAAGGTAAGGTATGAATGAACCTCAATCTATTGAGCCAGACTCTGTCTGGGTGAAAACCAATCCCGCTTGGTGCTATTCGGAATTCATTCGCTGTGAGCAGAAGAACAAGGTTGAGCCCCGCAAAATTCACATAAAGTTGGCTCGATGGATCAATCAAGTCCAGGATGCTGGAATTCGATTTCCAACATGCCTGTGGGCAAATTTTATTAGCGGCTGCGGCTCTCCGGTTTGGCTTCCGCCAAAGAACGCTCCTCGCGTCGTTGGACTTGTGCGATCAAAAGGTGGTAACGATTCGAATCGGATGGGGTTTGTGACACGAATAGAAGCAAAGCGATCCTCTGTTGGATGGTCCGTATCTGATGGATTGCCTTTTAAAGTAGGACATATTTTAGACGCATTCTCGAAGTTGATCCTAAACTCAGACCTATCATCGGTTGTTCCGGAGGCGAATCCATTCGAGATTAATGATACGCTGGGCCAGACTCCGTATGGTTCATCGATGAATATTGCAGGGCTCCTGGCTGTTATCGATGCTTGGAATCATCATGGCGGCGTTAAAGGTAACGATCCATTACTATGTGCTTGCGCGCTAGTTAAGCCAAGCAACCAGAAACTTGTGACTGTAGGTGGTGTTCGAGAAAAACTCTGTGCTTTTCGTCGAGAATTCGGAAAAGGCTCATTGGTAGTCTGCACCCCTGAGACCGCAAGTCAACAACCATTGACAGAACACTTCGAACATGTTTGGCAAGTCGAGGACTTTACAACGTTGGCCCAATTCCTCAACAGCGCAGGGTTACTCGAGACTGTATTTGCAGAACATCGACTAACGAAACAATGTGTTGCAGAGGCAAGAAAAATAATTTTCCGGCTAACCGAAATGCAGGGTCCAAAGGACGCTCTTGACTTTGCCCGCAGACTCAATCGAGCAGCATCGGCAGGTCAGGTAGAGTCACTCCGCGTGAAACAGAAAGTCGATGAGACTCTCGAAGACTTCAATCGACACATTGGAAACTTCGAAGAAGCCGTTACCTGGTCAGAAAGAGCTGTACTTGTGCTCGACGAGCACAAGAGTCTTACTAGTTTCCAGGAAGAAGTAGAAGCTAAAGCGCGACTTGCATCGGCAATGTATGACGCGCATCGGTTCCAAGATGGGGCAGCAAAATTGCGAGAATTGATTGTTGAGGATCAGGGCAAGCCTCGAATGTTGAATGCTGAATCGAAAGTAATGCTGTACAACACGTACGCTAGATTACTCGTAGCTCTCGACATTGACGGCTGGGAAATTTTTTATCAAAACTCAATTGAACTGCAAAGGGTTTTTGATCCTGCGTTCATTGGCCGGACTCGTAGCTACCTGATATTCGGCCTATTGCGACGCAATCGGTTTGAACATGCGCAATCTGAACTGACCTGGTTCAATGAAAATGAAACGGATCCGTACACACAGACTTTTGTTTCATTCCATCGCGCGGAACTTTACCGGAAAAATCCGAAGTGCGGAGTTGCGTTTCGCCAAGACGACAAATTAGAGACAAGTGGTCGAGGACATGCTTTTGGCTTCTACTTGCAAGCGACCGCTCGACAAGCAGACCGAACGGAAAGTGATCGGAAAACTCGCTTTGAAAGAGCTATCAGTGCATTCCTCGAGGAGATTGGTCCATACACGGATCAAAATATTTTGAATCTCTTTGCGATGTTTATGTCTTTAGCAACCGCCCCCGAAAATTCAATAGACACGCGACGCAAAATCGAGCAATTTTTCAACGATTGCCGCTTGTCTCATTTGCGAGACTGGTACAGAGAGGCGTTAGGAAAGAGCCCAATTGACATCGAGTTTTTGCTCAATCGAATTCCTTATTTCTAAGTTGGTAAATTGGAGAAAACATCCCGATGTTAAGCCCCGCGCGTCCAGGCAACATTGGGGAATTGCTGGCGATTCCCGGCCAGTTGATTTTTGGGGTTGGTTGTAACCACTGCAATGCTCCAAGACATTCCGGAAAAAAGTGTTCGAGTTCTCGACACGTCGATCAAACAATCATCATCATCTCCGCGTCTTTATTTCAGCGCCTCTGATCCAAAAAACGACAGTTAATTGCTCTTACTTCAAAAGGTAACCCAACTGCACACGTTAGTCGTTTACCGAGTATGCGAAGCGGTAGATCGATGTATCGGCTAAACCGTTTGCGCAAACGCCAACGATTTCTTCTGTCGCTCTCAGAATTCTCGGACCATGGGATTGCTAAGCTGTCGGTTTGTTTCAGCCACATTCGCAAAAGAACACTCGCGATATCCCGGACAGATCTTGAACAGTCACGTTAATGACAATTGTACATCGCTCAACATGCGAACAATGAATCTGTTCAATCAAGGAACCAATCCGCCGTGAAAAACACCATCGATTGCCCAAATTGCCAACACGAAATCGAAATTTCCGAAGTGCTCCGCGCACAAATCACGGCCAATGTTCGCGGCGAGATGGCTGGAGTAATGTCGGCTCACCAGTCGCAGCTGGAGGCAGAGCGGAAGCGAATTGAAGATGAGAGGCGATGCATCGAACATGAGCGCAAATCCATTACGGATCAAGTAGCGGTATTAGTGGAATCTCAGAAAGCATTGCTGACAGCTGAGGCTGAAAAGCAAGCTCGTGCACAACTCGATCTGGAGTTCCGTGACCATGATGCGAAGCTGGCAGAACTCGAATCGCAACTGACAAAGGCACAGAGCAATGAACTCGTTCTTCGCAAGCGTGAGCGAGACTTGGAGAGCCAGAAACAAGAACTAGAATTGCAGGTAGAACGCAAATTGGACCAGGAACGAGCTAAGTTACGGGCAGAGGCGAAACAGCAATTTGAGGACCAATATCTGCTCCGGGAAGCCGACAAGGACAAAACGATTGCAGACCTACTGAACCAGCTTAAGGAGATGCAGCGCAAAGCACAACAAGGTTCCCAGCAACTGCAAGGCGAGGTGCAAGAGATCGCGTTACAAGAGCTGCTGACGAACACCTTTACGTTGGACTCGGTACAACAGGTGCCGAAAGGGGTTTGTGGTGGAGACTGTCTCCAATCTGTTTTCAATCCAAATGGCCTGCCATGTGGATCCATTCTTTGGGAATCAAAACGTACAAAAAATTGGACTAACAGCTGGTTGGCCAAAGCGAGAGACGATCAACGTGCTGCCGAATCGGATTACGCGATCATCGTGACCGAGACGCTTCCTGAAGGTGTTCGGAACTTTGCACGAATCGAGGGTGTCTGGGTTTGTGGTTGGCAGTATGTTGCAGCTCTTGCTACGGCTTTGCGTTGCGGACTATTTGAGATCGCTAAGGCGCGAGCCGCTTCGTCTGGCAGGAACGAAAAGACCGAACTCGTCTATAACTATCTTGCTAGCACGGGATTTCAACAACGTGTGACGGGAATTGTAGAAGCGTTCGTAAGTATGCAATCGGACTTGGAGTCCGAGAAACGATCGATGAAACGCATCTGGTCTTGTCGCGAAAAACAAATCAATCGAGCTGTCACCAACACAGCCTGTCTGTATGGCGATCTTCAGGGAATCATCGGATCTAGTTTACCCGCGATCGACGGACTCCAACCTAGACTATTGGGGTTGGGGACGGATGTCTAAGTGTACAAAGATGTTATGATTCCATACAAAACTGGGGATGACTCTCTCGATCGCTTTGGGTCACTCCGCTCTTGCACTGTAGTTTAGACAATAACCATGAAAATCAATGCTGATGTATTTGTTGATGAGAGCGGACTCTTTGCCGAGTCCTCGTTGGATCCCAAAGAGCGAATTGAATACCATATGCAATCTGGTCGTAAATTTGCGAGTCAAATTGCAGGACTAATCTGCGAAACGGGCACATTGACCGAAAGCAATGCAGAGCAATTGTTTGTTGGGGCACACCGTTTTTCCAAGGTAGAATTTTCGCCGAGGTTTCGTGCGTCCGAAACAAAAAACCAGCCCGACTTCAGCAAATTCGTTTCTTTCTTCTTAGAACAATTCGTGCTTCTAAAGATCATACCCGCCCGAATCACGAACGATGAGCTCGTTGCGTACGGTGACCGAATTGCGAACTATACCAATATCTTGGCGGAGTTTCTGATTAGGATCTGTCGTCAACTCAGTAAGGATGGAGCAACGAGCATCAAACTAAGCGTCTATGCCGCCCGGGTCATAAAATCCAAGGATGGCGGTGTCATTACCTTCTTTGAACCCGATGAGTATCTTGCCAGAATTCGCGAATATTTTGCACGTGCAGCAGTGCTTGGCGGCCACATTCGATCAAATCAAAAATGGGAGGTTTCGCATTTCCGAATCCTCTCAGCCCGCGAAAACAGACGATTGCAACTAGCTGATTTAGTTAGCAATATTAGTCATGACGACTTCGGCACTGTTACGAAGCCGATCGCCAACGACTTGAAGTCGATCATGGGGCCATATAACTGGAGCATGTCCTTTGATGCCACCATACAACAATTGGATGACCTGATCGACGAGCATGCCTACGGGCTTGGGTTGATTCGAATTGCGAAGACGGCTTTGTTGAGCGGCGTTGCAACCGAGGCAGAAAAATTTGTAAGCAAGTCAAAACAACTTATGGCCGAACTATTTGCTCTTCCACCCGCTGTCAGAATGGCGCAATTTCAAGTGATAGCGAGCTGGTTACAACAGATCGTTGAAAGCCGAACGGACTATGCGTTTTCGATCCGGGCGTGTGATTGGATTGCTGCCGAAGTAGCCGACCACAAAGAAACCGAAATCGACAGTGAAACTCGGCAATGGATTCGATTTATTTGTGAATCCTGGGCATTAACGGCGTGCAATCATGCCGGTGATTCTTCAGCGGCAAGTAAGCGCTCTACCCAGTTGGATCGGCTATTGGGAGATCTAGCTGGCAGGTGGGAATATGCATCCGACATGATGCTGGCACTGATTGCACAATCAGTCCATTACAACGATCTTTTTGAACACGCAAAGGCTGCCGAAAAAGTTTCCTTGGTTGCTAACTATTATACTTCCCTAGGGGGTTTTTTTGCCGAAGCGTATCCTCAGGTATTCCATGGGCATGTCCATTCCGATCTTTGCGGCCGGGCCCTAGGTACCAAGGTTCAGTCCCAAACATTTTTATGTTTAGCAAACGAGCTCGAGGTCGATGAGGTCCGTAAAACAAGTGATCTAGCCATCGCAGAGTTTTCTTTGGTTGACGACAAGCGGCGTCAGTATCAATACCGCAGTGAAGTAGAAGCAATCGCAGGCAATTGGAATGAATCGAGACAATTTCTTGCCATGAGTCTCGGAATTGACGAAATCAGTCACGCCGCTATTTCCCAAAAAATCAAATCGCTCGAAGACCTGTATGGACAGGGCTTTGCCTTACTACATTGGACTCGAATTGGCGGAATGGCTGCATCAGCCGGAGTAACTCAGGAACTAATGGCTTTCGCGACGGAGTTTCGAAGTCGGAAGTTTGAGTACAACGGCTGGTGTCTCGGCCAAATCGGAAACTACCCAGCGCATGGCATTCTACGTCGATTGGCAGTCGTACATGCCGCAACAAGCGAGTACGCGCAATCCACGACGGCTCTAAGTCGACTTCAAGCCATTGTCGCTTCGAATCCACGTCCCGTTTTTCGCGTGATCTTGGTAGCGGCTCAAATTCAGGCAGCAGAGTTTCTGGCCAAAAAGGACCTCAAATCAGTAAAAGACATGCTCCTCGACTCCAAGGCTGAGCACAGCTCTATTCGAATTGTAAGTCAACTGATCACCGAACTCGATAGCGCTGACTCAAGTTTTCGGCAGCGATTGCAACAAATGAACGACAGTCTAAGCTCGTCGAACCTTGACGTCCGTAAATTGGCAAAGCAGGCTTCTGTGGTTGGATACTAACGATGCCGGTCACCGCAGCCTTTTTCATAGTTGGCCTGAAACTCTTCCACGGTCGAAATCGGATTGAAACAGTGTATTACTCGATGGAGGTTTGGACAAACTCGTGACCGGGTTGTGCTAACCATTCTGTTGCATGTTTCCTGTCGCGGATCCAATTGCTTTGCCCGATGAGTCCTGGAGCTGCGTTCGACCTAGGGCACAAGCTAATCCGCTTGGGCGATTTAGGTGAGCCGAACAAATATTCGTATCGAGTAGGAAACTCACTCTGGTTCAATATCCGAACGTCGTTCTAGCTTTCGATCTTGTTGAATCCTGTCCATGATTGCTCCCATCTCAGGATAATCGTTCCAGCCGCCTGCCGAGCGACGGATCCCGTCACCCCAAATACCATTCTTGGTAACGAGCTTTATTTGCACTTCGACCTCTTGCCCTTCGGATACTCCGAGGTCTTCGTCAAACTCAATGGTACTACCGTGAACAACACCGTGAACAGTCTTTGTCATATTTGATTCTCCGGTAGTTGGGTTGCGTGCTTTGATTCAGTCGCGATTCGCAACCGAAATTCTGCATTGAGTCGACTAACGCAACCAAATCCTGCGTTGGCTCGGATGTTGACCAAACAGTACAGCAAGTCTAATGCATTTCTTAGGACGTCGCAAAGCTATTTATTGCCTCATAGCGTGAAGCGTTGCGTATCAATCCCGCGAAGGAATGCGCTAAATCGCCAACTTTCGGCCCGATGTAATGATGTATATCGCAGGTGCATTCGAAAAATTTGCTGCGATGCAGCCAAGCCAAATCCAGGCGATCGGCTTCGAAATTGCAGTGCTTGGTCAGAAAGGCCTCGACATCAACACCCCCTGATAAAATGTAAACGATCAAGTCACCCCCAGGGCAGTTCAGCGGACTTCATTTGTACTCGATCATGTATGCCGCCCTCAAACTGTTTGCCCCCGATCGGGATGTCGGAATCGACTTTTCACGGAGTATGAAGCCGCAATATCGATGGGCCACGCCAAATAGTATAAGCTGCCAAAATGCTTACCTAAACTTCCCGAGCGCGATAAATCAGCCCGCTTAAACTTGTCTTTTTTTTGGCTGCCACGCTGGCTCCCTTTTCGACTGCTATCTCCAATTCATGAATGAACACATGTGCATTTTGTACTAGGTTCCATCATTGCTTGGAAAGTGCGGCTGCAAATGTGGTTAGATATTCTCGCGTGCCATTATCCAACCAGTTCATATGGATAATCTGATCTACGCGGAGACAGATCTTATTCGCTGGATCGGATGTTAGCAGCTTCGAGTGGTGCTGGAAGCAACTTGCAATCGCAAGCAAGTAAATGGTGGCCAGCAATATTTGGGGCTCGTCGCCTGTCACCTTCGCGAGCTGCTTCGCTGTGTTGCGAATGTTCAGAAGCGTGTCCTCCGACATAAAATGTCCATGCACCAAGTCTGAAAAGTTGAGTTGTTTACATTCCTCAGAATCTTCGCACTCTGTCCCCAACCACTGGGCGATGGAATTGGAGCGGATTTGCAGCCAACGATGCGCAATGTCGTCATCGGAGGCGTATAGACTTTCTTGCGGGTCTACCAGTAGATAGTAAGAGCTCGCGACATTGTTCATGAAGAAAGAATCGTCGGGTACTAGCTGAGAGTCTTTTGTGACTATGATGTCCTCGAACATCTCGCGTTCAAGAAGACCGGGCTTTGATAGGATTTTAACGATCTCAGAAAATTCCTCGTCGACCATTTCATCCGATTTGCCGATCGCGTTGATCGGCAAATAGTCCCTAACGCAGTTTTTTAAGTGACTTTGAAATTTGCGGATGACCGTGCGAACTGCGTTACCTGCTGATCGTGCATCGGAAAAGCCAAACTCGCTGGCTAGCAACGCGTAGCCCGGAGGCCCATTGCCAGTTAACTTTGGCAAAACAATTTGCCGGCAGAATAGTTGCCACATCAATTGTTGATCGTTTACCAAGCACTCATCGCGAACACGGGTAACAATGGTGCGGAGCAATGAATTTGCCCAAACAGCGTCAAAGGTCTGGTAGTCAGCCTCACTCGCAATCTGTTCCACGCCTTCGATTCCAATAACCGGTCTCTTGCGACGCATGTGATCGAGATAAAAATTCGACAATGACCGCAATAGATATTTGCGAAATGAGTTTTCCTCGCGTGAAGTTTGTCGCCACTGTGATTGCAAGTATAACGCAACCAGATTCACCGACGGATCCGGCTCGATCAATTTAACCAGCCAGAACTCCTGGACGAGGTCACGTGCTTCGTCAGCGATAGCCCAGTTCTTTCGAATTAGATAGTTGACGAGAGGCTGTGTGTATTGGCAGGCAAATCGCTCAAGTTGCTTGCGGCGGAGATCGTCGTCATGCTGTGCGACTCCGAATAAAACGGACATGATCGTAGAGCCAGCAGTGTCATTATTCATCGAATACTCCTCAAAAAATGGCTCTGGATTGGATGAAAATACTGAGACGCTGAAGGTTAATGTGGTCATCCTTGATTCGCGAGCCTTGGCGAATTGCTTCATTTCCGCAGCGTGGGATCGTGGACTATCGAGTTAACGCATGAATCGGATATCCGCTGCGCGGCTTCCTAAGATTTTTCTTAGGTTTTTGTTGACTCCCAATTCATGCAAAACGGCATGCCCTTCATTTGAGCTCATGCCTGCGCCTCGCACGCATGGGCGAGGCGTGACACTTTGGTTCGAATATGATACCCACCATCACTTTCCATTTTCTAGGCCAATGATGTGCAGAATTCCGCGTGCATAGGCGATTAATTGGCGTCCATCTGGAGTAAATAGGATGGATTCGGCAGGTGCACCCAGAGAAACTTGTTTGAGCACTCCTGTGCGTGCCCGCTTTTGAAGATTTGCCAAGACGATACTACCTTCCTCCGACGCCACGGCAATCGTACCGTTGATTGACAAGTCGAAGGTGGTCAAAACTGCTGGCTTCGAATAGACCACTTCTGGAATCGACGTATAGAGATCGCCTGGGAATCCGAATCCAAGCGGTATCCTTCTATTGACTATTTCGCCAGTGTCCTTTTCCGCCTCAGGCCGTAGTGCGATATTCTCGTCCCACTTATTGTTTGCAATGTCGAGAATCTCAATTGAATCTCGCGTGCCAACCAACAACTGCTTACCGTCATGTGAAAAACAGATTCTCCTGTAATTCAATTGATTCAAGAAGATGGCGGACTTAGTGCGCCCTTCCACTAGGTCATGAATCTCAACTCCAAAACTGTTCCCTTCACGCATTCGTGAAACAAACGCAAGAAGCTTTCCGTCGGCTGAGACTGCGGATTCTCCAGATGACTTGGTGTTCTGCAATCGCACATATGCATATTCCGCGGCTGTCGGTGCCGTTCGCAGTGCCAAGCAACCGTGAGTTTCGGTCAGAGTTATAGAAGAACCCTTAGCAGGAGGTGGTTTAAGGGTTCCGGTCGGCCATTGTCGTTGGACCTCAAATTCAAGTTCGCTGGGCGAACCACGTCTCGCAACACGCAATTGGACCCGTGTGCCTGGAGGACCGGTGATCAGCTCGGTCGCCTTGTCAATAGACTTGCCAAGGAGAGATTCCCAATAACTATTGGCACCATACAACGTTGGCTTCTCGCCCTGACTAACAGCAATGATCTCATCTCCTACTTGTAGCGAGTCCTTGGACTGTCCAATGTTGCTCGGTAACTCTTGAATCAGGAGTTTACCTTGCTTACTTTGAAATCGAATACCTGTTCTTCCAACGGTCTCAATGGTCTTGATTGTTCGCGAACCTTTCGCTGCAACATCAATTTCCCTTATTCCACTCCAGTCCCCAATACAAATCAGTTTTTGCGAGTCTGGGCTAAACGCAACCTCAAAGCACGACACATCAAACTTGCTGTGAAGCGACATCGTTGGTAGGTCAACAATCGATAGTCCTCCGTCCCGAAATGTGAGCACCAAATAGCGACCATTTGGAGATATTTTTGATGCCAGCAGTTTTTGTGGACGGCTGTTGCGGTCATAAAAACGGATTGTTTCGTAACCCGGATCTTGTGCGTCCCCGGTGAGAGACGACGATGCGACCAGAATACACGCGGCGAGAACTTGGAACCAATATCGCTGAAATATCGCCACCAGTTGATTGACAGCGATAAAATAGTGCAAAGCATTCACATGGCATTGCGACCGCTGGTGATCGTTACCGAACCACATTACTCCAAAGTCAAACATTGGGCTTTTCATCGTCACATTCCTCTTTCAATTAACAGAGCCTAGAAGTAATTTGCCGAGGACTCGGCAAACGGTGAGTGGCCTACTTCGAGCCGTCCATTGGTAGAGACGACTTAAGCGGCTGTTACTTCACACAAGAGGTCAACGAAAAACGCAAGACGATGCTGCGCGGGGGAATTTTCTTTTTTTCCAATATTCATTCCTAATGGCAGCTGTTTCCCTCGCAAGATCGCTGAGCAGTATTTGAAACGTTGACAGCGCAATGACGTCGGAGGTCAGTGGATGACTCGGCCAGTAGGGCTTAATGATTCTGCGCAGGCTTCGCACAAGGAAATCTGCATGAACCGACTGAGATAAAAAAGAGACTTCAATTCCGTCGGCAATTCTCAGTGTGCCACGGCGTCAAGGTCCGCTGACGCCTTCGTGAACGAAGGCGTCTCTCTCACGACCTCCTGTCGTTCGAACCGCTGCTGCTTTCGCGTGCGCGAAAGGCTCCACCTTGACTTGCCGTGGGCAGACGATGGAAGCCGACGGCTGGGCAAACACATTAACCGCATCGACTGAAGCCGAACACAGCGATGTACATCCTATGAGGACTATGAGCAAGACACGTAAAACAAAAATCACTGACAACTATATTCGCGAAGTAAATGTCAACTATAGAACGACTGGAGAAGAACGCTTCAAGGTTACCAATGCGACCCATGTAGCAAAATTCGTTCGATCCATTTTGACCGATAACAGTCGAGAACACAGCATCGCACTCTTTCTGGACGGATCGTCTCAAATTGCCAGTTACTCGATCATCTCGATTGGCGGTGCAAACAGCGCCCCCTTCGCACCACGCGAACTATTCCAGCGGGCAGTGCTTGTTGGAGCAATCAGCATCGTGTTGGTCCACAACCATCCCAGCGGTAGCCTGGCTGCTAGTGAGGCAGACCGTGCAGTGACGATGCGTTTGAAAGAAGCTGGAGACCTCATGGGGATCGCAATACTAGACCATGTGATCGTGACAGACCAGGACGCAGTATCGCTACGTGAGTTGTCGACGATTTGGTAACGACTTCTTGTGGCATTTGTGACAACCACGTTGGCATCCAACTTTGTACGAAATCAAATGCGTATCTCCACAAAGCAATCGTTTAGCAGCAAACGCGTCTGTCATGCCCAGGATATGGTAAAGAACCATTCTTGGGTCCATGCGAAGTCAGAAAGCCAACAAGTCAGCAAGTCAACAGTATTCCTAAAGGTGAATCCACTAAACTTACTTGCCCGGGCTTGCATTGCCAGTCGCCAAACAAATTCAATCTTATTCCCTTGGCCTGCTCAACGGTATGTCGTCAGTCATTGCCGTCTTTTGCTGCTCTATTGACATTTCAGTTTGTGGGTTGCTTCCAGAAGCCGATTGTGGCTGACCATAAAATTCAAGGCCACGGTCTTCGTCGCCTGTTATTTGCCAGTCTGAAGTTTTTTCTTTCCTTCGGCTTTTCTCATTTTGCCACGGCGTCAAGGTCCGCTGAAGCCTTCGTAAACTCAGGCTTCTCTCTCTCGATCTCCGATCGTTCGAGCCGCTGCTGCTTTCGCGTGCGCGAAAGACTCCACCTTGACCTGCCGTGGCACTTTCTTCGAAAGCCTTCGGCAAGGCAACACAATAAAAATAATCTCTGAGAAGCCGACTTGGAGAACAGTAAGGATACAGCAAAATGAAAAATCAAGACGCAATCAACACAGTAACAAAATCACTGGATCTACTATCTCAGGCGATCGAGTCCGGTCGGAATGACGTATTCGAACGTCAACTTGAACTCGCCGCTAAATTTTACCAGTATTCGTTTAGCAACGTGATGATGATTCACCAGCAGTCACCCAATGCGACATGTGTTGCGGGCTACCATGCATGGAAGAAGCTAGGCCGTTGGGTAAACGCAGGCGAATCAGGAATCGCCATCTTCGCCCCTATCGCTCAGCGGAAGGAGCAGGTCAGCGATGAAATCAGCAATCAGACGGAGAACACCGACGATTTACTAGTCGTCTCAGGATTTCGCGTCGTGTATGTCTTCGATGTCTCACAAACAGATGGCGCGGCGTTAGTCGATGAGCCGCCAATATTGGGAAATCCTGGACGTAACCTCGACGGGTTGATACGAGTCTATCAGGAGCTGAAAATCAAACTCGAATTCGCGAGGCTGCCGGGTTCAGTTCAAGGCTATTCGCTAGGTGGTGAAGTTCGAATTCGCGAGGGACTGGATGATTCAAGCCGCTTCAGAGTCCTTGTTCATGAACTGGCGCACGAGATGATGCATAAAACGATAAAAAATAGTCGAGACCAGAAGTCATTGATTGAAACAGAAGCGGAGTCGGTTGCATTTGTCGTGTCATCTGCATGTGGGGTTCGGTGCTTGGATCGGAGTGCAGACTACATTGCACTGCATCAAGGCGACTCTGCTCTGCTAGTCAAGTCGCTAGGAAGAATTCAAAAGACAGCGTCGAACATCATCGATATGATTGAGGTACAAGTAGTAGCGATGAACAATCAGTCGACATGTGCCGCTTTCTAACGATGAGAGGATGCAGCTAAACATCGGGATGGGATAACTTGGTCCATCCCCTTTTTGTTTCATCCTTCGGGCAACAGACGAGTCCGAGCTGGTGAGGAACGCTCGCCGATGACTACAGTTAATGTCGCAGTCGGGTGACTGTTGCCGGAAGATCGACCATCGCACTCTACGTTACTCTGTTCAAAATCACGCAAAGCCAGGCGAAGGCGATTGCTTGCGACGCTTCCGGATGTAGATAGGCAATGGCACCTAATATCATAAATATGGGAATTTGAACGTTGACCATCCTGTTACGCAGCCTCCCCGTTAGGTTTGGTTGCGGGCACATCGACATAGACCTTCACTGGGTTTCGACGGAGTCTGAGAACTGAATACGTAAGTGGTTCGTATGCTTGTTGCTTTCGGCGGTCGTTGACTCGGCGGAGCAGGTTTAGTAGTTGTCGACGAATGGGAGCGTATCGCGCGTAGGGGCTCGCTGCAAATTCATGGCCAAGTTGCTCGGCTGAGCGATAGACGGCAATCCCATCGAGATGTGACTTGAGCGAGGTATAGGTATCAGCATCCATTCGAACGTGGGCATGCCACTTGGTTGAGCCACACCTGCTTTTTCGATGCCACTGCGTCCATAGGAGATTGCATAACCATCGAACCGTATCGGAACCCGTCGGCAGTCCTTGATATGGTACGATCACAAGTACTACGAAGAGTGTCCAAATACCGATCCGCCCGTCCCAACAAAAGGGACGGTTGTCCTCAGCGTTTCGCCTTTGGACTGTCTTGACGACCCACATGTCGCAAGTGCGGCGGCAGCCAGACGATTCATTTATATTGACATCGGGAAATCCGCTGGTCAGTTGGACAGTTGCTGGCAACGTCGAATCAAGATTCCCTTGAATGACATAACATGGGAAATGTTAGACTCGGTTGCGGAAGGTCTAAAGCGATTTCTACAAGCCACAATTCCCGGAACTGGTAAAGATGGTGGGCCAAGTTGCGCTACAGTTAAGCCAGCTGATGGATGGAAAGTAGTCTAGTAGGGGCGAACGAGATTCGCATCTTCTTGAAACATGCAGCCCCGGAAGTTCGCAAACTATAACATTCTTTAACGCGGTTTGCATCGGGTTCATAGGATCAAGATGATCGACTACCTCCTCGATGGACACTTGGTCATTGTGGCGAGTATGTGTGTGTTGCGTGCAAATTGATCGATATTTTCGAGAGCGAGCCCTGTGACATGCGGTGCAGCAAGTTGTCATTAATTGTCATGTTAAGTGATCATCATCTCTCCCAATCGCAACGAAGCTTCTCCTCTATTGTTGGGAAGTAAGAACCGAAGGCCTGAAGTAACTACTGATCACTTGTCTTTTATAAAGAACCGTGATACACGGCTATTCAAATCAACAGGTTCTTTGTCCATCCATTCTGAGTAGTCACCGCGCACTCACTGGCGTTCCTGATCGTTCATCGATCCGGAAAGGCCGGGAGCGTTACTCGGTTTTAATTTGTTTTTAGAACTCACCATCATGAGGTAAACCAATGTTACATAAACTAGGTCGAGAAGAAGTCATCGCATCAACGGCAGCTGACGATGTGGGCAATACAGAATCCGCCAGCCCTCTAAGTGTCTGCAATCACACCAATCAGCTCTCAGATGGAAGTGGTCAACCCTTAGGAAGTTGGATCGCAACCGATACAAGGCATGGAATCCGTTACTCCTGCGGCGGTTGTGGCAAACTCTACGGATATCAACCAAACAAGAAATCTGATGCAGAAATGTACCAAGCTTACTTGGCACAGCAGCGTCGACTAGCTTGTCCAGGCTGTGGCGAAGAGCCATTCTTGGGCTAATTATAATTTGTAATGAAGCAGTCCAGAGCCAGTCACCATTTAAAGGTTTCACACGCCCCCGGCTGGCATCGCTTAGTCAGCGAGCCGCGCCCTGTGCAGTGTTGGCGCCGGCCATGCAATCCAAATTGATTCGATGCGAAGGCAATACCAGCAATCAACAGATGATTGCAACTCGGTCCAAGAGCAGACGTGGCCGAGCTAGCGAGGGGATCCACGCCAATCTATCGAGGGGCATTGCTCCAGCAGGGTGACTGCTTTTGGACCGTTCCATGGCTACTATCGCGAAATCCGATTCAAGAACACACATACCCAACCCAGGAGTAGCCACTGCACTGCTTCAGGATTCGCAATCGAAAGCGATCCGATCAGAAAAATGAGGAGCCAGTAACTTGCGTTCATCTGGTTTGCATCGCCGAATGCAATTGCGGTTCCTCGGTCGATTGGGGCTGTGCTGATTCCGTATAGATCTTTGGCGGAGTTCTCCGAAGTCTCAGTACCGAATACGGTAGCAGGTCGAATGCTTGCGACTCTCGTTGCTTGTTTGTTAATCGGAGCAGGTTTAGTAATTGCCGACGAATGGGGGCATACCTACCAAAAGGGATCTTTGCGAACTCGTACGCTAGTTGCTCCGCGGACCGGTGCACAGCTATTTGAGCGAAGTGAGCTTTGAGCGAAGCGCAGGTATTGTCATCAATCCGGACATGAGCATGCCACTTGGTTGGACCTCCCCCCTTGTGAGCGACGCCACTTTTGCGGTAGGAAATGGAATAGCCCTGAAACCGCAGCGGGACCCTGCGGAAATCTTGGATCTTTTCTCCTTCTCCACCCTTTTTCGTGGGCGCGCGGAGAGCATGGTGGCCTTCGGTTAGAAGGAGTACGAACCAACGATCACAACGGATGTATTGAGCGTTAGCGAGTCCCTGCTGACGACGTCTCGATCGCTGCCACTCGGTGATGTCGATGCCGTATTTATCGATAAGTTTCCGGTCGACAGAGCTGGGAGATTTACGTTCTGGGATCTGGCCGGTGATGTACCAGTAGTAGCCGTGTCGAAGGTAGCTAGCTGCAATCAATTGGACCACAGCTTCGGGTGAAGTTGCTTCATATCGGTATTTCATGTTCCTCCTAAACCGCGTGCATTGGGCAGGCGGGTACTTAGTCGTTAATAAGGTGACAGGGTGGTAGCCTATCCTACGAGCCCAAAAAGGGACGTTGATTAGTGGCTCAACGTCCCAAAGCCGAAAACCTTAGTTGACAGGGTCATTCACTCTAAATACTTGCCAACTGGAAGCCAAACAAAGGCCTCTTACCGCGGGCTCGTATCGAATAAATCGACCTCAACTAACATAGATACAAATGCAATGGGCGGAAATGCACTGCATTCCACAGTGTACCCTCCCAATTCATAGCACCCGTGCTTAAAACCTTTCGCCGAACACCACACCAATTGCAAGACGCAACTCGGGTGTTCGTCGTCAGTCTGCTGTTTTCACATGGTCGCTTCTCCCGAAGCGCACAAGTGAAACCGCCACTGCTGCCAACCAAGGATCGACTGCCCACAGCCAAACGACTGTGAACAGTTGCACATCAAACGATTGGAACTATTTCAATCGGACCACTCGCCATCCCCGCTGTCCAACATTGACGTTGGTAGCAGGTCCGCGCATGATCGCGATCAAGTTAAATGCTCCTCAGTCCTTTCGTCGTCACTAGCCAAGGCATCACCCTTGGATCGAGGTGAACGGGTCACGACAGCCAGCCGTGCAATTGAGATTCGAGCGTGTGCTCGGACCACGATTGTCTTGCCCTTCGACAAGACCACCGCCTTCCTTCCGGAAGCTTTCTACTTAGACCACTCTCCCTCTCTACGGTGTTTGAATCACCAAGCTGACAAGGCTTGGCACCGGAACGCTACTTCCGGCAACCGCAGAGACTCCAGCGTTAGCCAACAAACTTCATCCTATGGTTCACGTCGTTAGAGGGTGTTATCCCTCCGTCCTCTCTGGTATGTGCGGCCTTCCGGCACGCCATAGTTTCCGCTGGCATATTACTGCCAGCGATTTCCCCTTAGGAACGCAGAAGTTCAGGGTACCCATTGGTCAGCATCCCGCCGACCGACCAGAGCGGTGGTGTCACAGTTCGGCACCGTCTCCCATAAGATTCACTGGCAAGCCTTCCCTCACCTATTCGGTTAGGCCTTTCATGGTTGAGCTATTCACAGCCGGGTTTTTAGCCCAGTCCCCGAGCAAGTCTCGCTCGGCATGACCTGTCGCCAGATTCACAGCTCCCCACGCCAGCACGGTTGAAGGAACTCAACTTACGTTAAGCCCACAGCCCCCGCCACAGGATTTGGCAATTCCATTACCTCACCTGCTTTGTTCGTTGACGGCTTGGGTATTCCAAATGGAACACACCAAGTATTTCCGCCTCGCCCGTATTCGATATTAAAAATGAAAAGATCAACAAGTGGGATAGGCTTCCAGCCTGTTTGGTTTATCCCACACACTCAGGCTAGAAGCCTAAGCTACGGTTCAGGTTATAGGATAGAACGTTGGGATTACTTTTGGCGATGGTTCTTCTCACAAACAGAGTGAGCGTGAACGGCCAAGGATTACTCCAACGAGCCCCCTTTGAACTGGAGGAGCACCTCTCGATGCGAATCCAGCTCGAAGAGCGACAGTCAACGGACAAGTAGCGAACTTGCCCAACCTCTTAGCCAAGCTGATGAAGCAAGGTTTACCGAGGCCTGCCACTCCAATCGTTTGACGTCAGCGTGTCCCCCTTCGCGAATTAGCATATCGCCCGTTCGGTAGTAAGAGACAACGTTTGCAAAATGCATGACGACCGGCGATTACTCGCCTACACGAACTGAATACCATGTTTTTCAGCCAATGCCAAATCGACTTTTCGAAAGTGCTTCAAGACCATGAATGCGCAAATGCAACACTCCTTCAAAACTTCATCACAAGACAGTTCTAAGTACCACCAAAATTACAGGAGTTTGAAATGGCAATCCATCCTATCTATCGAAGACGGCTCAGCAATCTCGAAATAACCGTCTGGAATGCACGCGACGGCTACGAAGAAGACTTGTCCGTAAAAATTGCGAACCGGCATCGCTCAACCAAGCCATTTTCCACATTCTCGCTAAAGGATTTGCAAACAGTAAGTCTGCTGATTCAAGACGTCATCGAAATGTTTGAACCGTTGTCACCAAGAATCGATCTTCAACTCGACTAGAAGTTCGCACGCAATTTGTCGACTGCAGTAATAGGAAAGTTTCGAGATTGAGTTTGCATTGGAATTCAATCAGCGGTTCGATTTTGTTACCGACAACCAGCAAGCTTGCAGCCAAAGCCGTTCTTCGTTCCCGAGGATTAGATCGGCCACGCGTCCGCCGAGTACTTCAAAACTAGTGTTCCCACCGGCGTCGCCGCCTCGCAAAACTTCCTTGCCAGTATCCCAATCCATCGTGAATATCCATTGTTCGCCAAACGGATTCACGAAGTATCCGAGATAGCAATTTCCAGAGTCACCATTGACGATCGGTGGGTCGCCGCATGAAGCAAAATGGTGGTTTCGAATGCTCAGCAATGGTTCCGACATCTTTTTTTGCTCGCAAATATCTGTCGTCATTACTACCCATGGCCATTGCTCAAATCATACTTTCTAAAACGCGTCGGACGGCGGGATTGAAGAAAAGCCTGCGATGCGAGTGGTTGCTACCGATTCAATTTCAAAAGCGAGAAACATTTGCTTACGCTTGTGAAGTCTATAGCCGAATCCTTGGCGCTCCAAAAGAAAAGCAAAGATCGGCTTGCCCTATTCGAAGAGCTAATTCACACCGGCCGACGATCAAGTCGACGTACAAGAATTGTACAGTATCTTGGCGGAAGCCATCCAACAGCAGAATGCATGGAAAACAATACTCGAACGATGCTCGGTATGGGCTCTTAGTAGTGCATAGCTGTCATTTGGTGCTTTCTTGGTTACAGCGCCAAATGACAAACTAGGAATTGGTTCTTCTATCTTTTGAAATAGGTATCGAACGCTTACTTTTTCTTGTATATGTCGATGGTTTTCGACTTGAAGTCGACTACATAGACGAGTCGACCCACGCTATCGACACAGTGAACTTTGTTCGACTCAAAAAACATAACGGCGGTAGCTGCAGAGCAGTGTTCCTTGTATTTGTCATGCACCGACTGCATTGCTCTACATTCCTGGAGTCCTTTTGCTGCGAGCAGACGGTCGTCGTAGGCATACTTTGATGAAGTACAGGCGATGGCAGCTGCTACTAGGCCGATGCCCGTTTCCGAAGCTCCTAAACTTGCGCCGCAAGCTGCGGATGTCCACAGCGAACGATAGAGCTTGTCCGCCGCTTCATCAGCTTCCTTCGTGCACCCTTCGCTGAAACTGGCGATGCGTCGATTGATACTCATGATGGAATTTAGCGTTTTTGCATCGAGCTTTCCGAATGGGATTTCAACTTTCATAGTTTCTTGCCCAGACGCATTGGCACTCGCTACGCACAGAACTGTTACCGCAACAAGTTTTGTCCAAATTGAATTCATTTTGTCCTCGCTAGAGCATTTACAAATCAACCGAAGCAGTACGTCTGCTTCTCACAGGCGATAGTTCTACAACTTGCGCAATTGGCCGTCGTTGCGACAGACGCAATCCGTTGTTGAATCGCTTTGGAATGTCCAAAAAGTCAGGATCATTTTCAATTGTTGCGATAGTCGCAGCGCTCGTTTAGATACCTGGTGGTTTAATTGACGCATATCGCGATTCATGTGACATCGCAAACATTGTGAATATCGTTTCTTTCTCTATTTGGAGATTACTTAATGCCTCACGCTTCAATCCGTAAGGACCTGAGTGCCCAGTATCGAACGGGCACCGACTTCGGCATGGTTACCGCAGTACTGTATTCAGTGTATTGGACCTACGCCCGCTTCAATGAAGTGATCATCAACGCTTCGTTCTGGTACGGCTGGCAGAGTCTGATTGGTTTGTTGTTGAGCTTTGCCGTCGGGTTCGCAATTGGTCGTCAACTCGCGAAGTGGCGAAAAGGCTTTGAGTTCAAGTCTGTCCCACGCACCGTCGGTTGGGTATCCATCGCTGTGTTCTCAACAGCAGCTTTGGTCAAAGGGGCCACCGACGCTGAAAAAGCGAAAATGCTCTCTGTCATGGAGATCCAACGATCTATTCTTCTACAGAACGCAGAAGATCGCATCGACCAAGCCAAGCTAACGGTTGTAGGCCTTAGGGAGACAATAGCTTCGATGAAGAAGCAATTATTGACTGCGGACGACGATCATAAAAAGCAATTGACAAGTCAAATTGCTCTCGCCGAACAAGCGATCTCGCAAAAGAACAAGGAGATTGCTGTCGCCCAGAAAGATGTGAAAGACTGGGAATCCACGGTAAAAAAGCTGATCGAACAATCAAAGAAGCAACTGCAAGCCTTTCAGAAAATACAGCAAGCGGATCCAACTGGAATTTTGCCACCAGAAGAAAAGGGAAAAGAATACGACACCAATCCGAATGGGCAGACGTCGGCAGCCAATCCGACCACCGGCGTTTTGCCGCAACCTCCAACGTCAAAGGGGGGCAACGCAGAAGCAGTGGCAGCACTGGTAGGCCTCGTCGCGATCATGGCTCCAGAACTGCTCCCGGTTCTAGCTCCGCTGCTGGGCGTTTTGGGACTCGCTCTCGGAACAGAAACGGTCGACCTGCCTGCGATGGCCCAAACTATAAAAACTTGGCACATCCAAGGCCAGGACATCGACGTCCAAGCAGAAGTACAACGTCTACGTAAATACCGTTTTAAGAACCCTATCGCCTCTGTGCGAAACTTGCTGACGTTGGTCAAAACAACCCACATTCAAACCAAACTTGGCACGAATGCTGCCGCGATTGAGAACGAGCTACTAATCCAGCTTCAAATCTGGCAAAAGCTTCCCGCGATTGCAGCTTCAATAGGGCTAGATGAAACAATCAAGTTCATCTCTGCCGCGCCTACGAAGCTTACCCTTGAAAAGATCGATGAGGTCGCCAACCACCCTTGTTCTGTAGTACCCTCACGTGATGCTTGGCTAGCAATCGTCGCCCGGTATCTCGATCTGGCCAGTTCTCAGCAGGGAACCATCAAATTGAATGATTTGAAGGTTGAAGCGTTCAAAATCGACGCTAGTTCCGTCCCTGCACTCAAGGAAGCGTTGATTGGCACGAAACCCGACGCAAAGAAAGAAGCGACGCAAACCTAAAACCAGTATTTATTCGGGCAGAGTCGAAGGTTCGGCTCTGCTCTGTTTTTCGGGCTCGGCACCGTCCAAAAAACGATGACACATTGCGTTGATTGGCAATCCAACAGCGTGCCTGTTTTTTATACTCGATCCCAAAAGTGTTGAACAATGTCCTTTACAGAATTCGTCAAAACGCTCATCACGATTTTTCGTAGTTACTTTCGTAGGAATACTGATACTACTCCAATTCAATCTGCAACCGCTGGCGACCTGTGGGTCATGGCTGGACCTTCACTTGAACGTACGCTCGAGGCAGAGCTTACCGCCAATATGTTGAGTCCCCGAGTGTTACTTCTTGTTGGCTTACCTGGCTGTGGTAAGACATACGTTCTCAGCAAGCTGTTACACCGACTCAAGAAAATTGGCAAGATACGCGATTATGTTGAAATCTTCGGCACCCCTTCCAAAACCGCAGCAGTCCTTTTGGAGGACGAGCTCATTTTGGACCAAGAGTCGAAGGTATTCGTAAGCTATCGCTGCTCACAGATACGCAAAGCGATCAATCCCGATTTCATGCTTCCCTGCGACAAGTACACACGCGAAGAGGCGATGGCTCATTTCGAGCGTCATCCGCAAGAATTCGTGTGGATTTGGGTTGATGAGGCAACCAGATTTCGCGAGATCTTTTTCAACGAAGCCATGGTGCCGCTTTCGGATTGCAAATACATCATCGACAACAAGGCCTACTATCTGCCGGTGCGTTGGGCGCTGTCTGGCAATCCGAGCGGCATGTCAGGATCATGTGCGGTATTTGACAGCGCAGTTTTGGCACGCATTAACAAGCGTTTCAACGTCTATCAGGCTGATTTAGATACGCTCACCGATGTAATCATCTATCCATTGGCATACGAAACGGGAAAGCTGAATGGGGTGTCCGTTCAATACGAACAAGTGCGCGTGGCCTGCGCGATCTCGATACTCACATGGGGTTTTCCCCTCGATCGCCGAGCTTTGGCCTATGTTTCCGATCGTTCAAAACGGCTGATGAATTCTGTCGCAGCGGCTTGTCCAGAAGCTGCAAAAATCCTACGCGAGCTAGGCAAATGGACTGACTTTGGCACTGACGGACGCAAACCAATTCACTGGTGTGAAGGTGCGATCATTGCAGCCCGCGTTGACGGCGTTAATTGCTTGCAGACCAAGCACTTTGTACGGACAGCGGCCAGCTGCATTGCCCACGGCGGAAAGGATAATTTCACAGAGGGAGCTTCTCCAGAGATCATGAAACGAAAAGCAGAGTTGATAACACGCCTTGCCGAGATTTGCTTCTCCGATGCCAATGTTCGCGCCCTGATCTTGAATGCAAAGAGTTCGCGACAGATTGCGCAGTCGTGCGGTTCGACACTGTTTACCAATCACAGGGCTCATGACGAATTACGTAACGCCCTCGATTCGATGTTCAAGTGCCTCGAAGAGGCGCGATATCCCGTCGAACTACGAAGGCAAGTCTGGAGCAAGTTTCTTGATCTTGTACGTCCTGAAAGCAGCGAATTAGATCTGCAAGCTTCGCTGCGCGATGTCGGCATCGTTGATATCGATGGTTGCTTTTCGTCTTCCGGGGAACAAGAATTCCTGATCAATCTGGGTGCCATTAAGGAACTGACACCTAGTGGGAAGCTGATCGCAACCATGGTCCGAGATCATGAGGGCCGTCTGCGGCCCGTCGCGCTCCGTCAACAGCTCGATGAAGCGGTCATACGCTTTCCAATCCTCAAGGGTTTTGACGAATCGCTATTCAACACGCTTATGCAAGAACGCGATCTTGCACGTCATGCACTAACGATTTGCGAGTGCATCTCCGTTGCCCTAAACGACAGCGTGCCGTGGGAATCCGCTACCGATCATCAGGTCGACTTAACGTCCGAAGACGACGATTTTATTGGGAAGGTCGTGTTAACGATGCTGCGACGACAAGGACTACTCGGCGGAAATGGTGCGTTGGAAGGCCTGCCTACACGCAAATTCTTTCAGGCGCTCTTCAACAAACTGCATGACGAATGTGACGAGAGTCGCGTTCGCATTCGTAATCGACTGAAAACGATTGGAGAGCTAGCAACGGAATTCGTTGGATGAATATGATGAACTTTCTCTTTTTTCTGTCCGCGTCGTCTGCGCTCATACGGATGGTCGTACCATTGCACAGACACAGCCTCAAAGCCATACCCTGGCTGTTGTGTTTCATGCTTTGCATCGCCATGATCAAAGTACAACACCTCAAGGCTCCATTTAATGCAGTGTTCATCTTCGATCCTATCTTCGACCCCAGCCCTGAGCTACTGGAACAATTTGAACTGAAGCTGGCCGAACTTCGGTCAGTTGGAATGTACAGCGCGATGATGCTGATGTTGGATGGGCCGGAGAGTTTAGAACCAACCACGTGGCTAGATTCGAACGTCTCAGCTTCGATTCTGTTTGCGAGCGCTAGTCGCACCTCCACTCTGGAAGTCGCTATTGAAATCGCTCTTCAATCTGGCGACGAACCTAGCATTATTGAAAAGCTGTGGCGGATCTTTCGAAGCCGACAGACTCGGGTTTTTGTTTGCATCACTGAGGCAGATGCTTGGAAAAAGCGACAGCCAGTAGACGTCGGTCGCTTGGCCACGCTGGGCTACAGGACAGAGGGCTTAATCGAAGCCATTGAGTTTTCGCCTCAGCCACGCACACTGTCCATGAAAGTCAGTCGATCTCGTGCGCTACCAGCGCTCATGCCGCTGTCAACAACCGGAGCAACCGTTTCGGCCCTGATTCGCGGCGCCGAGCTGAAAGCGTTTGCGGGTCAGAATGTTCAGTTAACCATTGATTACCAGATTGATGATCGCGCAACCTGCCGAAAACTCGAACGCGCGGCGGTCGTTACTTCAGACGGGGAAATCAACTTCGAAATACCTTTGAACAAGTGCCTGGCCCCGTCCGGAAAGTCACCCGAACTTTCACCAGGATTTGCTTTCTTTCAAGCCCAGGTGTGCGTCAGTATTGCTGGATCACAATGGCTCGCAAACAGTTCAGACTATCTGTCCGTAAGCTGGACTCGCGTACAAGTGGTGTTCGGCAATGGTGAAATAAATGATCCACTGGCCGCCCCAGGATTGCTTGACCCCAGTCATACACCTATCACGATTGCCAAACTCGAAGAAATGGTGGGCAAACAACTTCGCTCACCGCGGTCGGGGCCCAATACCCATGTCGACTTTGTAACGGCGGATCAATTCCGAGCAAGTTTGGCCGCCGGAAATCAATTACCAGACATCTTAGTATTGGATAAACTGCCGTACTCAATTTGGACGGAGCAGATCTGCAAGCAAGTAGCTGACGCCATCAAGGATGGCAGACATACCATCGTCATCGACCCGCCAGCCCAGCCCAAGGGCACAACGCCGGGCGAACTTGCTTTGAAAAAGGCGATGAACTTTCTGCCTGCAACTACGTCTCCAGGAAGGGTGGTCGGTACTGAACCGGAGCTTTTGTTGGTTTTCGACTATGGACGCATGGGCGAATTGGCCAAGACGCCAGAAGGCCTTCCGGGCCAGAATTCGCAACCCATTTCAAGATCGATCGATGTTCAGTTCACCGCAGCCAGCTCGCTAATTCGCTTCTATAAAGACAAAGGTCTCTTGTTTGGCAAGCTCGAATTGCGAAATGACGAAATCGCTTACCAAACCGACTCTCGTGATAAAGTGCTCGTTCGCATTGCGCCCAAGATCGATGTCCCTGGCGGTATGCTAGACAACCTCATCTTGCCTAGCGCTCTGGAACTTCGAATTGCATCGCTTTTCTCAAGCAAAATGCTGCCGTTCATGGATATCGATAAATCTGGTCTTCCCGATTTGTCAACCGACGCTCAACTCTCTGAGTATCTGCGATTAACACCGCTTTACGCTCCAAATCGTATCCTCGTGGCATTCTGCATGGATACGCCTCAACCAAACAATCTTGCTTCAACCACAGAGCCGCTTGGTGTGCCTGCTCTACCTTACACAGTCGGAGGTGTGACGACGAAAATGTTGGCTAATCCGGATGGAATCCTGACACACCTGATTCTGCGAGGTGTAAGGCTGGCAGCTATCCGAATGGACATACCCGAAGCGACTGTTGGAGACGTTAACTACGCCCAAGGTCTGAGGGAAATGACACGTACTTGGCCAGTTCCTTTAGCGGGACAGAATCCGTATGGGGCCTTTACCATTACACTCGAGCAAACGCTTGGAACAAAAATTGACGATGCACTGAAAACTCTAAGTCCAGCCGCTGATCCGCAATTCTTTCTGACGTCTGCGGCAGCAAAGAACCGCATTCTCAGAAAATCTGGATCGCCATTTTTTGATCACCTGAACCTCACCGACTCGGGCGTACTCGCGATTGCCAATACATTGGGTGAAGAATTAGCTCGAGAATTTTTGCCCGCGTTTGAATCGCCCAGAAGTAGTATGGCCATGACAGCCATTCGCAATGGAATCATCGTCGACGAACGTATTCCATTGCACTTTTTGAATGAACTCGATAGTTGGATTGCATCAGCCGTCAATTTCGACACCAAATGGCCGCACTCCGAACGATGGTCAGCGCCACGTCGTTTCCGTTTACTCGACAACAATGCAGACTTTCCCTCAAACTGGAGATCTGACTACGTAGTTGCGGTCGAAACACGCGCCACTGCCGATACCAAGCCGATTCCACTAGTCACTGCTGGCCGTTATGGCAACGGCATTTGCGCGGTGATGGCATACGATCCCTTTGAAATCCGCGAACCTTGGTGGAAGGGGCGAGATGCCATCCTGGATCCCAATGCTGACATTAGTTTTGCCGATTCGTTCGGCATTCAGCGTATCTGCGATTTTATTGCTCTCTGCTCTCGCATTCACGGAGTTCCGCGAGATGAGCCCCGACCGAGTCAGGTGTACGTAACAGATGCCCGAGGCGGCATCGTTGTTGAAGTCGACTTTCTGTCTGGAACAGTATTAGATGAGCGGCTATTACAGGCGGAAATCATTTCAGCGACAGGAACATCAATTCCAATGGAATTGACAAAGATCGATTGGCACCGCAGTCAAGCGATGTACTCGATCGCTGCTAAAGACCTGCGTACTTTAATGCCAGACGATCTGCCAGGTTGTCACACCAAAATTCGATTTGGAAATCAAGGAGACACAAATCTCTATGTGAACCGCCCCTCCGAAGCGATTTGGGTTGATGTCACCGCGTTGGAATCGCTGGCTACTTTGAGCGCCATTACGGGCGGAACGTTGTCGTCGCATACGAGCGTCTTACAGCCCATAAATCGTCATATTCGTGTGGTGTGGAGTTCGATTTTCATGCTCGTTTTAGCAGGCACTTATACCACATGGGCATTGGCCAGTATTCGTAAACGATTCACCCGCCGACGCCTGGATTCGTTTACGCATCTGTCGTTGACTCCCTTAGGTATCGCCTCTGAAGTTGCTAGTCATGTTGAGATCGGCGAGCCAGTTCCCAAGCACAGCCTGAATCCCGCCGAGTATTGTTTGCCGATATCGTCAGGAGTAGAACCACGAGCTATACGAATGATGGACCTGATCAAGTCTAGCCTTGGTATTCCGGTTATGCCACAAGTTATTTGCAGAGCCGCGCAGTCTAGCGCGACGCTTACGATTCTCGTCGACGCAGGCTGCTCCATGCGTGTCCGATGCGACGGATCATATCCCAAAATTTACTTGGCCGCAGTCGCGGCTCAAATGATTGCAGAATATGCGATTCGTCGCGGCGCGACAGTCAAAGTGATGGTAGGCGGTCTTCGTGAAGGCTGGCAGGCAACTGGTTGGATCTCGTCTGCAATGCCAGGCACCATCATGCATTTCGTGGAGCAAGCAGCGAAACGAAAACCACATCCGCTTAGAGATCTTCCCAAGATCGATACCGATTTTGATCAAGGCGTGACCTTCATTACTGACATGTTGACGTTGTCGAGTGAAGAGATCCTGACTTATGCTCGAAACTGCAGAGGTCAAGGTTGTGAGTTCAATATTGTTCAGGTTATATCGGAAGAAGAATATCGCTCGGTCGGCATGGGTTTCTGGTCATCCCCCCCGCAACTTATCAATCGGCTAGGCCATACGAGCACAGAAATTCAAGCGGCTTACAAACATTTGGCCAAGCAATTCAACACTCTATACGAGTACGAAGGCTTTGGCTTCGTGACTATCAACGATGCCATGACCGCAGGAAAGATTTACGAATCATTGGACGACCGGTTGTTTCGAAGTAGGAGATTCTAAATGTTTTTTGACTATTTGAACTATCTCAATGATTGGCTGGCTCCGACCAACTCGGCTTCATGGGCCCGGCCATTGTTCTTTGTCGAGTTAGTGGTATTTGCGTTGGCCATGATCGTTACGTACTGGCCGCAAAGATTCGCAGGTGCTGTTACAACCCAAGAACGTTGGTTAGCTGGTCGTGGACTATTTGTGATGACCATCAGCGGGCTGATCCAATTGCTTGCAGTTGTGATCTTGCCAATCGGTATCGTCTTGGTTGTTTTCTCCCCTGCACGCCCCACCGTACTTGTTCTGAACAGTCAGTCCAATCCCAGCTCCATACCAATTGACGAAAACAAAATACCCGAATCTTTGCATGGTTATCGTCGCATCAACATTGCGCCCATCGTACAGGAAGCGCTGCGTCTCGCATCGAAGGCCGGAGCCAGCGAGTGGTCCAACGGGTCGCTTCAACAGAAAAGCGATCTTCGAGATATCTGCCTGAGGCTTCTTCAAGACCTTCGAGAGGAATCATTTGATGGAGCGGTTGAATTCGAAGCTCAAGATTTTCAACTTCCCAGGTGGGTGAAAGAGAGCGTGGAAATTAGCATCGTCCATGGATTGTGCTTGAAACGCAATATTCGCTTTGTTGGAGTATGGACAGGGCCTGAGACTCCCGGCCGCGGCTGGAGTGTAGCCAGCCGTTTGCCAATGCAATCTGGTACCGAGATTCAACTTTTCCAATCTCCCTCTGTTGATCCGGTGCGAGTATTGTCAGCGTTTGGCGGTGAAGCGACACTTGACAATACGCAAATTAGCTTCGTTGCCATTGTTTCACATTTACCTACTTCCGGCAACTATCAATTACCGTTTCGAATCGTCGACCGTTCTACTGGGACAGCCGTGCCTTTGCTGCACTCAATTCCTCAGGGCTCTTCGACACAATTAATCAAGATAGATCGCAAGCTAACGGGCTTTTCGCGAAACGCCCACCTGGATGTCGAACTTGAAGATGGTCGCATCCGTGCCGAATTGCCTATGGCCAGTCGCGGCACGCAGCTAAGAATTGCAGTTTTCGGCGAATCGTCATCTCAAATCAATGCATTCCAAAATACCTGGGAGGGTCTACTCGGCATTCGAAATGATGGCACTATTATCGAAGAATCGCCACTCCGCGAAAATCTCATCAAGGCTGGCAAGTCCATACCCTATCTCTCTTTTACGCCGACGCGCAACGCTAACCAACTCGGATTGTATCTTAATCACCCTATTCATTGCATTTCACTATTCGAAAATGGTCTAGAGAAAGACGAATTGAATGAAGCATGGTTTCGCCGTCAAGAAATCGCCCTGCCTCGGTTTGTAGCCACCGATGGCAGCGAGTTAGCAATTGATCAGTCAGCCTGGCGGGCGAGTGAACAGTTCGAGACCGCATCAACACTCGACAGTTGGATGTCAACCACCGTGCTTACCGAACCTAGCGGCAGTGAGTTGTGGGTTCCAACGTCCTACGCAACTTCATCAGTACTCACGTCGGCAATACGAACGAATACTCCTCTGCTTCACGGACGATACTTCTCGCCAAATTTGCTCGAGGGTGGTATTGAAGCCCGCTATCCCTTTGTTGAGTTGCATCGTGTTTCGAAAAGAATTGTTGTCGTTATCAGATTGGACTGCAACTTTCAGCAGTTCCTCGCCCCTGAGTCGTCTGACGCAGTGGGACAATCCAAGTATGAGTACTCACGAAGCGTTGCTTTGGTTAACTCGATCATCTTAGCAGCGAACCGCTTGAGCCGGCGGCAGGTGACCAACGAGGACGTGTTAGCAGATTCTCAAACGACTGGCCAAACTTTGCTCGATTTGAACAGTTGTGTTGAACTCACCGAAATGAGAGTCAAGCGTTCGGATGATCTCGGTCTGCTCTGTATCGCTGCATTTTGCTTTGTCGCAACGCTGACTGGCTTGCTCTGTCGTTGGCCAAAACGCGTTTCAACTAAAATCTAAGTAACCCCTCGGAGACTTGTCATGGTCCGTGCACTTCCTGTTATCTGCTTGACGGTGTTAGCAATCGGATGCTCCCGTCAGTCGCATGAGAGTTCTACGAAATTGAGCCCCATCGACAACTATCTGGCGTTGACACCTGCTGATACTCGTTCGGATGCCCCAATTGCCAATTCTGACTCGTCCGCAGACAAGTCTGGTCAACAGGAACAATTTCATAGTATGGAGGCCAGTCTGAAAGCTAACTATCGAAATACCATACAAGATTCTGCCGAACTCGAAAAACTACTTTCACCATCGCTTCGCGAATCGCTCGGACCAGAAGGACTTAACGCCGATTTCTTAAAACACATCGATCTTGTACCTGGATCACTGGCCGTCGATTCAAGTGGACGAGCCGAAGCCAAATTGCAGTTTCAGTCAAGTGGCAGGCTATATCTGGTTTTCGATGGAACTCGACTTCGTGCCAGTCATTTTTCTTTCGGATCAGCCGATTCGATGGATCCATTAATCAATGTGCCGGATAGTGCCCTTGGAGTCGAAAAGCTGCTGGGTATGTTGCGATCTGATCCGATGAAACTACGTGAATTGCACGTTGTTAGCCAGGATGGAACACAACAGCCACTTTGGCAATTCAGCGGTATCATCTGGAGCGAAGATTCAACACCTCGTTCCGATACTAAACAACTCACCGTCTTATGCAACGAAACGAGAGAAAAATTCCAAGTGGATCTGTCGTTGACGGAATACCTTTGCTCGATCGCATTTCAACTGACGATCGAAGATGGTGATGTACAAATCTGCAACATCTCCATTTTGAAGTAAAGAAAAGCACTTAACGAAGGAGTTTATCAAGTATCGAACCTTTCTTGCGTCAGTCGCAACGACAGACAAGCCGCAGAGATCAAGAATCAATGCATTGTTAGAAGCAGTTCAAACCAGCGTACACGCCTAACTCAAACATTTAATTAGGGACTACACTATGGACACAGTTCAATGCCTTGCTAATCGCGTAAGATCTATTCTCGAGAAACGGAATAATTCCGGCTGGCCAGCGCTTGTCGAAAACATTCCACCTGACACGCGTGAGACCTATGTATCTGCGGTCAGCTCGTGGCCTCCGGAAAGCGAATCGGTTACCTATCATCTGGTTCACGGGTCTATCGTTGCCAGAGGAGAAAAGCAATGGTGCTGCACCATTCAGCGTCGCAACCGTGCACGTGGATATTTTTGGGTGTCTCCCGGCGAATGCCGGACCAGCTACTTTTCGGTTTCTGATGCACATTTGAGAGGAAAGCCGGTAATAAGCCGCCGTCAAGCACTTAACTCTCAACAATTGCTAGATCAATTGCAATCTATCGATCAGGTCAAATGTCTGAGTGTCAGCAGCGACGGCCAGGCTCAAGTGCTAGCTGAGTATCTCGGCTTTGTCGGTCATGCTTCAAGGTTGGATAGTGTCCAAATATGCTTGCTGTATTCGACCGAAAACCAACTAGCTGTCGAGATTGTGGGATTTGAATCACCCATGTCCATCGGGCTCGTAGTCGCACAAGACAACCTATTCGTGACATCGATCGCAGGCCAGTCAACCTACGATTACTTGGCCAAACGAATGCGGATCTGGTCCTATAGTGGGGTTCTAAATGATGTTTCTTAAATTCTTACTGACCGTCTACGTTTTGAACAGCTGCTTGGTTGCCGAGGACCAAGCAGACTTTCGAAAAGCGATTGCACTTTACAAAGCCGATAACTACAAAGCAGCAGTTGAAACTTTCGAACAGCTCGCACCTCATGCCGAACCAACCACTCTGGCAAAGTTGTTACTGCTATCCGCCAATTGTTACGCCAAACTCGATAAGCAAGAAAAATTGATTTCGGTTCTGGAGAGGTATTTCACCGAATTTCCGAATCGCAAAGAATCTCGTCAGGCACTGGCGAACCTAGCGACAGCAAGTCGCGCACTGGCCATAAAAAACAATTCTCCGATTGACTTCGAAAAAGCAGCTACTTGGCTCAATAAGCAACTGGAGATCGACTCAGATGGCAATCCGAAACTTATTTTTGAACTTGCCGATTCCTGGATGCGTTGTCAACAACTTGAGAATGCATGCAAGGTATTCCAGCGATTTCTTGATCAGTATCCAAACGATCCGGTTGCTGCGAACGTTCACTATGAGCTGGCTCGTATCAACTATCAAACGAACAGTACGCAAGCTGCCATGGAGCACTTCGCGGCGTTTCTCAAATCTGCCGTTGAAGACGACCTGCGAGTTAACCGCGCCAGAATGAAGTTGGCAGAGCTATTAGCGAAAGAAGAAAAACTCGATAACGCCTTGCAGCTGTACGCATTAGTGGCTAAAAGTTCAGAGGCAGATCTAGCCGAGATCGCGATTCTATCTGCGGTCCATATTGCACTTGAATCCAAGGCGTCGAGGCACCTCAATTTGGTTGACAACTTACTCGAAACTTACGTTCCGTTTAGCAAGGAATCGACCAGTGAAGATTTACTATTGGCCAAAGCAGCACTTTTGGGTCAGCTACCAGTTAAAGCCACAGAAGCAGTAAAGCTATACGAAAGCCTTGCGCAATCATCTCGATCCAACGAACGCAAGACGATGTCGTTACTCAATGCGGCCATCCTCGCAGACCGTCAGCATGATCATGAACGCTCTGCTCGCAATGCCGCTCAATTCTTGAAATTGTATGCCAATGATTTGCGCAGTAAGGAAGCAAGTCAATTACTTGCAAGATCGTGTCAGCGTTTTCTAGAGCAGCAGAATTACTCGAAGTACTTGGAATACACAGCACTAATTTCAGATGACAATCTAAAGTTTTTCGAACTAAAACTGCAACGCCTCCAGGTGATGGTTCGCCAACAAAGATGGCAATCCGTCGTGGATGATTCCGACGATTGGCCACAAGGCACGGTCACGGATTCAGAGGTGTTTGTCCAAGCCATAATGGCACGGGCGACCGCCCAGTTTCGCTTGGGCCATTCCCAACATGCAGTCTCAAGTCTGCAGCGAATTCTCCAACTGGTTCCCAACTCTGAAAGGCTGGCTGACGTTAGGTATTGCTTAGCAACGATGGAAGATTCATCTGCGGCGAAGCAAGATTTGGTGGCAAACAACTACGTAGAGTTTGCAGAAAAGCACGCTGAAGATCACCGAGCTAGCGACGCCCGTTTTCGAGCCGGCGAAGTTTATCACAAGGCCGGCAAGTTCGATTTGGCGGCCTCGCAGTTCAAGTTGATTTATCGTTCTGTCGATGGCAAAAAGCGCGACTATCTCCAGACACAATCTGCTGGAGTGTTGTACGCCCGATGTTTGTTGGAAACGCAAGGCGGACGACAAGAAGCGATGGTTGTTTGCGAGCAGCTCCGCAAAAACAATCCATCGCCAATCGTCTCAGCTTGGTGTAACTACTTGATCGCCGAAGATCTTTTGCTCAAACGCCAGTATGGTCGTGCGGCAAGCCTCTTTTTGCTCGCAACGAAAAGTAGTGAAGTCGATTTATGTGCGGCAGCCTGGTATCAGCGAGCGTCTTGTCTCTACGAGTCGGGCGACAAGACCGGGGCCTTATCAGCATTTGAACATGCGTTGGAACACCCGTCTGCTTTGCAAAAAAATGCCGCGGAACGCATCCATGTTCTCAAAAACCAGATCAATGCGATGAAGGGGAATTGATGCTGCTCGCAGTAGACAAGCGAAATCTAAAGGCTGACGCCTATTTCACAATATTCACCACTTACTTAGTTAGAGGATATTTCTATGAACCACCGTTATTTTGAATTCTTAAGGGTCCGTAGTCGACGGGACTTGATCCTCATCGCTCTGGGAGCTGTATTGGTCATGCCTATGCTATGGGCAGTCGAAGGTCTTTTGGCCCATAGCGCCCGACTGCTGGGGTGGACTCAATGGCTACAGGATTTGAGCATTGAGATGATGCAGGTATGGAGAACTATCGTCAAAGGCGGAATTGTCATGCTTGTCATTGTTGCATGCTCAATAAGGATGGTCGTCCTTGCGCTGCGTCAGTGGCTTACACTGCGGGCAAATGAAAACCAACTCCAATATTACCTGGGTGAAATCAGAGTGGACCTTCCGCTAAATACCGAAGTACTTGAGCGGAAAAGTCAAGCGAACGGGCTGCTGTCAAGCGTTGTTCGACAACTCATTGAATTTAAGTCGATTCACGAGTATGCAACCTTAGTTGATTTGCTTGATCGAACCATTAATGAGGTCTGTCTGGGATTCGACCAGCAGACTGATCGCATCAAGTTTCTAGCATCAGCGGCGCCACGACTGGGGCTCCTCGCGACTGTGCTCGGAATGGTCATCGCCTTCCAAGCTATTTCAGATGCATCGACATCAAGTGAAAGGTCTGTTTTGATTTCCGATGGCTTGGCAATGGCATTAGGACCTACGATCGTTGGCATCATTCTCGGCTTAGTTGGCGACAAGTGCGCGCAATACTTCGAAATCAGCATCGCCGGCAAACGCAATTCGATCCAACAAGCACTTCGCCCCGTATTGGTTGCTTGGTGCAGCCAAAGCGAAGATATCCGACCTCGGTTGAACGGAAAAGCCAAGCACTCAACATTCAATGGAGGTAGCTAGAAATGCGTACAGGATATCGAAAGTTTTCGAGTGACTCGGCAATGTGGAATTACATCGACATTCTGATGACGCTTATTTTCTTTCTAATGTTGACTGGAAGCGACGACGTTTATCGATTCGCCGCACAACTCCCCGGTTCTGAACCGTCCCCTCTAGTGGGACTGCAGACCCAGCCTGAAGCTGTCACCATTTTCATTTCGGAAAAAGGCACGTTTCACCTCGATGGCGATGGGCTCAGAGGAGCTGTGACTCTCCAAGAGCTTGAGCGCTCATTAGCTCAGTTATTCCGGCAGTCACAGGATCGAATGCTTGTTCGCATCGGTGGAGACAGGAGATCTACTAACGAAGACATCACGACGGTACTTTCAATTTGTTCGGGGCTGGGAATACAAAAAATTGAGTTTTTGAGCTCGCCACTTTAGTAAACCACACTTACATCTAGGTGACAACGAAGGGAAGAAAATGTTGCATCAGTCCATATTCTTGACACTACAAGTCTCAATTGTGGTTCTTGCATTTTTATGGTTTCAGTCTGTGAGCCGACCTAAGTTTGCAATACTTGCTTTTGCGATCGCTGCTCTTGTGTATCTTCCGGTTTCATGGATCGGAAGGATCGAGAAAACCAACCGACAAGCACAACAAAGTCGAAACACGGCTGCGCGTAGCATGACTGTCAAGCTGGCTCCTAAGCGACCGAAGGCGGAGTTTGCAGACAAAGCGACGGACGAGGCTGTTTTGCAACGAACAGATCAGGCCGTTGAGGCAATTGGTCATTCTGTGATGCCACAACGATTGCAGATAGGTGAAGTCGCATTGCCGACAACGGTAATATCAAGCTCTTTACCGAAGGTGGTGGCAGACCTACCGCTTCTAACACCCACTCTAGAAAAACTTAACTTCGAAATTCCAATCAGCGATTTGGTTGTAACGGACCCAGCATTCAGTTTTTTTGGCATCAACGAGTGGTCAGAAGGTCCAATCATTCTCGTGGTCGATTTTTCTCCGTCTATGCGCGGCGCAAAACTTAAACGACTCAACGAGGAAATGATCGCATCCATTAGAGATTATCCGGAAGGCGCGGAGTTTCAGATTGTGTTTTATGCATCCGATTTCCAATGGCTCAACGGTAGTAACGAGTATCAAAAGCGCAACCAAAAAGCTCTCGATGATTTAGAAAAAAGCGTTACAGAACTAAATTTAGGTAGTGGCACGGTAGACGCAGCTCCGCTGACAGCGGCCGTTCGACGTAATCCGAAAACGATCTACTTCCACACCGACGGAGACGGTGAATTTCACCGTGATCACTCGCTTGTAGACAAACTGATCGCGACCAATCACGAAGGCGGCGAACCTTGCCGCATACACTGCGTCGAATTTGGTGACAAACCCGACCAGCATCCAGTCTTAAAAGAGATTGCCGCCAAGTCCGGCGGTGAGTACCGGTTTATTGAAGTTCCTTAGCATCTAAACACACGGAGAGCATGATGAGAAAAAAGTTTCAAAGATTATTAACTACTGGCCTATGCGCCTTGAATATGCCTTCCACCGGCAGTATCAGCCTCCATGCTCAAACGCCCGCGGCAAGTCGTTTGGTTCAAGCGTTGCAAGAAACGACGGTCGTGAATTTTGCGGGAGGGGAAGGACAAACGCAAATTCTTTCAGAGACGGGCAGCATTGATGAGCAGCCAGCTAGGCCCGACAAGATCGTTACGCTTGCACCAGGGGACACTGCGACTATCCAAGTCAGTAGCTTAGCCACAGCAGTCGGGAAGACAATTCATTTTCGATTGCACTGGACGGAAGTCACTGAACGCAAGGAATCATGTAAGACAATCAAAACACGAGCACCAAAATCTCGGGACTTCGATTTGCCGGTTGATGTTGACTTAGGGAAATCTATCAAAGTCATTCTTTTTCAGGAGCCAGGGGCACAAAAGCAGGAAGTACTGCTTGAGCCAGAACAAACCAAGGTTCTGCGCGTCGCAGTTGTCAGCACTCTAAATACTAAGCTGGCAGCCACATGCGACGATATTGTGTTCACCAAACGGAGACTTAACGCAGACGAAGTCAAGCAACAAGTCCAACCTCTTCTGGATGAACTTAGGCGCGCCAATGTTGAGAACCCATACCTGGACCCTGATGAGCAGTATGCCTTGCCGGGTAATATCGTGGAACTTGAAGTATCGATAGCTTGTAGGAGAGGGTAATTCGAGCGTTTTCTCTCGAGACATCCTCGCTTGAAGTTCCTCCTGCCGTATACTATCATACGGAAAAACCGTGTCCAACTTGATAGAACTGCGACGGAGGCCAAACGTCCGTGTCCAACGAAGAAACTAAGTCCAAGGCAGAAATTAAGCTCATCGACAAATTTAAAGAAGGTGTGCGTCGGCTCTGGGGCTCGGAGGCGATAGAAGGGCTCCATGCAGAACTGAACAAGAGAAATGCGAAAAACATTCCTATGTGTCTCGGTATGCACCCCGGCAGTGTGAGTAGAGGAAGGTCGTTGGGTGAATGCTCCCTGGAATCGCTCATCATCGCACTAAACAATTCTAACACTCCATGGAGCCAGTTGCCGAATTTTCGTTCCCCGCGCGAGCAGTGTTTAGCCGGCTGGTGGTTAGCCTATCTTGAGCTGAAGCTTTTGAAGTCTCAGAAGTCTGGACTTCAAAACGCGGCTACGAAATGTTTCACCGAAGATGGTCGTACAAATTTGGACTGTCCCTTGAGAGTCTGCGAAGGAGAAGAAATTACTCTGCCGGAATTCATTCTCTTGAACTTGCTTTGTAAGCGCAGCACGGAATGGTCAACGACACCTGCAAACCGACACAAGCTCGCAAAGGAAATTTGGAGCGAGTATTCAAACTTTATTGGATTTACATCGTCAACGATGCCCGACGGATTCTTAGATCGGCTGAACGGCCTAAGAGAAGAAAAATTGGCGGACCTCATAAAGTTTCAACAAACGCCACTTTTCCGAAACGTTGAAGACATGTACGGGGAGAAAACTAAAAAACTCACGAACGCTGCCACAGCACAATCGAAAGGCCAGTGATTGACAATGAATTCAAATGATGGCGATAGTTTCACATCGGAGCAGATTCAACAATTTTTGTGTGGAACCGCCGAAGAAGAACTCGATAAAAAAATGCTCGCTTCGCTTCATGCTGATCCCCAAGGTAAATTGGCGAGAGAAATGAAAAGAATCGAAGAGAATGCTACCTTTATGCTAGAACTGGATTCATTGGAAAGCGTGGCCAAACCAAAGCAATCATACGACAATGCGATTGCCAATGAAGCGGAGCCGAAAACCGAGATACTCGTAAAGCCGACTCCGGCTTCAAAGTCGATGTTCGCCAGGCGCATACTACGCCAATTCGCAACTCTAACCACCGCTGCTTGTGTTTTGTTCACTATATCCTTCTCATTCATCCAATTGGCTAATCTCGTCAGTGGGGCAAAAAAGAACAGCAATACGAGTCTGGCAAAAGATGATCCGAGGCAGCGAATTACTGACAATCCATCCAATGGTGCAAAGGCCAACGATCCAAGTCTAGTAAAAGCATTGGCCGAAAAAGGCTTCTCGCCAGCTAGCGAGCAGGGTTCCCAAATCTCGGGGGCAATCCGAATGGAAGAATGGTTAGGCGATGCGGAGAAGAAGCAACTAGCGGAAGAGGATCTTGTTGTCGAGTTTGCAACTCATTATCCTGAGTCTTTTCTCCGCGTGGTTAATACTCTTCCTTCCGACCATCTGCAAAAGGTAGTGGATTCAATCAGAGAGTACATCAAAAACTCGGAGATCCCAAAGTAGCTATTCCACGTCAATCTAGCCCTTAAACAAGCGAACGCTTGTTTGTCGGAGCTTGATTTTCGCAGCGCAGCGGCAACCCGGCCAGCGGGGCTGGTTTGATTTTTCCGATTTCAT
>JAYTVL010000642.1:0-10399 GCA_043744075.1 Pirellula sp. | reverse complement strand
AATTCCCTTCCGCTTTCGCAAGCGGAAAAAAGCCTATCAACATCAGCCGGAACGCGCTAGCGTCCGGTTTTGCACGCACAAAAAACCGTGTGCTAGCGCACTGCGGCTGATGGCCAAAAGCCGGAAGGAACTTCCGGTTTCCGGCACTAGCCGCTGTCGCGAACGAAGCATCTTCACTTTCCCGCACAATCCGCCCCGCAAAGTAAACCCAAACGGAATTCTCACCTCAAATTACCAAAATTCCCAAAGGACCGATGACCTCGGCGTCGATAGAGCAATAGCTGAAGGAGTGCGCCAATGCCCGCTGTTATTGCCCGAACAAGGAGGAACTTGTCAATGCGATTAAGCAGATTTCAAGCTGTGAATTCAGCATTTGCATCGGTTCCCTGCGTTTTTAAGCATGGAGGCGGGATTTGCGCTTTGCTATTGATTACAACCGCCATAAGCACATCAACTCTAACGGCACAACAAGAAGCAGAGTTGCCGAATCGCTCTTTGCAAACATTTCCAAACCCTTTTCGAACTAATTCATCAGATTCTAAGGCGGCAGCAGAGCAGAAAAACGGGGACTTGCAGTCGGATACATCCGCATTGATTGAGGGACGCCGCAACCAGACTCCTGACATACGGAGCGACATTTCCAAAAATTGGGTAGACGTTATTCGTTTGGCAAGCCTTCCTAAGCATATCGAGTCACCAGTTGTTACTGCCATTAGCGTGTCTCCAAAAGGTGACATGATTGCGGCTGCAGGAGATGATCACGCTATCCGAATCGTGGATTTGGCCACTGGAAAGACGACAGCGACGTTGACCGGCCACCTCGACTGGGTTCAGTCTGTCGAGTTTTCGCCCAGTGGCCTTCTATTAGCGTCTTGTGGCAATGACGGAACATTGCGAGTTTGGTCGCTCGGCTCGTCGCCGAAGTTGCTTTCAAAACGGTCGGTTTCGCATGCATTGTTGGCACTTACGTTTCTCAACGACGATTGCATCTTCGTGGCGGGTTTCAGCAATCGCATTTATCGATATAGCGTTGCCCAACCTGAGCTTGCTATCTTCCACGTATGCGATTGCCGAGATATTCGTACGATCGCTACCTCTCCGGATCAGAAATGGATTGCTTTTGGTGGCCGCGACGGAGTGTTGAGGATGCGACGCACTGATATGGTCGAGAACGAAAACGGATTGCACTCCGATCCATCCAACGAACTAACGACGCAATTACATTTCGATCGAATTCGATCGCTCCAATTCTCAGTCAATGGCAATCAAATTACGTCCGTCGGCGAAGACCGACGAATCGTGCACTTCGACGTCGTTAACCGCATCGTCGTTGGGCAAACCGAAATTGGAGGTGGGAAACTGCTCGGACTATGCCAATTGGAACCTCATCTGTTCGCTATCGCTAGCAGCGACAACACCATCCGCATTTTCTGCGATACCGATCAACAAGTGCATTCGAGGCTCGTCGGACATGATGGCTCTGTTAGCATCCTAAAACGTACTCAGAAGCACCTAATCTCAGGGAGCTTCGATACCACTATTCGCATTTGGGACATTGAAAGTGCTATCGCGTCGATCGACAACCAGGGCAAGTATGTTCATCCCGTGGCTGCTCAATTTGAAGACTCCGGTGCCGGAGAAAGTGTCAAATGATTTACGTTCAAGGCACTTGCCTTAGCTGGCCCCAACAACGAAACAAACGAACAACAACGCCACCTGCGATTCGCGGAGGATTGTCACCGTGACATGGAAACGAAGCTTAGATCAATGGACAAGAAACCTGATCGTACGCTCGTTGACACGCGGCAACTCCTTGAACCGCCCCTCTTCTCGCAGTGACAAAACCGCAAAGAAAATCGTGAGACAGCCAATCAAATCCGTACGCCATTCGATTGTTGAATCCTTGGAGTCGCGAGTGCTATTCAACGTTGATCCACTTTGGGTCGGCGGTGTTTATGTCGAAGAAGACAACGGTGGAGACGCACATGGCGATTCATTCTATGTAACCTTTCGCGGTGGTGCGGCTGGAACTCAACTGACTCGCATGGTTATTGACACCGATCAAGGATTACCTGGCTTTTCAAGCGGGGACAACCTCTTTGATACGGTTGAAGGTGGGTTGGGCGCCGACCATGCTTTTCCGTTCAAAATTGAATTGATAACAGCTCAATCGTCGAGTGCTCGAGTTAGCGCTGCGGTCTCTGACGGTGGCATGCAGCTTGTTCTGACTTTTGAAAATTTCTTTGCTGGTGACAAAGTCAAATTCTCGATCGACGTGGACGAGATCCAACGCTATCACAACGAGCAAAGCCCAGACGCCATCAATCCAAATATCGATCCGATCACGTCAGGGGTCGAATTTGCCGACTCCAAAATCAAAGCGTCCTTTGTGGCACCACATTTTGAAAAGGCAGACGCTGACGGGAGCTTTGTAAACTTATATGACCCGATCTTTGCGCCGACGGGTTTAGATTTACCATCTGATGACCGCGCCGGATTGCGAGACCGAACAGCAGGTGCGGCTGCAATGGTAACACAAGTCCCAAAACCAATCGAATTGTCAGGTACTGTATATGTCGATAACAACTTGAGTCTTACTCAGGACGCAAACGAAGCTGGAATCGCCGGAGTGTCGCTAACATTGTTCCGTCTAGAGAACGGAAACTACGTTAGCACTGGAAACAGCACTACGACCGATCAGCAGGGACAGTATCAATTCGGACTCAATCCTGCGCTGGCTCCCGGGACATATCAGATTCGTGAATCGCAACCGGCAGGCTATTTCAGTGTTGGTGCCGTTCCTGGCTTGTTGAACGGTCAACCTAATCTGGGAAACACGGTACCAGGCGACAAAGATGTTTTGACGAATATCCAGATCCTGCAAGGAGAAAGCCGCGGCACGCAGCTGGACTTCGCCGAAGCACAGCCGGTCCAAATCAGTGGTTATGTCTATCGTGACAACAACGACAATGGTCGACGAGAGAGTGGCGAGGGAGGCATAGGCGGAGTAGACATCCAAATCGTTTCCATTGAGTCCATTGCAACCTCAGTGAGCTTGGCCACAAAGACCTTGGCGGATGGTTCCTATAGTTTCATCGGATTACCTCCAGGCAGATACCGCATCTCCGAATCATCGCAGCCAGTCGACTACTTCGATGGCAAGGAATCACCTGGAACAGTTCGCGGCCAAATGCGTGGTACCAATTCAGCGAATGATCAGATCACGGAAATTCGGCTTGAAGGAAACGACAACGGAATCGAGTTCAATTTTGGCGAAATTGAACCATCGTCGCTATCGGGACACATCTGCGTTGCCATGCCCGGCTTTGACTGCTTTTCTACCGAGCCCAATTCCAAGTCACCCTTGCCTGGCGTAATGGTCGATTTGGTAAACGCAGCTGGCACAGTGGTGGCATCGACGGTCACAGTTGCCGATGGAAGCTACCGCTTTGATCGGCTTCCGGCTGGAGTATATAGCATCGTAGAAACACAACCTGCAAATCTGCTCGACGGACTATCCCGTTCCGGCACGATCAATGGGGTCGCCGTGGGATCGGCAACGAACGGCACTCGAATTGAACAGATTTCGTTAGGTGGCGGGCAACAGGGGGTCAGTTACGACTTTTGCGAATTGCCTCCATCGTCCCTTTCCGGACACGTCTACCGTGACGACAACAACGATGGCGTTCGACAAAACAGTGAGCCAATGCTCCCTGGTGCAACGATTCGATTATTTGATTCAACTGGCGGACTACTAGGAGAGGTAGCTACAGACGCGGAGGGGTACTACCAATTCACTTCACTTCGCAAAGGAACGTATCGGCTGGCCGAAATCACTCCTACCGGCTACCTCGACGGAAAAGAAAGTATTGGTCGAATTGCAGGCAAAATCGTTGGCGAACTCGACGGTTCAGATGCGATCAAATCCATTGTGCTGCCGTCTGGCATAAATGGTACTAACTATGATTTCGGTGAAATCTTGCCTGCCAGTATCTCTGGCAACGTGTATGAAGATGCCGATGGCAACTGCGCTCGAGATCCTGGTGAAGTCAATCTCACTAGCGTTCTGATTGAAATTCTAGATGCTCAAGGGCAGGTGGTTGCAACGACGCGGACCGACGCATCTGGCAATTATCAGTTTATCAATTTGACTCCAGGCGTGTATACGATACGCGAGCATCAGCCTGCAGGCTATATCCAAGGTAGTCAGACAGCTGGAAGCTCAGGCGGAGATGCAAGCTTGGCAGACATCATTTCTTCCATTGCACTGGGAGCTGGTGTTCAAGCGACGAATTACGATTTTTGTGAACAACGTGTAGCTTCCCTTGAAGGAAGAGTCTTTGCTGATCTAAACGAAGACTGCATTTTTGACGAGGATGAGTCACCCATTATAGGAGTGCGACTTGAATTGCTCGACGAAACAGGCAAGGTCATTGGTACTACGCAGACCGACGCGCAAGGAAACTATCGTTTTATCAATTTGAAACCTGGCATCTATTCCGTTCGTGAAATCCAACCCGATGGCTTTTTCCAAGGCGGCCAAATGGCACCAGATGGCATCGCAGACACAGACACAGTGGACTTGATCGCAGACGTTTTCCTTAGTTCAGGGCAAAGTGTTTCAAAACTGGATTTTTGTGAGGTTCCTCCGGCAACGATCGCAGGATACGTATTTCAAGACGGGGCCCCGATCGAAACCGCGGATGGTCGGCCACCATTGCTTCTTAAGGGACTGAGAGATGGGATTCGAAACGATGGGGATGCACCCATTGGAAACGTTGTTCTGGAATTGCGTACGCGAACAGGACAGCGCCTCGCATCCACGAATGCAATGCCGGGAGTTTACAGCAGTGAGACAATTCGAGTTATCACCGATAGCAGTGGCTACTATGAGTTTCGCGGGCTGAGACCGGGTGCTTACCACGTTTATCAAGTGCAGCCCAAGGGATACTTCGATGGTAGAGACACTGCAGGTTCGATTGGCGGCTTTGCAATCAATGTCGAGGACATTGTTACCGATTTAGACACGCAAAACATCATCGAACAGTTGGCGATAGATCCAGCCACGAGCCCCGGTAGCGATGCGATTTTGATGATCAATTTGCAAGCCGGTGTTCGATCCGTGGATAACAACTTTAGCGAAATCGTTGTGACAAAGACACCGCCACAGAATCCACCTGCGCCTCCACCACCTCAAAGCCCGCCGCCTCTCAATCCGCCACCGGTAAACGGGTTTGTTTCGCCCCCATTTATGCCGTTGCTTGTGATACCACCGTTTGAATTTGGGAAGCCAGATGAGCCTGCTGCGGGCTATACGGTTGAGTACACTTGGCACTTAAGCGTAATCAATGCTGGCGAGCCACGCGGCCATCAGAACGGAAAGACTGTTAGCCGTGAACGGGTTGCCAATTCAGCCAAAATGCTAAATGCAAGGCAATGGACAGTTGAAACGTTGGATCGCGGTCGTTGGGTTATTGTTTCCACGACAAAGAACAAGACTACACGGATTTCCCGAGACGCGTTTGATGTACAAGGCGCGAAACAGTTGGCCGGTGACTTCAACGGGGACGGGCGCGATGAATTGGCCTTGTTCAAGGACGGAGAATGGCTACTGGACATCAACGGAAACGGACTTTGGGATCGAGGCGATCTTTGGGCAAAGCTCGGTGAAAAGGGGGATCTGCCTGTAGTCGGAGACTGGGACAATGACGGAAAAGATGATATTGGAATTTTTGGCCCTGAATGGGAAAGCGACGAAAAATCGCTTGCCACCGAGCCAGGCTTACCCGATCCCGAGAACCGGCTGATCTCTATCCCAAAGAACTTACCACCGAGAGAGAAAGTGGCGGGCCGCGATCGTCTCATGCAACGCAGTGCAAGTGGCGACCCACGCTCGGATGTGATTGACCACGTGTTCCGATTCGGAGGTGATACCGACCAACCAGTTGCCGGCGATTTCAATGGTGACGGTATCTCAACGCTCGGTATTTTCAACAACGGCAAGTGGCGAATCGACGTCAACGGTGATGGACGTTTTTACGAAGAGGATGATTCGTTCTTTGACTTTGGGGAACAAGGTGATATAGCCGTAGTCGGTGACTTCAACGGCGACGGATTGGACGAAGTTGCAGTTGTTCGAGGCAGGGATTTGATTGTAGACAGCAATGGCAATGGTCGTATGGACGCAACCGATCGCGTATTTGAAATCGCCGGTCAGGCGGGACAAGTTGTCGTCGGAGATTTCAACGGTGACGGCATTGACGAAGCAGCGTTCTTTTCATCTCTGCCAGGAATGACGGAACCAGAAGCTCGCACCGCGGCCCGGTGACTCTTGGTAAAATGAGCCAATGGAAGTATTGGGTTTCATTTTTGACACTTCTCGCTGATCTCCACCGTTGCCTTTAAGACAATTGGTCCACAATCGTAATGTCGGAGCAAAGCGACATAACGCCCGATGGCACGGCGTCCAAACCGTCGCATTGGGCGCACAAGTCCCCATGCGTCGGTGTGCTAAACCGACGCATTTTGGACCGTCAAAGCCGTCAGCGTTGCCTGCTCCGAAGTCAATTCGTGTGCTCACTCAGGACACGCCCTCCTGAGGCAGTTGCGCAAGTGCCATTTCTGAGCTTCTGCCGTCGGATCTAACATCACTTCAAGGTCGCGCTCGTTTGACGTGTTGCTCAACCGCTGTGCAAGTGAAGTGAAGTCAACGTTTCTATTCGTCGAGTTAAACGGAAAACATCGGCTTGACGTATTCCACACCGATTTGTTTTTCGGAAAGAGCTTCCTGTGTTCACTGAAGCATCGGATTCACAGAATGAAGCCTTCTAACTGTATCCGTACCCGTTGCAGCTACGAAGTGGCGGAAATCTTTCAAGAATTATTTCCTGCGGTTTACGTTCGATGACGCGAAATACGCGGAAACACAGCTTGGAATCGCCACGCTCCGATCTAGGTTACTGGGTTGAAAAATCAACGGATATACGAGAAATCCTGCTTTGATCGTGATCGGGAAATCACTTCTCATTGGCGCATAGTAACAAGATTCATTATTCGACTGCCCCCCTGATTTGGTTATATCAATCCAAATTCGTGTAGCTTAGCTTCATACCACTGTGAATGTTCGCCGATTTGCTTCCAGTCTAAGGTTCAGGAGTCTCATGAAATGAGTTTTCAGATCGAAATTAGGGACAGGAATTTTCTTTCGAGCAAGGTCAAGAGGCGTCGAAATAATAGACGACTTCTTCAGCACGCACTCGAGCGTCTTGAAGAACGCATAGTATTCGATACCTATTTGGTAACCAGTCTTGCAGATACAGGCAGCGGTTCGCTTCGAGCTGCAATTGTCCTAGCCCATAATCATCCTGGACAGGACACCATTCAGATCAAGTCGAACCTCAGTGGCGAAATCAAACTCAATAGCGAACTGACGATCAACGATGAGGTGAGCATCATCGGTGGATCCGCGCGAAAAGTTTCTATCAGCGGCCAAGATGCGTCGCGGGTATTTAAGATCGATGCGGGCAATGTCAAGTTTGAAAATCTGATCATCACCAAGGGCTTTACGAATGAAAATGCAATCGGCTCAGACGGCGGTGCTGGAATCCTCAATCGTGGAAATCTAGAGCTTGTCGACTCAATTGTTACTGGTAATAAAGCAGTTGGTATAATAGAAGCACAATCTCCGTATAAGAGAATCGGTGGGAAAGGCGGTGGTATTCAAAACCTAGCTACAATCTCGATCAAGCGTTCCGAGATCACCAACAACGTGGCGAATTTCTATGGGGGTGGATTACAGAACCAAGGGACCGTAGTCATTGAACGCTCTCGAGTGACAAACAATGATGTGCCACGCGGAGATGGCGGCGGAATTCGTAATGGTCAAAATAGACAATTCTTTGGTCATGGACTGCTATCAACAGGTTCTGTCACAATTCGCGACACCATAGTCTCCGACAATAACGGACTCTGAAGTGACTCGCAATAGCAGCGGAGTTGGGGGTATCTACTTGTTCGGAAATGCGAATAGCAAAGTAGTAATAAGTCGAACTGTGGTCTCCGGAAATGTATCGACTGTCGGTACCTTTGCAGGAGGACTTTTTAGTCGTAATTCTGGTGAAGTTCGGATAGATCATTCGGTGTTTGAATCTAACAAGGGATTTTACGGAGGCATATCATCGGGAAATGAAAAATTGTTTCGCATTACGGATTCTACTGTGAAGAACAATATTGGCAGCTTTATAGGGGGAATCTCTAATAGCAACACGATGGAAATTGTCCGGTCGACTATCAGTGGAAATACAGGCGCTTATGCTGGAGGGATTGCCAGCTACCACTCATTGCTAATCGAAGCTTCCACTATTAGCGGTAATAAAGCGACTCCGAGCCCCGGGCTGTTTTACGGTTCTTATGGAGCGGGCGGTATTGATGGAGGAGGGATCACGCTAGTCAATTCGACAATTAGCGGCAACACGCTCGATGCTTCCAAACTGTTTACGGGCGTACCGGATCCGTTTTTTGGGCCTCGAGTTGCAGGTGGATGGTTATCGAATTCTTTTGATTACCCTTCAACTGTGTTGAACAGTACCATCGCTTTCAATACAGTCGTAAATGCACCAGTCAAGAGTGTTGCTCGGTCCGCAGGCGGAGTGCTGAATGATAGTTATTCAGCCAATGTTAAGTTTCGTAACACGATCATTGCTCGCAATGAAGTGAATGGCAATCCAGATGATGTTGCGGGTCCCTTTAATAGTCAAGGTCACAACCTTATCGGAGTTCTCACCGGCGATGCGACTGGTTTTGTGAGCAATGACTTGCGCGGGACATCTACAATTCCGCTCGATCCGCGCCTGGGACCACTGGCGTTCAACGGCGGCACCACAAAGAATCACCGTTTGAAGGGAGGTAGTCCCGCTCGGGACGCTGGCGATAGTATTGGCACAACCGCGACCGACCAACGCGGGTTCGTCCGCGTGTTTGGTAGCGCAGTCGACATTGGGTCTGTGGAATCGCCAAGTTATCCAGCTTGGATAGACGACCTACTCGAGAACTGTTTCAATTGGTTTGGAAGTTCGTTTTCAAGACAATCTTTGAATCTCCCGCAAGCGTTGCAAAATTCCGCATCGATCCTAGATGAGGCCTCCGGGGAACAGAAGCCGCCGTCAGCTTTGGTCGCACCTGCGATCAGGGATAGTACCAGCCAATTGATTTCCAAAATTGCGAAACGAAGTTCATGGGCTGACCATCGACTGGCCGGCGTTCAGCAAATCGATCTCGCACGGGACAGGCTGTTCGCTCGCTTGGAATGATTTCCTCCGTTGAAAGGAACATTGATTCGATGACGAGCACACCCGAGCAAGCCACGGAAACACAAGACTCGAATCCAGCTGAAGCCAATGTGCCAGCGGATTTGCTTGGGAGCGTGCATACCAAAAACTTTCCCGATATGTTGCGGCAATTGAACATTTCGATTGCGGTATCAACCTATCAGGCGGGACGGCTTGTCTTGCTGCGTGCTGGCGAAGACGCATTGAATACGCACTTTCGTACAATGCATCGGCCGATGGGATTGGCGGTCGATCAATCGCGATTGTGGGTCGGAACCGCCACGGAGGTCTGGGAGTTCCATAATTCGAGTGGCATAGCTTCGAATATCGAACCGAAAGGTAGTCACGACGCATGTTACCTGCCGCGAAAGGTTCATTTCACTGGCGATATCCAAATCCACGAAATGGCCGTGGCCGATTCTGAGTTGTGGATTGTAAATACTCGATTCTCATGTCTTTGTACTCTCGATGCGTTCCATAGTTTTGTGCCCAGGTGGCAACCACCGTTCATCACCGAAGTCTCGTCCGAGGATCGCTGCCATCTGAATGGACTTGCAATCAAGGATGGGGCACCGTCGTTTGTTACGGCTCTCGGCGTCACGGATGTAGCTCGCGGTTGGCGCGAGAATAAACGCAATGGTGGCGTTGTACTCTCGGTTCCCGATGGAAAGACATTGGTAGAAGGGCTTTCGATGCCGCACTCGCCCCGTTGGCATGAAGGGCAACTTTGGTTGCTCGAATCCGGGACTGGTAGCTTGGGGATCGTGGATACGGCTCGGGGCAAGTACGAACCGATAGTTCACTTGCCTGGATTCACACGTGGTTTGGATTTTGTAGGTCGATACGCATTTGTAGGACTTTCGCAAGTTCGCGAGACTGCACACTTTGGCGGGTTAGCGATTACCGAGCAAGCCGAACGCAGCAGTGGCGTGTGGGTCATCGATATCGACAGTGCCCGGATCGTTGCATTTCTACGTTTCGATGGATCGGTTCACGAAATCTTCGCCGTCCAAGCTTTACCAAAGACTCGCTTCCCCGAGTTGGTGGTCGACGATGTACAGTTACTTGCAAAT
>JAYTVL010000641.1:0-10410 GCA_043744075.1 Pirellula sp. | reverse complement strand
GACTCAACGAGCGAATAATCGCTGCTTCGCTCAAAATTCCACCACAATTCCGAAAAGACCAAATTCCGTGACTAGCTATGAATAATCCGCGCTAGTGTGCGGGCTGGCAGTCTAGGAATCGCCTGCAAATCCGGCCATCCGCTAGCAAAGTTGGTACAAAACCCCTAGTCTAAAAGAAATGAGCATCAATCAATTAAGCGCAGTCGTCGCTGTTGCGAAAAACGGGACTATCGGACGGGGCAATACTCTGCCATGGCGGCTGCGAAGCGATTTACAACGATTCAAGCGACTGACGATGGGGCACTCAATCATCATGGGACGAAAAACGTTCGAGTCGATCGGAAAGCCGCTGCCTGGTCGACAAACAATCGTATTAACAAGGCAGAATGACACGACCATTGAGGGGGTTGAAATCGCTAATTCGATTGCTGACGCTGTAGCACTAGTTCCGAACGACTCCACTCCCTTTGTCGTTGGTGGAGCAGATATATATCGAGTTGCGATGCCGATGGTCACAAATCTCTATTTGACACGCGTTTTGGCAGATATCGATGGCGATTCATATTTCGGGCCATGGGATGAGTCGGATTTCGAGTGCCTCGAACGCTCTTTTGTCCCTGCTGATGCCTTCAACGAATGGCCTTCGGAATTTCTTCACTTTGTTCGCAAATCCTGAAAGTTTACATATGAAAACTCGCTTTTTTACGTTTATTGCCTTTCTAGTTGCTTCTGTAACTGTGGCCGATGCGGCAGATCGTTTGCCGAACATACTCTTCATTATTGGCGACGACATGGGGTATTCGGACGTTGGCTTTCACGGATGCAAGGATATTCCTACGCCGCATTTGGATGGTCTTGCAAAAGCAGGCGCTCGATTTACCAACGGATACGTGAGCGGACCCTATTGTTCGCCGACACGAGCCGGCCTCTTAACGGGTCGTTACCAAACACGATTTGGACATGAATTCAATCCGGGAGGGGGCAATCAAGGACTACCCATCACCGAAGCGACACTGGCTGATCGACTCAAGGCTGTTGGTTACAAAACCGGAATGGTGGGTAAGTGGCATCTCGGAAGCGTGCCCGAAATGCACCCGCAGAAACGCGGTTTCGAGAGCTTTTTCGGATTCCTGGGTGGAGCGCATAGCTATTTTGAAGCAGCGGGTATGTTACGGGGCACTACATCAATAGATGAACTGGACTACACTACGGACGCTTTCGGTCGTGAAGCCTGTACGTTCATCGAGAATCATAAAGCGAGTCCCTGGTTTCTATATCTCACGTTCAACGCTGTCCATACGCCGATGCATGCGACGGACGCACGACTTGAAAAATTCTCGAACATTGCCGACAAGCAGCGTCGCACCTATAACGCCATGATGCTGGCCATGGACGAAGCGATTGGCAAAGTGCGTGCAAAGCTCGTCGAAACAAGCCAAGAGGACAATACGCTTGTCATGTTCATAAGCGATAACGGAGGGCCGACGATGGTTGGGGTTACTGTCAACGGAGCACGCAACGAACCGCTTCGAGGAAGTAAGCGCACCACGTTGGAAGGTGGTATTCGCGTACCGTTTCTTCTATCGTGGCCTAAACGCATCAAGCCGTCTGTTGTCGAGTATCCCTCAATTCAACTCGACTTGACGGCAACGACCCTTGCTGCCGCAGGAATCGAAATAAAGCCTGAATGGAAAATGGACGGTGTTAACCTTTTGCCACATCTGACTGGCGAAAAAACGAGCGCGCCGCACGATGCGCTTTACTGGCGATTCGGAGAACAAATGGCCATTCGCCAAGGTGATTGGAAGCTTGTTCGCTACGATAGCAACGCCGACACGCAAACCGGCGGCGCCCAGCTAACGACAGCGAACAGACTGTACAACCTAGCCAGTGACATTCACGAAGACAAAGACCTCGCGGCAATGATGCCCGACAAGGTGCGAGAACTCCAATCCAAATGGGAGATCTGGAATCAATCGAATGTTTCTCCATTGTGGGGAGGAGGCCGCACCAGAGAAGGTTCAGAAGAAACCAGTCCAACAAAAAAACGAAACAAAAATAAGTAACAATTTTCAATTTCCGCTGAACGCCAGTATGCAACTCTAGCGAATGCAATCGATTCCGTTGGCATTACGCCAGTGGGACGGCAACTGACAGCTACATAAATCGCCAAAACGAATCCTCCGCTGAAATCCGTCCGGCAGGGCGAAGCCGTGCCGGACGGATTTCAGCGGGAGCATTGAGTGGGACGCGGTCCGACCGATTGTGCGGTTCTGAGATCTGAATCGTGGCTCCGTGGAGAGGCACAACCGGAGTCTTGCCAGGAAAGCGGAAGTCGGTTGGCTTGTTCGCTTTCCAACACGAACGGAAATGTTGCGAAGGAGCGTATCCTCAGCCCGAGCACTTCGATGCAATTTTTTGCTATCCGCCTGTGGTTAATGCGTACGGTATTTGCCTAGCGAAAGCCTGCCATCGATTGGTGAAATGTGCCCGATCTGCTACCGGTTCGGATCCTGGCGGATGAACTGGTGGTCTACAACCAATCGCTGATATACCACGCTTGGCGCAGTCGAGTTCCTTGATGATCTACTGGCTAAGACTAGATACTCGAAACATCACGCTCAGAAAGTTCTGACGTTGCTCAATGTCTATCCCAAGAGTGATGTGTTAGCGGCCATGCAACGAGCCGTCATGTGTCGCGCGTTTGGCTACAGCGATTTGGAACGCATCCTGGCTCATCAAGGCACGCCCAAAAGGTCGCGGCCTCATTGTATTCGTCTAGTAAACCGGCTGTTTCGTAACTCCAATTGCCATCAACCAGCCCACGGACTACGCTGTGATGTCGAATGTTTCGTACGCTTACAAGCAACGAGCCATCGATTTTGAGCCAATGATGACAGTTCGCAAGAACGATCCAAGCTACAAGTAAGCGAATCACGACCACGAAGATTTCGGGTCAAGGCTAATTTCGCAAAAATGATCGGAACATGCAAGCAGCAAATTTATAAAAGACCGACCGTATCGCGAGCCTATCGAATCGTCTCGGAGAGACCCAAATATGCCTTCAGTCAATTCGACAAGTCAATTAAACTTCAGCATCCCAAAGGGAATTTCATGCACTATCGTCTGTTGCCGTCCTTAGCCCTTTTTGTTTTGTCGATTGCGTTTTTGACATCTGTTACTCAAGCTCAATTCAGTGGCAGTATCGGGGACTTCGGTTGCTTTTCTTTTCGGTGGATTTCATCCCGACTACCATAAACCGACCGACCAAATCTCCAAAATCAACTTTCACAAGATTGCATCTGCAGCCATGCTCTTTTACTTGACCGCTCACTTTGCCGCCGAGCATGGAGCCTTCAAGATTCCGCCGAGCGAAGAGAAAAAGGAAGGCAGTCAGGGGAAATAGATCGATAGTCAGGGCTTCCAGGGGGAAGGACGGGAATGTACAAATCGTTGCTGCATACCCCCGGACCCCCCGGCGCAGTATTCATTTCCCCGGAAGGGACACACATGGGGACACATCGCAGGCTGGACTATTGTGCTGCGTCTCCTTTGTTGGCTCCCAAAATGAATTTACAGGTTTTCCATTATACTGAGTCGGAGAAATTCGCGTTTCAGTCGAATCGGTGTCGGTTTTGGAAAAATGCTCAATCCCGAGCATCGCAATCCGAAAACTAGAGATTGATACACCACTAGCCGCTGTTGGTGGTTGTATTAAGTCGAAATTCCGAGAAAATAGTCGTCGTTGGAAAAACTGTTGACCTAACGTGTCAATCGCTGATGGCCTAATAAAGAACGCAGGTTCCGCTAGCATTCTTTTTAGGTTAGGAACTGTGCAAGGAGGTGATTTCACTATGGCTACTACTAAAATTCTTTTTCGCCAGCGACGACCGCTTCTCGATCAGTCGCAATCCAACCAAGTCCATTACCTTGGTTGGTCAGGCCCGATTCTTCACACGGCATGCGACTATTTGCAAGAGCACTATACACGGGGTAACAAATGGGACATGGACCAGTGTTTGCTCGTCCTACCAGGCGGGTTCGCTGGTCGCCGCTTGACACAACTTATGGCGACGCGGGCCAGCCTGCAGTCGCTAATCCTTCGCCCACCTGAGTTGCTCACAATAGGAACGCTTCCAGAAAAGCTGTATGCCGCAAAATTGCCGTTTGCAAGCGACTTAGAACAAGTGCTCGCTTGGACCAAAGTTTTGCGAGCCGCTGACCAGGAACTTCTCAAACCCTTGCTATTCGAAGTTCCTGATTCGGCGGAGCTTCGACCCTGGATGGACCTGGCTCGCATCCTCAGTACGCTTCACCGTGAACTCTCCTCGGATCTGGTTGATTTCGACGATGTTGTAGCCGAACTCTCGGGCTCCCCTGAAGAAGTGCGTTGGCAAGTCCTTTCTAAACTTCAACGCGCCTACCTTGATGAACTGCATATCGCTGGCCTTTGGGATGTCCAGTCCGCTCGGCGGTTTGCCATCGACAATAACGAAGTGCACACGAATTGCGAAATCATTTTGGTGGGTGCAGTCGACTTGAATCGTGCTCAGCGAAGATTTCTATCGGCGGTTTCCGATAGCGTTCGCGTCCTCATCGGTGCTCCCGAGTCCTATTCAGCTGGCTTCAATCAAGACGGAACGCTGGCCTCAGAATACTGGCAAGATATCGAGGTACCTATCGATGAGGAGCAGTTGCATGTACGATCGAGCGCCAATGATGCAGCCAATGAGCTGGCCACGCAGCTCGCTAATCTTGGCAATGGCTACTCTGTCCAAGATATCACTGTCGGGATCCCCGACCCGCAAATTGTGCCAGCACTTCAAGAAACCATGGCCCGTGCAGGCATCACTCTTCGGTATGGGCCTGGCACTTCAGTCGCTCAAACCCCGCCAATGCAGCTCATAGAGCTATTAGGTGACTACTTGATCGATGGCTCGATTGATGTTTTTAGCAGCCTAGTCCGTTCGCCCGCTGTTCACGATTGGCTGGTTAGCTCTTCCAAGGATGAGTCAGGTGCAAACACTCTTCCCGGCGATTTCTTGGCTCGCCTAGATGAGTATCAGCAGTCAACTCTCATTCGAAGCGTCAACGTCCCGGAGTGGCCGCAAGGAAACGGCCAAGGCATTTTCCTGTCGGTTCTACAGAAACTGGACCAATGGCTCAAACCGCTCCGTAAAGTCAACGCAAAATTGACACAGTGGGCAGATCCGCTTCGACAGGTTATCAAGTCGATTTACGAAGGGGTACAAGTTGATCGTAATGACGTTGCGGGTAACTTATCTCTTCGTGCTTGCAGTGAAATCAACCAGGCGATTTCGAAACTGGCCGAGCTTCCATCCAACCTCGACACACAGGTAACTTTTCAAGAAGCATTGGCTTGGCTAAAAAGCCAGCTAGAAACGGTCAACGTACCGCCCCCACAAGATGAGTCCGCAATTGAGATGCTCGGTTGGCTGGAGCTAACGCTCGACGATACGCCCATTCTGATGTTGACTGGTATGCACGATGGGATCGTTCCTGAAAGCGTCAACGGAGATGCATTTCTACCGAATCAATTGCGGTCCGATCTAGGACTGATGGACAACGCTCGCCGCTACGCACGTGATTGCTATGCCATACTGGCGATGCTTAGTACGCGAGAACGATTGGACCTCGTTCTCAATCATCTTAGTCTTGATGGCGATCCACAGACGCCAAGCCGATTGCTGTTAGCGGTTCCGTCAGATTTACTTGCTCGACGTGTTAAGTTGTTGCTTTCGCCTAAGGAGACAGCGGATGACCAACTCATTTCGGATGCATGGGTGCCTCGTGATGGCCAGACGAACATTCCTATCCCAATACCGGACATCAGCAAAGTTGTTCGTGATATGGCGGTTACCGATTTCAAGAAATACGATCAGTGCCCATATCGCTTTTATCTGAATAGAGTCGAAAAAGTCAGGTCCTATGAGCACGATCGATTGGAACTTGATGGCGGCGGATTCGGCGATCTTCTGCATTTGTGTTTAGAGGGATTAATCGATTCGCCAGTGGCGACATCCACAGACGTCAAAGCGACCGCCGACTGGCTCACCGACAATCTCAAAAAAATTGCCAGAGAGAAGTTTGGCGTAAAACCCACACCTGCTCTCCAGATCCAACTGGAACAAGCAATTCGGCGTCTCGAAGCGTTCGCAGAACATCAAGCGGCCCAGATCGCGGCCGGTTGGAAAATCAAGTACATCGAGCATAAAGTCGAAAAGTCGCATGGGATCACGCTCGACGTTGATGGCCAGTCGATGATTGTTCATGGCCGCATCGACCGCATCGACTATCATCCTCGGGACGGTCGATTCGCGGTGTGGGATTACAAAACCGGTGACCAGGCCGGCAAACCAAAAGAAGCTCACGTGAGACCGAACGGGACCTGGACTGACTGGCAGTTGCCTCTTTACGGTTTGCTGATTCGAACATTAAAAATCGAGGATCTATCCAAAGTCAGCTTCGGCTACATCTTGCTTCCAAAGAACTCCGCCGAAACACAGTTTGTCATTGCGGACTTCAAGTTAGAGGAGCTCTCGCTCGCAATTGAATCGGCTAAGGGGATCGCACGCAGAGTGATGGCGGGCGAGTTCTGGCCACCGAAGTATAAAGGCATTTCGAACTTCGACGAGTGCAATGCCATCACGCAGTTTTCAGTTGTCCGTCGATGGGATGAAACGACGGCGCTCAAGGAACTGGAATCTAAACGTCAACAAGTATTGGCTTTAGCAATCCATCCGGTACCTACTATCCAGCTCGATAGTGATTTAGACATCGAGTCTTCTACTGAAAACAAACTTCGAGTGGATCTTGCTCATGATGCTCTCAAAGCGAAACGTCGATCTAGTGAGAATCGCCGCCCCAACAAGCTTCATCTCGAAGAGCATCTTGCCAAAGGCCAAGCAGACAAGGATTGGTTCTCGCCTCAAATGATTTTGGCCTCGGCGGGGACTGGCAAGACATATAACCTGGCTTCGCGTGCATTGCGTCTATTGTTTACGAATCAGGAACTCGATTCCATCCTTGCTACGACATTTACAAGGAAAGCGGCAGGCGAAATCCTGCACCGAATATTGTCGTGGCTGGCCGATGCGGTTGAAAACGAAGAAGGCTTTGTTCGCTTGGTCGGCGTCCTGAAGCCCTTGGAGATCACACGCGATACCGTCCGGTATCAACTTGGTCGACTATGTTCGCATTTGCATCGTTTTCGAGTCAGTACGCTCGACAGCTTTTACTCGCAGCTTGCGAGGTCCTTTGCCCTTGAGTTGAAACTGCCACCGGGCTGGACACTTTCAGACCCATTTCAAACGGATCAACTGCAACGAGAAGCGATCAGTCGCATGTTCGACACGATGGACCGATCGGCGCTCAGGTCGTTGGTTTCGCAATTGTCCAAGGGGGAAGCAACGCGCGGAATTCGTCGAGAAATCGAAAATGTCGTATCCACCGGTTACGAGCTCTTTCGAAAAACAAACGAGGAAGCCTGGAATCAACTGACCGTGCCCAAGGGCCCAACCGCGGAACAAGCCGACGAGGCTCTTAAAGTCATCCGAGCCTCGCAACTGGAACATAAAGGCTACGCGGCCGCTCGGGATAAAGCCGTCGCGAAATTCGAGTCGGGTGAATGGGGCGAGTTTCTCGGCCTCACTCTAGTTCAAAATGCAGACGACAAAATCGCAAAATACTCGTCCAAAGAACTGCCGGCTGAGACGGTCAAGGCATTGTTGATCCTTGCAAAAAAGTCGGCTGTTGAGGAATTGGCAAGCCGCCGAGCGCAAAACGAAGCCGCTTACCGAATGCTGGCCAACTACCACGAACAATTGCAGTTCGTAAAGTCGCGAAGACGGATCGTCTCGTTTGATGATATCGCAGAACGGCTATCGAAGTGGATGCAGGAAACGATTGCTAAACACAAGAGTCACGACGTCTCAACAATGTCCACGGCGTTAATAGGTTCGAAAGGTTCGCCCAAAAGCGAAGTTAACGACGAAACGATGAAAGGAATCGCGTACCGTTTGGACTGTCCCATTAACCATTTGCTTTTGGACGAATTTCAAGACACTTCTCCAATGCAATGGAATATCATCAAACCATTCGCAGAGGCGATCGTTGAGGGCTCGACGAAAGACAAGTCGTTTTTTTGCGTCGGGGATAGCAAGCAAGCGATCTATGGTTGGCGCGGTGGAGTTTCCGAAATCTTCGAATCGGTTGGTAAGCAGATTGATCATGTCCGCCAAGAGAAACTGGTAAAAAGTTATCGAAGTTCGCCAGTTGTCATCGATTTTGTGAACTCTGTCTTTACGCAGCTTGCCAAACACAATCGCTACTACAACGATGACGAATCGGAAATTATCGCCAGCGACACGCAAACGGTTACTGAATGGATGAGCCGCTATTTCTCGAATCACGAAACCTCCAGAGATCGGCTGCCAGGATACGTCGAATTTCGGAACGCCGACTGCGAAAAGAACAAAGACCAAGAGGGCGAAGAGAGCAGTTACGGACTGTTCGATGAGGTGGCCGACCGAATCGCGGACTTGCACCGAAAGTCTCCTAACGCGGAAATCGGAGTTCTAACGCGAACAAATCGGGATGTGGGACGCATTATTGGGCTATTGCGAGAACGAGGCATTGAAGCAAGTCAGGAGGGTGGCAATCCGCTAGTTGATTCGGCGCCTGTTTTACTCCTGCTAAGTGCGATGAAGCTCGCGAATCACCCGTCTGATTCGTTGGCTTATTTTCATATTAGCCATTCGCCCATGATGGAACGATTACCTCGTGATATCACTGTTGAAGCCATGAGTTTGTCTGCGTTCTTCCGACAGCAGCTTTCCGATTTCGGATTTGGGCGGACGCTGGGAGTGTTTGCTAATTTGATTGCGAACGAGTGCACTCAGCGCGATCAAGATCGACTCAAGCAGTTCGTCCAGTTGGGCTACCGATTCGACGCGATACAAAACCAACACATAAACGACTTTGTTGAGTACGTTGAGCGGCAGAAAGTTTCGGTTCCAGGCATGAGCAAGGTCCGTGTCATGACAATTCACCAATCCAAGGGGCTCGAATTTGATGCCGTTTTCCTGCCTACGTTGGATCAGACTATTATCTCACGACCTCCGACATTTGTCGCCATGTATGAGGATCGCACCAAGCCACCGATTGGTGTTCTTCGTTATATGAATCGAGATATTCAGAAGTATCTCGATGAGGTCTGGCGAATTGCGTTTCGGGAATTTGCCAACCAACAATTATCGGAGGCGTTGTGTGTTTTCTACGTGGCTCTAACTCGCGCACGACACGCTCTATACTTGTACACGTCTCCCTCTTCAAGCCCCAAGAAGCGTTGGGGCTCGGTATTGCATTCGATCTTTGCCGGTCCCGGCCAAAGTGAGCAAGCGGGAATCGTCGTTCGCAGTTTTGGCGACGAGAATTGGTACAAATCACTTGAACTTGCCGAAAACGAAGCGAAGAGTGACGCCCCGATTGCAACGAAGGGACCGCGAGTCCGCTCCATTCAATTGAAACGCAATGCAGCTTCGGTTCGGCGAATTCCATGGCTGCGACCTAGTCAAAGTACGTTGCCGACCGTTGTTGATTTGGCAACTCAATGGTCCGACGACAATTCTTCCATGGCAGTTATTGGCAAACTCGTACATCGCTGGTTTGAAGAAATACGCGGTTGGATTGAGGACTACAAACCGAACAAGAGGCGGCTCAAGGAAATCGCTGGGACAACACTTACGCACGAAGAAATGGGACAAGTCAAACTCAACGATTGGGTCGATCGTTTCGTAAAATACTGCGAAATGCCCTCCGTGCTGTTAGCGTTGAGTTCAGATCGATATCGACCTTGGCATCAACCGAGAATGCTTCATTTGGAGGTTACCAATGAACGCCGCTTGTTGCAAATCGTTGATGGCCAGATGTTGCGTGGCGTGATCGATCGATGCGTATTGGGCTTTGACGGTGATCGAGTGGTTCGAGCCGAGATCTTGGACTTCAAGACCGACCGCAAACCGGAGTCGATTTCGCTGGCGGAATGGTCCAAAGAACGAGCAGAGCACCATGGTGCTCAGTTACGTTACTATCGTCGCGTTCTGTCCGACCAATTTGGACTTCATCCAAACGATATACAGCTCACGCTGCTATTGTTAAGTGAAGATATGCAAATCGAAGTGCAGTAAATAAAGTTGTAGTCTGCAAATTTCAAATTTCCTCATTCTAACGGATTCTAGGTACGGCCGTTCTTTGGTTTTTGTAGCCTCGCATCGAAGCAGCTAGCAGTAGGCTATGACGCTCACCTAAATTGACCCGGGCGGGCTCAGTTAATTGGAGCCACGCGGCGCACAGCAGATGGTGATGTTATTTGGGAAGTTTAGAGAGTGG
>JAYTVL010000640.1:0-10431 GCA_043744075.1 Pirellula sp. | reverse complement strand
CTCGATCATAAGTCGGGCTGAACCGGACGCTAGCGCGTTCCGGCTGATTAGCCGAAGGGCGCTAGCCCACGGTTTGCGGCCCATGTTGTGATCGACGCTGCAATTCTGAAGTCATTAATTCATCCTTTAGACTCTATTAGCACATGGAAAACTCAACCATTGTGGATAAGCATACTAACGCGGGGCGTCCAAGAGTGGACACTCCATCCGAACTTCCAGTTCAGCGAGCTGGTCTAAGCACTACGAGTGTGCATGCTGGCGAGGCTCGCCGCAAACCGAGCGATGCAATCACCGACTCCATTTGTTGCAGCAGCACTTTTACGTTCGAGTCGACACAGAGCATTATCGACTTTATTGAGCAAAAGCAAGATCGCGAGGAATACGGTCGGTACGGAAACCCCAATGAAAAAGTTGTTGAGCGAAAGCTAGCCGCGTTGGACGGAGCGGAGGAAGCGATTATCTATTCGAGTGGCATGGCTGCTATCGTTGGACTACTGATGGCGAAACTTAGTTCCGGTGACGAAATCGTCATTTTCGATCAATGTTATCACCGCAGTCGCGAGTTTTGTTCAAAGCACTTATCTCGATTCGGAATCGTAACACATCAAGTCGAAACAGGTGATTTCAATGCGATGGATGCAGCGATCAATCGTCGTACGAAATTGTTGATTAGTGAGTCACCAACTAACCCGCACTTGAGTGTCATCGACATGGAGCAATTTGTTGCATTGGGTGAATCTCGCAAAGTGGAGACGTTAATCGATGCGACTTTGGCAACACCTTACAACATTCGCCCCATCGATTATGGTGTCGATTACGTTTGGCACTCTGCCACCAAGTACATGGGAGGACACAACGATTTGCTGGCCGGTGTTATCTGCGGGGCCAAGGAAAAATTGGAGGAAGTACGCAAGTTGCGAGGCATTCTAGGTGGAATCAATTCGCCCCATAACATGTACCTGCTTGAACGTGGATTGAAAACCTTTGCACTACGTATGGAACGGCATAACGAGAATGGTCAGCTAATAGCGGAGTTCTTGGAGAATCATCCTAGAATCGAAAGAGTCTATTATCCGGGCTTGAAATCGCATACGAGCCATTCAATCGCCAAACGAACGATGAAAGGGTTTGGAGGGCTCATCACTTTCTTGATTCGCGATGCGGATTGGAAACAAACTGCCGTCATCATTGATGCTTGCCGGATTCCTAAAATCGCGCCAAGCTTAGGAGGCGTCGAATCGCTCATCGAGCAGCCGTTCGTAATGAGTTACTTTGACTACTCATCGGAAGAACGAGAGCGCTTCGGTATCGCCGACAACATGATTCGTATGTCGTGTGGTATTGAAGACTCGAAGGATTTGATTTCTGATCTTGAGCAGGCCCTAGAAGTATGAGATTTCGAACTCGCGCCATCCACGTTGGCAACGAACCGGACCCTGCCACTGGAGCCGTCGTCACCCCAATTCATTTGGCAACGACATTTATTCAGCCGGGTGCCGGCACATGGGGACAGTTTGACTACTCGCGAAGCGGCTCTCCTACTCGATTTGCAGTAGAACGAACGTTGGCGGATCTGGAGGGCGCAGCAGGGGCACTGGCATTTTCCTCAGGCATGGCGGCAACTCACTGCGCGACAATGTTGCTTAAAAGTGGTGACCACATCGTCGCTGGCTGCGATATCTATGGCGGTACGTTTCGGCTACTCCACAAAATTTGCAATCGAAGCGGAATCGACGTTACGCTCGCGCCAGCCGACGACGCATTGAAGATTCAGGCAGACATGAAGCCTAATACGAAAATGGTTTGGATCGAGAGCATTGGCAATCCTCTAATGTCCATTCCTGAAATTCCGGCGATTGCGGAAATCGCTCATAAAGGGGGAGCTTTGCTTGGTGTCGACAGTACGTTTGCACCGCCTTCGATCTTGCGTCCGCTCGAGCTTGGAGCCGATATTGTAATGCACTCAGCGACCAAATACTTAGGCGGACACAGCGATTGTTTGGCTGGCGTTCTAGCCTCTCGCGATCTTGCGCTTCACAAGGAATTGTATTTCGTCCAGAATGCGACCGGTGGCGTTTTAGGTGCACTCGAATCCTTTCTTTTGCAGCGAGGAATTAAGACTCTGGAGTTGCGAATGCGCGAGCAATGCGAGTCAGCCCTTTCGATTGCTCATTGGCTCGAACAGCACCCTCAAGTCGCGAGAGTCCTCTATCCAGGCCTATCCAGCCATGCAAACCACGAGCGAGCTAAAAAGTACATGGGAAGTCAGTTTGGAGCAATGATTTCATTTGAAATCGACGGTGATTTTGCAAGAACCAAGACTGTTTGTCAGTCAACAAAGTTGTTTGGCTTGGCGGTAAGCCTTGGTGCGGTGGAATCGCTCATCGAACAACCGGCGTCTATGTCGCATGCCAGTTACGACGCCCAAGCGAAGGCGAAATATGGAATAACTGATTCACTGATTCGAATTTCCATAGGATTGGAAGATCCGGAAGACTTGATTGCGGATTTGGACCAAGCAATTCGGACTTCTTGCTAAAAAAAGTTGCGGGACTGGAGCGAACGTGATAAGTTCGTAAGAAGTTGCGTTTTCTAGTCCCTACTCCCGACGTACCTGAGGATGAGGTGTTGCGATGACTTCTGTTGGATTCGCCCGTGTAGTAAACAGCGCTTTCATGAATGAACTCAAGGAATGTAATTCGCCACTTTGGGAAGACGTGAACACGCTCGGCTCGTATACCCAAGAACCTTTTTGCGCCGATTGGATCGAACAGGAAGCGGGTGTACTTTTAAGACGTCTTCGGGATGAACTCTCCGCTCAATTCCGTCTTGAAGAGACTTATGGATTTGTTGCCGGACCAACACTTCACCAAGACCGCAACGTCAGCAAAGCGTTGGACCAACATCTAGGAATTGTGCTGATGTGCGTTGCTCTGAGCGAACAATTGGACGATCTCGAGTACTGCGGGACACTGTCAGGCGAAACACTCAGCATTTGGCATCAATTGAAACGCCTCTACGAAACGATAATGGAACACGAATCGCTCGAACGTCGTCTTTCGGCCGCCGCTTGGGCGCCTATACTTCCTGAGTCACGTGAGACAATCGACGCCTAGCACGAAGAGACTTGTGAAATTGCATTTCAGCACGCTCCACTCCCAAGGTATCTCAAACAAGCAAGAACGGAGATCTACGCATGCTTATGAAATCCTTCAACCGAGTTTCTGGTTGCCTCAGTATTGTTTATTGCAGTGGAATTTGAAAAAAGCCAAGAAAGTTGGCGGATCATGTCGCGAAAACGGACTCCTCTACGGTGGTACGGAAATATGTAGACATTTACCATCCAATTTCATCTGCCGGTAGATTCGCTTCCTTTAAGGGCCCCGTGTTGGGAGGAATGCGATCCGGAAAGGTTCGCCGTGTTTTCGCAACTACTGAAGAATATGGGGCTTGATCGCAATCTTGCCCGGCTGCTACGTTCCAGCAAGAACAAATCCGTCAGCAATTCGTCAATACGGAATAGGCGAAGACTACTTAAAATAGAGACGCTGGAAGATCGCTCGCTCTTGGCACCTTTGACTTGGGTGCCTGGAATAACTTTACCCGCTCCGCGCGCGGCAGCTGCAGCCGTCGATACTGGCGGATCCATCCTATTGATTGGCGGCCAGTTCTGAAGCTGCCGTTAGCGATTCGGCAGGTCACATCGTTGTAATCGGTGGTTACGATTCAAATCATACACCAGTCGCTCGAGTGAGCGTGAGCCAAGTGTTGAATGCACCGGACGCAGTACCCGTGTTTACTTCGACTGCGCCAGCTTCGATTCCAGTTGGTGCAACCTACACTTATCAAGTAAAGACGACCGCCAATCCTCAAGCGACCTATTCACTGATAACTGCACCACTGGGAATGATCATTGACGCCAGTACGGGAATCGTTTCATGGAATCCGACAGTTATGCAAGCCGGCCTCAATAGCGTGACGGTCCGCGCCACGAATTTTGCGGGTTCGACCGATCAACCTTTTAGCGTGCGAGCGCTCACTCCTGCGCCAACGGTCCCGACGGGTCTGTCTGTCAGCGCCGTTACCACCAATTCAGCATCGCTAACGTGGAATCCATCAATTGATTCCATCGGCGTAGCAGGATATCGTGTCTATCGAATAAGTCACACTGGTTTTCATGGTCTGACGACCCTCTATTCTAAAGTAGCCGATGTGACTGGGCCGACAGCGACCATTACTGGCCTCAACAGTGGATTCAGCTATCAATTTGCTGTTTCCGCATACAACGAATCGGGAAATGAATCGGGCCGATCTTCCGCGGTCTCTGTAATGACGTTGAGTCCCGTAGTGTACGTCGGTCCAACTTCCGTAAATGCGACCGCCAATCACCCGATGGCATTTACCCTATCGGCCAGCGCAAATCCGGCGGTGTTTACTTTTACCGCACTTGACGCAGCGGCGGGCATGACGGTTAATCCAACTTCAGGGCTCGTTTCGTGGACACCGACCGATGCGGATGTCGGTGGGAATTATTTTTCATTCCGTATCAACCACTCACTTGGTTCTGTTACGGTATCTGTGCTGATTCAAGTTGGAGCCAATTTGCCTTATGCAAACTTTGCGCCTGGTCCTGCCGCGATTGCCACTGTGCCCTATAGTGCGACATTCTCCCAATCACCCGATCCAAACAACACTGCTCCCGTTAGTTTTTCACTTGTCAGCGGTCCGGCTGGCATGAGCATTGACCGGTCCACAGGTGTGATCAGTTGGACTCCAACCGTTGCCGATATTGGTACGTCCGCAGTCACGATGCAAATCAGCAACTATGCGGGAAGCACAAACTACGCGACTAGTATTCCGGTCGCATTTGCATCCCCGGCTCAGGGCGTTGTGATTTCGCACATTCGAACGACTTCAGCAGTAGTAAGTTGGAGCCCGCCACTGGTGGCTTCGGAAACCATTTCGGGCTATCACATTACCGCATCGTACAGAGCTCAGAGTGGTCGGTTCATGACGACGCATACATTGAGTTTTACAGCGGCGGCCAGCGATACAAGCTTGACGCTCACCGCACTGCCAGCCAATAAGTCGATTTCAGTATCGGTTGCAGCCTACGACGCGACCAATCGTAATGGATTGCTGGGCCAAACTTCGTTTACAACGGCTGCTGCCGTTCCAAGCATATCGGTCACGGGAGGTCCATTTACTTACGACGCGACCGGCCACGCCGTCACGGTGACCGCCGTTGGAACAAACGGTACTAGTTTGGTAAGCGGCAGTTTTGACGTTTCCTACAATGGTTCCAGCAGTCTACCCATCCTACCTGGCAGCTATGCGGTAGTCGCGACCTTCACTAGCGCAGACCCGTATTATGCGGAAGCGACTGGCTCCGGTACGCTGGTAATCCAAAAAGCGACTCCAACGATCGGCATTATTGGAGGTCCGTTTCCTTATGATGCGCTGCCCCATTCGGTCACCGGCAGAGCCGTAGGCATCGATGGTGTTATGACTGTGAACGGTTCTTTTACATTTACCTACAACGGTTCCTCAACTCCTCCTACCAATCCTGGCATCATCCCCGTCGTAGCCTCGTTCACGAGTCTTGATCCACTGTACGGAAATACGACGAGCACGGGTACACTAGTTATCAAGAGCACGGGAACACAGGTCCCAGTGTTGGCCCTCGTCGGAGGACCATTCACGTATGATGGCACCGCGCATCAAGTGACTGCAACTGCTAATGGTCCCGGCAATGTTCTGATCGCGGGAACGTTTGCATTCACATATAACGGCTCCATCACATTGCCAGTCAATGCCGGTGTCTACACGGTGGTTGCGAATTTTACGAGCAGCGATCCGAACTATCGCGATGATACGCTCGTCGGTTCCCTGACAATTCTCAAGGCGGTGCCCACGGCTGACGTCGGCTGGTTCACCTATCCAGGTTGGAATCCCGTTTCTTCGATCACCTTCGACGGACAACCGCACGTTGCAGTTGCCAACGCGCTGGACATCAATGGACAACCGCTTACTGGAACGTTCAGTTTTACCTACGCAACGTCGTCTGTGCCGACCAATTCAAGTACTTACACAGTGACTGCGAACTTTACTAGCAACGATCCAAACTATGCCAACAAGACGTTTGTCACCGAATTGACAATTGACACTTACCTGCCGTATGTGAATGTCACAGTCAACTCTCCCGCAATCAGTTGGTACGCTAGTCAGTACTATGCGACCTACTCTGGTAGCGCACTGACTACTACTGTCACCGTTTACGACGTGCAAGATTTGGCGCCTGCCGGATCGACGGCTATGCGCTACTACGCATATGATCCGACCACCTACGACTACACAATCGTACTTGCCTCTCCACCCGTAAATGCTGGTAACTACTTGATTCAAGCTGACTTTGTGAGCAGCAACAGCAACTACAGCAATGCAACGGGCTACACGTACCTTGAGATTTCTCCAGCCGACGTTAATATTTCCGTCAATGGCACTTTCAACTACGATGGACTATCGCATAGTGCTCAGGCATTTGCTTATGGTGTAGACGGTTTGACGCCAGTTGCAGGTACCTTCGCCTTTATTTACAACGGATTAGCAACTCCGCCGACCAACGCCGGGTCCTATATTGTCGATGCGGTTTTCACCAGCACCGACCCTAACTACAACAGCGGTGTGGCAAGTGGACTTGTCAAGATCAACAAAATCACTCCAAGCTTTCGTGGCTTGAATTCGCCGACGATCAATGCAGGCACCGCGACGGCAACTCTCACCGGAATTCTAGCCTCTGGTGTAGTCTACCCGACTGGCGAATTGGTATCGATCCTCTTTAATAGCGTAACCCGTACGGCTCGTGTTAGTGCCACTGGAACTTTTTCGGTTAGCGTTCCGACCAGCACTCTCGCTGTCGGCACATACCCAATCACTTTATCGTTTGCGGGCAATGCGACGGGATTTAATCCAGCCGCCAATGCTTCGGCCACACTGACGGTCATTGCGGCTCTCGTCGCGCCGAGCGTGACGACAAATCCTGCCTCACAATCCATTCGGTCCGGGGACAACGTAACCTTTACTGCTGCTGCGACGGGTAATCCACTGCCGAACGTTCAATGGCAAGTAAGCACCAATGGCGGCACGACCTACACGAATGTTGCAGGTGCAACCAGTACATCCTTGACGCTGACAACGAGTGCCTCACAAAACGGGAATCGCTATCGAGCTGTATTTACTAACAGTGTCGGCACGGCAACGACGACAGCAGCGACGCTGACTGTTCAATTCGCACCAACGGTTACAACCAATCCATCTAGTCAAACTATCGTTGCGGGGCGTACAGTAACCTTTTCGGCTGCTGCCTCGGGAAACCCTACACCGACCGTGCAATGGCAGGCTAGCACCAATGTTGGCTCTACCTTCACGAATATCGCTGGGGCCACAAGCACGACATTGACCCTGACGACGACTGCAAACCAGAATGGATATCATTATCACGCAGTTTTCACAAATAGCATTGGCACTGCGACAACAAGCGACGCAGTCTTGACGGTGCAATCAGTCCCAGTAATAACCACGAATCCATTCAATCAAACCGTGGTAGCAGGTGGAAGAGCGACCTTTGTCGCTGCCGCAACGTCCAACCCAACACCGACCGTTCAATGGCAAGTCAGCACAGACGGTGGCGTGAGTTTCACCAACATCGCGGGCGCCACCACAACGACGCTTTCTTTTACAGTCACATCGGCACAACGAGGCAATCGATACCGAGCGGTATTTACAAATGCGCTCGGTTCCGCAATAACTACATCGGCTCTCTTGACCGTTTGAAAGAATTAGCATTATGTTTCAAAACCTCTTTCGAGAATCTAAGAACTCTCGCCGCAAGGGAATAGAATCCGACAAGCGGCAGCGAACGAGGCGCAGAATATTCAGCCTAGAGTGTCTTGAGTCACGCGATTTGTTGGCTTCACTGGCATGGTCCTCTGGCACGCGTTTGCCAGTCGCTGAGGCTGGAATCGTCGCCCGTTCCGATAGTGCCAATGTGATAGCGTTGGGTGGCCCGTTGACCACCTCTTACAAAATCTCAGTCGCAGATTTGTCCTGGCAGGCCGATGCAGTTCCGACCGTTCGATCGCTGGATTTCGCCAGAACTTCGCCCGGTGTGGGCCCTTTGCCCAACGGATATTTTGTCGTTTTCGGCGGCACTCAAAACGGCTTCGCGACATCTGGAGTCACTCAATATGATCCAAACGGGGTTACCGTCACCGATGGGGCAACGAATCAAACGCGAGCGTTGAGATCGATGAATATGCCTCGAGCGCTGCTCGGATGGGCTTCGGATCCGACCACCTATGTGAGCTACGCCATTGGTGGCCAAGACAACAACGGTACGCCTCTGAGCAGCGTAGAGGCGTACCATCCGACCACCAACACTTGGAGCTATGTGTCTTCTCTACCTCAATCGCTGTATGGTGAATCGGCGGTTAGCGATGGCTTTGGGCATCTGTATACTTTTGGCGGAATAGGCGCCAATGGTGCCGTTACAAATAGCGTATATCGTTACACCATTTCGACCAACACCTGGGATCAGGTCGTCTCAATGCAAGTCGGTGTAAGCAAAAGCGCCGCCGTGGTTGGCCCGAATGGTTTGATTTATGTCTTGGGAGGCAGTACGTCGGCGGGAACGACAGCGACCGTCGAAACCTATAACATCTCCACCAACACATGGTTGCTGCAAACGCCACTGCCGCAGGCAGTAAGTTCGGCTGCAGCAACGGTCGATGCCTTAGGTCGAATCGAAGTGCTGGGCGGGTATGACGCCAATGGCAACGCGACAGCATCGATTTACGTCAGCCAAAGACTAGCTCAACCAGATCTTACCCCGACCATCTTCTCCGCTGCGAATAAAGCTGTCGTGGCTAATTCGCCTTACAGCTATCAAGTCCTTTCTACTGGCAATCCCCAAGCCACCTATGCATTGACCACCGCGCCTGAGGGTATGACGATCAACCCAAGTACCGGCTTGATCAATTGGACGCCGACTTACGCTACGGAAGGCGTGGTTATTGTAAACGTAGTAGCCAGAAATAGCGTAGCTCAAACGACTCAATCCTATTCAATCAGCGTGGCACCGGAGAATCCGACGGGACTCACAGGCCACGGAACATCAACGACTTCGGTCGTACTTTCCTGGAACATTTCAGCAGACCCAAACGTGACTGGTTATAACGTTTACCGCCGAACGGTTCTACACGATCCTAAAGGCTCTGGCAGCCACTTCGTTTATTCACGCATTGTCTCCAACTCTGCTTCCAACAGCGTTACCCTCTCCGCAGCGTCAAGCAGCGCCGTTTCGGGCACCTATTTAGTCTCGGCCGTCAACTTTGCCGGCTTGGAATCGGCACGATCAGCCGCCGTTGGCGTAGCGACGCTCGCCGCGCCGTATCTTCAAGGCGCAATGACGACGGGCGGCGCGGTCGTTTCCAGCCTTCACATCACAATTGGACAGACAGGCCAGGTTTACTTGTTGGCGTCGGGCAATGAAGCACCGACCTTTTCCGTCATTAGCCCTCGCAATGGCCTTTCGGTGAACGCCGCGACTGGTTTGGTGATCTTTACGCCAGGTCTAGCCGACATCGGCAACCCGACATTCACGTTCGCAGCCACCAATAGTGTCGGTACATCCACGAATACGTTTACCTTTGTCGTGTCGGCACTCAGCACCAAGCTTACGGTGATGGGAGGGGAATTGAACTTTGACGGCAAAGCACACATGGCCAGCGCCAGTGTCATTGGAGTCGATGGCGTTACTCCGGTCGAAGGAAACGTCGCTTTCACCTACAACGGCGATCCCACGCCGCCAATTGCGGTCGGCACGTACATCGTTGCGGCAACTTTCACAAGCGCCAACGCCTCTTACGCAAACGCAGTTGTGACTGGGAATCTCACGATCAAACCAGCATCGCCAACTGTTAATCTCAGCGGCGGCCCGGTCAATTTCGATGGCGACTCTCACGCGGCAACCGCAAGTGCTGCGGGCGTTGACGGTGTGACCCTAGTAAATGGCAGTTTTCAAATCTCCTACAATGACTCTCTACAAATACCGATCGGACCTGGACTGTTCATAATTACCGCTTTATTTGTCAGCAATGATTCCAACTACGCGTCTGTGACCGTAGTCAGCCAGTTGATCATCAATAGCATTGGCACATTGAAGCCGAACTTAGCGATCATCAGTGGCTCTGCCCCTTACAATGGAAAAGTTCACGTCGATTCCGCTGGTGCCGTCGGAATAGACAATACGACTCCGGTCGCTGGCAGCTTCGTGTTTACTTACAACAGCTCAACCATCGCCCCGACTCACGCTGGAACCTATGCTGTGATCGCGGAGTTCATTAGTTCGGACATCAACTATGCCAACGCGAT
>JAYTVL010000639.1:0-10460 GCA_043744075.1 Pirellula sp. | reverse complement strand
CGAAAATTGGGTTGAAAACCTACTGCTAGCTGCGTCGATGCGAGGCTACAAAAACCAAAGAACGGCCGTACCTAGAATCCGTTAGAATGAGCAAATTTTGGATTTTGGATTTTGGATTTTCAGTTTTCAGTCAATTTGCAATTGACTGGCCCAACGTTTGACTTGTTCCTCAACTCGGTCTGGGTTACTCGAACCAAAGGATCGGTACGTGCGGATAGCGCCTAAAACCCCCAACGTTGCTCGAATCGTTTCATCCAACGACTCGTCCACGGACTTGATTTCAGTTTCGGTCAGTCCAACTAGCGATACGCTTCTTGACTTCGCAATCGCCACTAATGCTCCGACCTTGTGGTGTGCGGTTCGCTGAGGCATACCTCGAGCGATTAGCCCCTCCATCAAAGCCGTTGCATCGAGATACCCCTCATCCAATTTAGCTGAGATGACATCAGGCTGTAGTGCAGTTTGCTCAACGATTGGGATAGCCAATTCCAGACAGGCCACCACTGTATCGAAGGAATCAAATAGCGGGGGCTTGTCCTCTTGCAAGTCGCGGTTATACGCCAAGGGTAATCCCTTGATGAGAACAAGAAGCGTTTGAAGATTTCCTACCACGCGGGCCGACTTGCCTCGGGTCAATTCCAAAGTATCGGGGTTTACTTTTTGCGGCATAATAGAACTACCGGTGCAAAAAGCCTGCGGCAACTTAATAAAACCGAACTCCGTGGTCGACCAAAGTATCCATTCCTCGGCCCAGCCGCTTAAATGCACCGATATCATCGTCAAAACAAAAACCGACTCTACGACAAAGTCTCGATCACTGCTGATATCAACGCTATTGGCTGCCACGCCGTCGAATTCGAGCAACTCGGCCGTATAGTGACGATCGATCGGCAAGCTTGTACCGGCGACTGCTGCACCACCGAGTGGGCAAATGTTCACTCGTTTACGACAATCCGCCACCCGACCTCGATCTCGTTCTAATTTCTCCACGTAGGCTAGCCAATAATGCGCAGCCAGAACGGGTTGTGCTCTTTGCATATGCGTATAGGCCGGAAGAATAACTCCTTGATCCGTCCTGCATCGCTTAACAAATGCGCGTTGCAGTTCACAAAGCAAAGCATCAACTCGATCGAGTTGCTCTCGGACCCAGAGTCTGAGATCCGTCGAGACTTGGTCATTTCGCGATCGAGCGGTATGCAGTTTGCGACCGACGTCCCCTAGCCGATCGATGAGTTTCTGTTCGATGTGCATGTGAATGTCTTCGAGCTCGATCTTGAACGGCATTTCGCCCCTTTCGATTACAAGCTCGATCTCCTTAAGTTCACGCTCGATCTCTTCAAATTCGACTATATTTAGAAGTCCTTGGCGACAAAGCATCCTGGCGTGCGCAATCGATCCTCGAATATCTTGCTTGAAAAGGCGATGATCAAACGAGATGCTTTCGCTAAATCTCGCCAATCGTCCGTCCATTCCGTCAGAGAATACGCCGCTTCGAGATAATGATGCCAAAATGAATTCCCGAGTAAAGTGGATAGGTTTCGTGTTATGATTGTCTTGGATTCCTAAAGATTCTCAAGGCACGAAGTAGGGGCAAGGCAATTGTTGTCGATGGTTTTTCAAAGAACTCCCATTTCGCTACTCAATTTCATTAGCCAGCCGACACGTGCCATTGTGAGCGTCCTGGGTGTTGCCTTTGCATTGTTGCTAATCTTCATGCAGTTGGGATTTCGAGGAGCGGTCGGCAATACGGCTACAATTGTTTACGGGAAACTGACTGGCGATTTGGTGATGCGATCGCCTGATTACGTGCACCTTTACGAACCTCGAACGATCGATCGTTCCTGGATGAACATGGTGGCTGCCCATCCGGACGTTGAAGCGGTCGATCCCTTTTTCATTATGCTTCACCGTTGGCAAAACCCGCCAAAAAACGAGAAATGTGACAACGCCCCCCCTGACGGATCCTTTCGAACAGTCGGCATGATGGGCATGCAATTGGACCGGCCCGTGATCGATATCGATGAACTATCCGAAAAAATAAATCTTCTTAAAGATCCCGACGCTATGCTTGTTGATCGCGCGACGCGAGCCGAATACGGTCCGGAAAACTGCAAAGAATTCTCCGACGAAGACAACTCGAAACACACAGATATGGGTGGCAGAACAACCCTCATAGCCGGGCATTTTAAATTGGGGACAGGGTTGGCGACGAACGGTGCAGTGTTGGTAAGCGACGTTGGCTTTGGAATGCGTGCCAGGCTGGACGTACAGCAACGGGTATCATTGGGACTTGTGCGGATCAAGCCTGGGAAAGACACGGCTGTCGTCCGAGCCGCCGTTGTTTCGTGGCTCAAAGAGCGGGAGCCGCGTTCAGAATTGGCCGTTCAAATACTTACGATGGAAGAGCAGCGACTCTGGGAACGTAAACGCTGGTTAAATGAAACACCAATAGGAATGATTTTTTCCATGGGTGTTGCGCTTTCTTTCATAATCGGCGCGGCGATTGTCTACATGGTATTAGCAACCGATGTGGCTAGCAGGTTGCCAGAATATGCGACGCTGAAGGCGATGGGTTACTCACCAAGCTTTCTAAGTCAAACCGTTTTGCGACAAGCCTGGCTCCTTTCATTGATCGGATACATTCCGGCCTTCCTAACTGCATTGATGTTGTACGAGATTACCTCGGTTCTTTCAGGCATCCCAACTTTCATGACCTGGCAACGCGCGGCTGGCGTATTCGGCCTATCGCTGCTCATGTGCACTTTAGCCGGCATATTGGCCGTAAGAAAACTATTGAAGGCCGAACCCGCATCGCTTTTCTAAATCTAACCCCCTAACATGCCTGCCGTACCGCCAGTTTTTCGATCATTATTTTCGGACTACGCACTGCTCCCCAGGCAGAGCCTGGGCTGTGCGACAAATAGCAGTTTAAGAAAAATGCGTTGATGCGAGTTTTGTTCCGCTCTGCGATCTGGCCTTTCAGGTTGGTCGGGGGCTTGTCCCCCATCAACCTTGTTTTGGCGTACTAACGACCGGCACTCGCGAATCGACCCGTTCCCCTCGGCTTTGCCCGCCTCCGGCGGGCAAAGCCGAGGGGAAAGGGAGTTGGGACGCCCATTGTGTGTAGTACGCCAAAACGCATCCGACGGGGGCAAGCCCCGAACGGATGGGCGGAGCATGTCCTCGCTTAGGTTTTGTAAGAATACAAAGAGCGAAGGGTCTACCAGTCACTCATTCACCGGTAGCCTAAAAGCTGCCGCTTCACGATCATTGCGTACCACTAACACGTCGCCAGCCAACGCTAAGTTGTTCCAAGTCTTGCTCGTGAGCGCCTCGAATTTCGCCAATTCCTGATGTGCTTTGGGACTCGCTGCTACCAATACAATTTCACCCGACTCGGCTTGAATCAATAGACTGTCTCGGACTAGCAGTATCTTACCATGTCCGTAACGACCACTCTTCCATAGCCGCTCCCCATTTGCCAGAGCGATACAAACAAGAATTCCGTTTTCTAGCCCATACGCAAAATTCTGGTGAACGACAAAGTTCGATAGCTTCGACTTGAGCAACTTGGATTCCCAGAGGATTTCTGGACTCCAGCCTTCGTTGGACCGCGTCACACTTATCAAGCCGCCCCCCAATCTAATCTCCGAAATTAACAATCATGATGGATTTAACGTTGAGGCAATATGGAGAGCGGCAATGTGGAGAGCTAGGCTTCATCCCTGCTTTACGCAAACCGCAGCAGCGCATACTTCTTTTTGCCTACCCGCAACACAATAACGGACTCGCTCGCCAAATCTGCTGAGTCTAAAACGCGATCGATCCCTTCGGCTTTTCGGTTGTTGATATACACCGAGCCTCCTTCTATCGCTCGTCGAGCCTCACCTTTGCTAGAGCAGAGCGAAACGGCGCACAATGCATCGATCAGCAAAACCCCTTGCTTCAATCGATCCATTGGCATGGTGCTGCTGGGTACATCTGCGAATATCGAGTTTAGTTCTTTGTCGCTCAGGGAATCGATTGCGGCTCCGAACAAAGTCTGCGACGCTCGAAGCGCTGATTGCAGTCCAGTCTCTCCATGCACCAAACGCGTCAGCGATTCCGCCAACCGGCGCTGGGCAGCAAGAGGCTTTGCTTCCATGGACGATTCGATAACGTGATATTCTTCGCGCGTTACATCTGACAAGAATCTCAAAACCATCAACACGTCCGCATCGGCAACGTTAATAAAATACTGGTAGAACTCATAAGGCGTGGTCTTGTCAGCCGAGAGCCAAACCGCCCCCTTCTCCGTCTTGCCCATTTTGCGCCCATCGGAAGTTGTCAGCAACGGGCAGGTTAATCCATAAAGCTGTTGACCCAACATTCGGCGTCCTAGATCGATACCGGCTGTTATGTTCCCCCACTGATCGCTGCCGCCGATTTGAAGCTTGCAATTGCGGTGTTGAGCTAGGTAAGCAAAGTCGTAGGCTTGCAACAGCATGTAGCTGAACTCGGTGAAGCTCAAGCCGCTGTCCTGTCGTTCCAACCGACTCTTAACCGAGTCTTTGCCCAGCATCACGTTGACTGGGAAGTTCTTACCAACATCGCGCAAGAAATCGAGAAACGAAAAGGCATGCATCCAATCGTAGTTGTTCACCATGACAGCCGCGTTGGGTCCCTCGAAATCCAGAAACCGTCGCATCTGCGTTTCGATGCTCGCAACATTGTGCTGCAAAATCTCTTTGGAAAGAAGGACCCTTTCATCCGACTTGCCACTCGGGTCGCCAACCATGCCTGTTGCACCACCGACGAGCGCAATCGGCTTGTGGCCTGCTTGTTGAAATCGCCTCAACATCATCAGCGGCAAAAGTGAGCCTACGTGCAGCGAGTCCGATGTTGGATCAAAACCGGCGTAGACAACCGTGGATGCCTCCAGTTCCTTGGATACCGCCGCCAAATCCGTGCATTGATGGGTTAGGGCTCGCCACTGAAGTTCGTCGATTATATTTATGGAAACAGCCATCTATGGACTTCCTAGTCGAATCGAAAAAGTGCGGTTGGCCGATGACGCCAAATCCTCGTGGTTCATGCGAAAGAGTGGAGATATTACAAGAAATTGAACAAAATGGAAACCGGCCAGTCTTACATTCCTTTTACAATTGTCTGATAGGATTCAGACCATTCGATTTCCATCATCTGCTGAAATAGTCATCATCGCAGTCTTAAGCCGCACATGGGTGCAGCCCTGCGTTGCAACTATTTCCACAGGAGTGACCATGATGAGTCTCTGTTTCTTTCGATCGTTCATCGCAATGATGACCGTCGCTGGCATTGCGATAGGTTTTAACTCGAGGTCTGCGGATGCGGAGCAAATCAAGCTCAACGCCGCGTTGGCTAAGCCGACCATGTTGGCAGGCGAAAAGAGTCTCAATTACCTCAAAGTCAAGCTGACGGGCTTTGAACTGCCGAAGGCTTCGGTCCGGCCTCCAGTGAATATTGCGATCGTATTGGATCGTAGCGGATCGATGAAAGGCGACAAGATCGTACAAGCCAAACGCGCTGCCCTAGCGGCCGTCGATCGGCTTCGCGATGATGATATCGTTTCGGTAGTCACGTACGACACCAACGTTCGCGTTTTGGTTCCCGCGACTAGGGCCAGTGATCGAACCTCGATTCGTCAAGCGATCGAGTCTATCCAGGCAGACGGCAACACAGCCCTCTTTGCCGGCGTCTCCAAAGGTGCAGCCGAAGTTCGGAAATTCCTTGACGATAAACACGTCAATCGAATTATCCTCCTGAGCGACGGCCTCGCCAATGTTGGCCCCTCCTCCCCGTCGGAATTAGAACACCTTGGCCAATCGCTTCTCAAGGAAAAGATCAGCGTCAGTACGCTTGGACTGGGCTCCGGGTACAACGAAGATCTCATGACCAGCTTAGCGGCAGCATCCAGTGGCAATCACGTCTTCATCGAGAACGCGGATAATCTAATCGCCGTGTTTAACAATGAATTCGATGACTTGCTGAGCGTTGTTGCTTCCGAGTTTGACATTCAAATCACCCTCGCCCATGCGATGCGACCCGTTCGATCTCTCGGCAACAAAGCCGACATTCAAGGGCAAGTAATTCGAATCCCACTTGCTCAACTCTACGCCCGACAGGAGCGATATTTCATCTTGGAAGTGGAGGTGGCCGCCGGTGAGAGTGGGCAGGAATCCCCTTTCGCGGAAGTTCGAGTTCAGTACCGTAATATGCAGACCCACACCACAGACCAACTCGGGAGCAAGATTGCGGTCCGGTATTCCGATAAACCTGAAAAGGTAGAAGCCGATGTGGACGTGGAAGCCAGAGTCTTGAGCGCGGTTCAAATCGCGGCAGAACGCAATCGGGAAGCGACCGCGCTGCGAGATTCAGGCAAGGTCGAGGAAGCCAAGCTGTTGCTGGTAAGGAACGCTTCGGATCTTGCACTCATCTCAGATTTCAGTCTCAAGAACAACTATCTATGCCCAGATGTTGCCCTTGGCTGCAAGCTGAACGAACAGCAATCCGCCGAAGTTGCCGACAACACAAAATGGAATGAGAATCGAAAGAAGATGCGCGAGTACCAAGACTCGACGTCACGCCAACAATCTTACGACGCAGCAGGCAAACGCAAGTAGGAACAGTGTGGCACGGCTGTCCCTGCCGTGCTGCTTCAAGCTGCCATCTTATTCGCGCGGAGCAAAAAATTGTCGCCTTTTGCTCCGCAAAAGGAGCGTTAACGCGGATTATTCATAATCCGACGCGTAAGTTTTGACGTTGCACCATTGTGCTTAGGGCCGAAGGCCCGGTGGTTTGTGTGCTTAAGGCCGAAGGCCCTGTGGTTTGTGTGCTTAGGGCCGAAGGCCCGGTGGTTTGCCTAGCCCAGGCCAACGGCCTGGGACCAGGCAAAACGCAATTATGTTAGGGCCGAAGGCCTGTCCGTTTGTAACATGTACACATTCGCCGAACCGGTGGTAGCCACGGTCGCCAGACTGTGGGAGGCCCGGCAATTCTGCCTGACTCACGCTTTGGCAAGCGTGGCTACCATACCCTTGGCGAATGTCGGACCGAAGAACAATTACTCGCGGACGTTGAGCTCTAGTTTCCAGCTTTGGTCGCTTCGAGTGCTTTTGCACCACAACTCGAAAACGCCTAACTCCGTAATCCTGCTCTGAAATCTCACTGGTACAACTTGCTCACCTTCGCTGGCGGTCAACTCGACCTCCAGCGGTGAAGTCTCCTCGAGTTCGTTGTCGTCCCAGCCCCTTAGATAAGTTCCTGCCTCATCTTGTTTTCGCATCGTGCTAGAAAAGAAACGAAAGCGGCAGCGCTGCCCTACTTTGAGACCTACCTCACGACTCTTGACGTCTGTTTGCGTCCCCTCCTCCATGCCTTGGGGTACAACGCACAATGCTTGCAATGGTCTTGTCATGCCTGGAATCGAAGGCCCAGAAGTTTCGATACCCACATAATAACTGCGAGCCGTTCCACCACGAATCCGAATGCCACCCTGTTGTTTGGTCCACGAGTAATACGCCGCACCACATGCGACCGCTTGATCGAGATCTTCAACGCCACCAAGCACAATCGGGGCTTGGCCCTCTTTATTCCATGACGCCAGCGTTTGAAGCATCCGATCACGGAACTTATCGGAGTTGAACACTCCGCCATTGAATAGCAGATGCGTCAACTGCATCGGTGCTTGTTCGTCTGCGCGCAGGTGGTCGGCCAAAAAAGCCCCGACATGCTTCGTAATCGCGGCGTCCGATTCGAACGGCAATCCGATCTCCTGAAACCCGCTGTCTCCGCCGCGAACTGGGCGCTCATCTCGACCGACCAATGGAAAGAAGCCGTCGACAAGCGTCTTCTCAACCGTGAGACGATCCAGCTCAATGGAAACGGTACCGCCAATCAGTCTACTGCCTCGCCCCAATACGTTGAGTGGAAATGAATTCGGAGCGGATTCCCCTTGGAGCAACGATTCCTTGGCCAACCGACAGGAATGCCAAAGGGAAACTGACTGCCAAGCGTTCAGCTTCATCCCCTTGTCTGCAAATTGCATCGAAGCAACGTGAGCCAAGGTCAAGTCCATGTTGTCGCCACCGATCAACAAGTGATTGCCAACCGCTAGGCGATTCATGTTCAACTCGCCATTTTCGGATTGGATTTGGACCAGCGTTAAATCCGTTGTTCCACCACCGACATCGCAGACCAATAACACATCATTTTCATGCAATGACTTTCGCCAATGTTGCCCGTGCGCATGGATCCAGTTGTACAGCGCGGCTTGAGGTTCTTCCAAGAAAAGAAAGTCCTCGGGGAATCCCGCTGCCATCGCCGCTTGCTTGGTAAACTCACGAGCGACCAAGTCGAAGGAAGCTGGAACGGTTAAGACAATGCGTTGCTCCGCAAACGGAGCGTCTGGAAACTGCATGTGCCAAGCATCGACAAGATGATTCAGAAAAGCGGTCGTCGCTGTGATCGGTGACACCAATTCCGTGTCCGCTTCAGACTCCCATGGCAGGATCGGCGACTGTCGATCGACTCGTTTGTTGCACAACCAGCTCTTGGCGGCTGCCACGACGCGATCAGGCTGTTCGCTCGCGATTCGCCTAGCGTACTCGCCGACAATCCCAAGCCCACTTCGAACCCCTGGTACTTGCAAGGCGGGGTCGTCGAACGACTTGGCTAAGTACAGAAACGAGGGCAACGAAAGGCGTCGTTCAATGGCTCCAGGGGCCACCAATTGCGGAATCGGTAGAACGGCGACCAATGCCTCGGACTCGCCCAACGGTGCAAAAGCAAGCACCGAATTCGTGGTTCCTAGATCGATTCCAATACAATACTGTGCAGACATTTCGGCTGGGCTTTGAAGGAGATAGTAGTCGGCACCAATCGATGCACCCGCCGATTATTGCGACAATCGCTTCTTGAGCAACTCCCAAGCTGCCATCTCACGGGTTCCTGCCGTCTTTTCAATGATGATTTTGTGACGATTCAGCTCGTCATCGATCACGGATCGTTCGAGCATATGAACTCGGCTCGCGAGAATGGCCAGTTCCAAAATGCTATGCCTGGCACGGTTCCACCCCCAAAACGGACGAATCTCTCTGTGATAGCCCAGCGAACACCCGGCGATTGCACGAGGGGCCGAAACATCCCATTGATCGATACTTAACGCAAAATAACGGCAACTCAACTCGAGCACCCACCCGATTTGCAAATGAAACTTGGCGACCACCACCGCGCTAATCTGATCCGCATTGAGGACATCTTGAACAGTGGCAGGATCCTCGCCCGGGTTGCACAAGCCGAGAACCGCAACTGCCATTAAGAGGGGATCATCCACCACATGAAAAACCGCTCGCGAAGATTTTCGTAGATTCAAAAATGTTGTCGACGATTGGAACGGTTTCAATGTCCACGAAGTCAGTTCAAGATTCACGTGAGGACCGATTGGGGAAACATGCATCGACCCGTCCGCGTTCTCAGTCGTCAGGATCCCCTCAATTACCATCGACATTGTCCACCCCCATTTGCTCCCCCTCGTCAATCATGACGCAGAATACGTACTTGCACTTCGATTAACCGTTAGCCGTAGGCGTACGTTAATGGTATCGAGTACGCCTTCGGCTGACTGTTAAACAACCAACCCTCAACCCTCATCCCTCATCCCTCTCCCATACAGGTACGGATTCAAAGTCGGATCGTTGTACATCTTCATTTGCCGATAAGTACGATGCCGCTTGACACCTGAGTAAATGTCGACGAGAAGTTCTTCTAACGATTTTGCTAGATCTTTCTGCTGCAAACGACAAATGGCCAATCGCATATTCACCTTCTCCAAATGCTGTTGGTCAATATCTTGACGGGCCAGTTGCTCGTCGAGGTGATAGATCCGAAGGGCCATGATGGACAGCCTATCCATAGCGCTACCTGGCGTCTCTGTGTTTAACTTGGCTCCATCGACGCTTTGAATATAATTTTCTTCGAGGTTGGCAGTGATCCAATCATCGATCTTCTCAATCCAATCATTCCTCGCTTGATTGAATCGGTCGATGTTCCGCTTGACTTCGGCAATCTTAGCATCGGTTACTTCGCGGCTGCGAGCGATATCCTCTTCGTGCCAAAGCAGGTAGTTGAATTGGTGTTGTTGACAGGCCGTTGCAAAAAGCGAAGCAACCACTCCGTCCAATGCATAGGGATTGTCGACCGGTTCCAGGTGCCATCGGGAAACGCAATCAATTTGCATCACAACAATATCTTTAACGCTCAGCATGGCGGGGCCATCATTCCGTTCGACGTAGGACAGGCTGCCAGCCTGTCGAAGTACTGCAAAGCCAGGGTGGCAGCCTGTCCTAAGGCGAGGGGCAGTTGGAAATCTACCTATAAAGTGGGTGGCACGCTCTGAGGTACGAAGGGCGTGGTGAATCGCTAGAGTCATTTGCCACACTTCC
>JAYTVL010000638.1:0-10482 GCA_043744075.1 Pirellula sp. | reverse complement strand
GAGAAATGAAGTCGCCGCGTTTCTGGTGGGGCCAGGTTGCCGGAAATCAGCGAGGTGTGGCGGATGGTAGTCATCGTAGAAATTCCTTGTGTTGAAAGAGATGAAAGAACTAGTAGGAAACAGCTTCACCAGCTCGCCCGTTTCGTGGCGGAAGCTCGTGTAGAATTTTGGTTGGGCTTTTCATGGCGCGATCAAGTTCCGCCTTGAGGTAACCCGGCAGAAGATCGGCTTCAGTTTCTGGGTAGAAAACATGGAAGCGAATGATGTTGATCCCAAACTCACAGCTATCAGCCGTCAGAACTGTAGCGCTGGGTGCCATGGCTCTGATTCGCTTTGCCAGCAACTCATTTAGGTTTGCATTTGTCGGCGGAAGAACATAGATCGTCTTTGCCGATGGCTGAGCGATAGCACCGGGCCAAGCACCTTTGCGATGCGCTTTTCCGATACACAGCCTTGCAAACTCTTCGACTGTGTTTGTCTGCCCACCCAAGATGAAACGGACACCTTCAGTGCTGACCATCGTCGCTTGTGCAGCCAGCACTTGTACTTTGCGGTCATGATCGAGTGTTGATAACGTTAGCAGGTCTGAGAATGCAGCATCGACTCCGTTGAAGAAGAAGAGATCGTGCCGCTCGGTTACACGGCCCTTTTGCCGAATTCGATCCAAAATCGAAACCACACCGTTCAGACGCGAGAGTTGGCTGTCGTACTCTTGGTTCAAAGCAGAAATGGATTTCTCAAGTTCCTGTTTCATTGACAGATAGGCGAAACGCTGATCCGAAAGCGTCCTTAGTTCGGAGCCACACCGAATGGCTCTAGCCTTCTTGCTTGGAATAAATGATCGGGCATCTTGCAATCGCTTGAAGGATGCAAGTGTTGTCCGCTTGAGCTTTTTGATCTTGGTTGCAATCACTATCAATCGACCTTGAGCCTCAATCTCTTCAGTCGTAAGCACGTGGCGGATGGTGGCGACTGTCGTCAATCGCTGAATCGCTTCAGCCAGGCTTTTTGGTGGTTCGACAAAGTGCTCACCGATGAGCTCGCAATCAAAGGTCTCCGCTTCCGCGTTGACGGCTGCGAAGTCATAGCGATGGATTCCTTCACTCAAAACCGTTGCTCGCAACATTTCGTCTGTTGTTTGCGAATCACAAGCTTCGACGATCGCTTCAACTGGACTCCGGAAGTTCCGCTCGAGCGAAGGATTCGACTCGATTACAGATATTAGCGATGACATTGGTCGAATGCTTTCTATCGCCTGCACAATGGCGCTGTGATACTCGCCTGCGTTGATCGCAGCAATCTCCTCCGGTGGCACGCTGCGAAAGAAATCAGTTGACGTATGACAGATATTCCCATAGCGACTGGAGTTCGCCATGTTGGGGTCAGTAATCTGGCGATACGTTGTCATCTCTGAGCACTCCCAAGCTTGCCTGTCCAGCAGTAGGAGCTCTCTCCTCGTGTCTACATCAGCCCCAACGGGAGGAAGACCAATTAGTCTAAGTCCCCAGACTGTCATGTTCGACGCGCCGGTCTTTGGCGAGATAATCAGCTTTACGATTTCGTTGATCGCACATGCACCATTAGCATGTACCGACTTACCTAGCCCCGCGAAGCAGACAGAATCAGTCAAACTAAACTGAATTCGCAACGGACAGCCAATTGCTTGCAATCGATTCGCGAGTTCAATCGCGACGATTATTTGGGTATATGAATTCGTACCTCCTGCCGCGCTACCACGGAGAGTGATCTGAACCTCATCAAGGGCCCCTCCTGACTGAATGATAATGGCGTTCAACAACGCCTCGACCGTGTCAGAGAAGTATCTAGATTCGATCAGCTTGTATGCAGCACATGCGCCAATACCTGCTTTTTGTCCCATCCCCTCCGATGCCATCGCATTCCCAATGTATTTGGCGATTCCATTCAACGCCTGATACTTCCACTCCAGCAGCGACAGAGTTGTGTCCCGCTGAGTCAAAGCGAGCTGATAATGCAGTGGGCATCGAGCAAGATCTTGCTCCAGCTTCCTGAGTTCCATTGGCGCATCGATGAAAAGACTGAAGCGATCCGAACACCGTACTGCAAAAAACGAGCCTTCCGACCCGTGGCCACCTTCATAGCAATCGACTAAAACGGTGCTGGTAGCTCGGAGAGCCTTGGTGAATTCCTGACGACGATTTACTTTGTGACTTTGAGCACGCATGATTTAATTCCTTTGGGTTTGAAACTTGAAAAACAGGCAATTTGGAAAGGCGACGCGACAGGCTTGTCGCTTTAATGGTTTTTCATTCCGGGTGAACCGGTGCAAAAGCATCAAAGAGTTCCTTGTCATCGAAGGCTCTGAAGAAATCTGAGCTTCGTAGGCCGACGTAAACGAGCATCAATGGCACCTTGATGGTCTGGCGAATTGATGGGCCTTGGACGTGAAGGTGTTTGTTCGTGAAGACGCGGCCATGTTCGCGTAAAAGAAAGGCATACTTGGAGTTCATGGATGCGGGGAGTAGGACGAGCGCCTCCTCCAAGTCGCCCTTGGTGTACTCATGAACAACGCGCTCCGCGATATCACTAAATTTAATTCCTACAAGACCAGGGTTTAGGAATACTTTGCCATGCCATGCGACTTCAGAGGCCAGACCGTTGGTCGGTTTGCATGTTGTATGAGTGGCTGAGAGCGGATTGGTATTTGGGATGCAGAATGGATCGACATCGATGACCCCAAGTAGGTCAAGAGATCGCTTGATGATCGATTCGTTAGTGAACCAGTCGTTCTTATCAGGACTTGGAAGTGCGGGCGATGATTGTTCAGGTGTGTTAATCGCTTCGTTACTAAGGAGTTTGCGAATCAGAAACCTTGCCTCTTGGAAGGATCGGCCTCTTAGAAATGCGCGTTCGTCGATTTCTCCGAGTTCCGGGTTCTCGTCACGAAGACGCTTGGTCAATGTGTCGAAGTCATTTGACAGGCTTACGTATCGTTGAATCGTGCGGATGCTCACGCCGAGTGGAGCGCAAAAGTTTTCAGAAACGAATGCTTGATGGGTGCCTGATGGAAGCAGTCCTTCGATGCCCCGGAGATTTCGACCGATGAGAACGGCAGAGTAGACGGCATTTCCTAGATGGTCGCACAATTGTGAATGATGCTTGATTGCCTCACGAAGAAGCTTTCGAACGGTTTGGCCCTCTGGATGCTCAGAGCTTTGCTGTACGGACTTGGTAGCTGGGTTCTGTGCTGGCTTCAGAATAGCTACTTCTGTATTGGGATCTGATTTCTTTGACATGTTCGACTCGCTTGCTGCATTGGACGGACGTCATTAGCCACCAAAGACATATGTGGCAATTCGATGTCAAAGTGAGTCGGACGTAGCAAAGGGCTGACTGCGTTCTGACCAGAAAGAAGCGGTAAATCGTAGGGTTTTCTGCGAAGAAAAAGTTTTTGAGATTTGCAAATCGATGCCCGTTCGCACCGTAGCGTTAGTCCAAATTGAATTCTGCTCTACATGATTGCCATTGCTCGAAAGAACTTAATTCGTATCGGGCAGCCGGACACATTGACAGCCTCAGCTCGACTGCTTTGAAACAAGCGGTTTCAATCAAATCTCTCAAGGAATGTGTAGTTGATCGTGTTCGAAAATCATCCGCAGCGAACTGGTACACAGCCGCGGAAAACTTGACTGACCAATTCCCTGAATGTTTCAAAAGTTCGGCGATCATCTCCTCTTCTGTTGCCAATTGAGATCGGCACTCAGCTTGAGTTTCATGGGGTTTACTAAGCGGAAACCTCAGTGATCTCTTCGTTTGAAGTGCCAAAACATTCGAATCACTTTCGGTTTCGTTCTCGATAGGCATGCTGTCCTCGGTTGGGAATGCGACAATAGAAAGTTCACTACCACACCTAGTGGCAATTCCATCCCAAACTGAGTCGTTTGTTGCCAAAGAATGACAAGGCTAAACACGAGCGCGTCGTCGATCCGGATTTTGAATTCGCATCCGAGCCAATTCCATTCCAATCGCATACAATGGATGGCCAACGACCTACTAACCTTCACCTCGAAAGCCTCATTGGTCAGAACATGGGAACCACCGATCATTTGCTGGAATTCCAGCGAAACGAAGAAAACCAAAACGATCTATTCGGGAAAGTCGTTGATGAGCTCCAAACCGAGCTAAGAAAGTACATCCACCGCAGGTTTCCAGAATCACTTAAGTCGACTTCGAGTGTCACCGACTTTGTTGACCAAGTTTTCATGGAGTCGAAGAATCAGCTTGAAACGTCCCCAGCAGAGTTTCTCGGATGTAGTACCGCAAGATTCAAAGCTGTACTGAAAGGCATCGCGCGCAAGAAACTGAGCGAAGCGAAACGAAACGAAAGTGCGCAAAAGCGAGATGGAAAGCGAGTCTCGCAGGCCGACACAAACCAAATCGAAGATCAAGATATCGAGGCCGCTTTAGACACTGTTTCGAAAGCGGAGTACGTGATCACGCTACAGAGTATACTTCTTGACGAAAAGGACGACCAAAATAAGCTGATCAATGTGCTTGGTATCGCGCTGGGTATCAGCTCTAGGAACATCGAGGAGATATTACGGCGATCCAATGATGGCAAGCGTTGCAAGAGTGACACGGCAATCGGGATTCAGCTCCGTAAAGCGCGAGTAAGGGTTAGCAAAGAGTTAAAGGATTTCGAAGATCTTGAATAAACCTAACTACAGCCTTTCGCTCGACGATCAAGCGTCGATCGCTGCACTTGTTGAGGAACAATTCGCCGCAGATCCGGACGTGGATCCGCTCAAAATTGGGGAGGCAATTATTGCTGGCTCCGAACCAGCCAAAGAGCTCGCAGTGGAAGTTGCCTTTCAAATGCGTGACTATGATTATGAATGGCTTGGTTTTCAACTCCAACGAGATCCATTGTCGAAGGAGTCGAAAAGCAGAATTCTCCGAAGCTGTTTTGAGAAGGCTTCTGAATTCGAACGACCTTTCCTTGGGAGTAAGCTTGGGAATTGTGGAATTGAGCTGTCCTCACTTTGTCTCAAGAGCGGTATTGATCCGTTTGCCATCGGCCACAAATTCGAAACTCTTACCATTGCGGATCGAATCGGACTCGGCAGTCTGGTAACCGTGTATCGAGCAACCGATAGTGCGGATACGAATTCCTACTTGATCCGAGCGCCGCGACCAATCGAGGGCTCGAAGCGAGTGAGACAACACGAAGTTCTCAGGTTGGAGTTTACCACCCTGGCAAATCTCTCAGAGGCAGGTATCAACGGCATTCCAAAGTTACACCGTTGGCTGGAAAGTGACGTAGGGCCTATCGCGATTTGTCAGTACGTCGATGGAGTTTCACTCAGAGAGATGAAAGATGTCGAACTCTCGGTTGCTATCAATAGCATCTTGGGGCTTAGCCAAATCCTTGAAAGTCTGCACAAAAAGCGGATCGTTCACGGAGACGTCAAACCTGAAAACGTTTTGCTTTCGGTCGAACAGTCGATCTACCTAATTGATTTCAATACTTCTATCGCCAGCAATCCCGCCGAGGTCCAGAGCGAACGATTTTCCGGAACTCCAAGTTTCATGAGTTTGGAGGCAATTGCTGGTGGCCAGTCTGAGGTCAGCATCCGTCGCGACATCTACGCTCTTGGAGCACTTCTTTACGAGCTCGTCGAAGGGACCGCTCTGGTAGCTGCTTCATCACGGGAAGAAGCATTCGTTGGTATCACCGTTAACTCCATGAATGTCACTGATATGTTCAGTGCTACAACACCAAAGGGAGTTCAGGCTTTGGTGAAGTTTGCCACAGAATTGAATCCGGATGACCGATTTGAAAGCTGTGCCGATTTTTCTAGAGCTTGTGAGGAAGTCTTAGTTGATCCATCAGCCAGCATATCTCCAATCCATGATTTGCGACTCGTTTCTTGGCGTCTCGGACGATCGATTGGTGAGATAGGCTTTTGGTCAAACGTCCTCAATCCAATCGTCGAATCACTTATTTCCCTTGGCTCAATTCGTAAGCTTCACCCCAATCAGCAATTGGAGCTACTAGGTTGCACCGCAATTGGCGAAGAAGGGAAAAAATCTATGTCGCTCGGGAGCCGACTCGGTATTGAGATTGACAAGGTTGATGAGGCCGATTTCTTTTCGCGACTTGTCATGGGGCTTAGCACTGGTCGATTCAATGATTTCCCGCAAATGAAGACTAAGCTTGGCGAGGTGGACGAATGGGTGCAACGAAGCGAGCAGGTGTGTTTGGAGATTCTTGGGTCGAATGCAGAGCTCAATAGCTACTTTCAGCTTGGCATCCTGCTTAGCGTGATCCCATCATCCGGAGAAGGACAGTCGGACTTCATCAGCGAGTTGGCTAGGTCTCCTTTAAAAAGTCTGCAACTTACTACTGAGGAAGTCTTTAAGGACAAGCGATTGAAAAATCGCAGGAGTCGCTCTCAGGCCATTGAGTACATGCTGATTCAATCGTTGCTTTACGGCGATCTAGAATTGACATGAAGGTGGGAGCCCAGCAATTTGGTGATCTCCCTGGTTGGTGAACAACGCATCAATTATCGAATATCATTTTCCAACTGAGCTTGCATTTTGCTTTTCGCGAAGCGACACCATCCTTTGAATGCAACATGGAGAGTTTCTCCATCTTGAATTCGAACATCGTCGCTAAACGCTTTGGGAATGACGGTGTCGTGATCGATTGCGTTATACAGTCGATCGGACAACTCGATGCCCTCAACAAATTGTTTTGCAGCCATGAGTTGATCTAGCAATAAGTACGCGGACTCAATTTCAGTAGCGTTCATCATCAAAAACCTTCTGGTAAAAACTTCTAACAACCTTTGACCATTGCCGGTCTCCCGACGAACATTTCCGAAAACTTGTTCGTCCGAAGGGAATGGGAAGCTGAAGTGATGATCGCGCTACTTAGAAATGATTGCGTAGTCGGTTCCGCTAGTCAAAGATAGCCCTGCCCGTTCAGCCACTCTTTGATCGCTTCCTCTGCGATTTCCTGGACAGTTCCGGGCTGGCGTCCGTAGAGTTTTTGCTCGAGACCGGCCCGTTTCAAGGCGGCGGCGGTCGAAACCGACAAACGTGTCGTCAATGGAACCAGCATGTTGACTAAGCCAAGCATGGGTTCGTCCCGCATTGCGGTCTCGCGTTTCGAGCGAGGTCGCGTCTTTCGACGGGATGACTCCGATGATTCCCCCTCGTCCACTTCCCTTTCCAGTTCGATGGTGGCTGGGATTTCCGATGAAACGGCTGGTTGTTGAGCCGTCGGCGCAACAGTCGCAATTGGAGCTGCAACCTCGGCGAGAGCCATTTCTTCCGTCAACTGGTTGATCGGAGTCGATGGAACCCCACCCTTGATGAACGCAAGCTTGTCTGCCGATACGTCAATTGCTGCTCCCATTGTTCGTCTCTTTGCTGCTGTCATAAAACCTCCACCAATTTTCAATTAACCGTTGCCAACCTTTTTGCGCTTCTTAAGAAATGGATCGACCAACTCATGAAACAGAGCATCTATGTCGGAAGCGGCCTCGGAACTCTTCTTCCCCATCCGTGAAACCACTGATCCTTGTTGTGCTGCGTCTCGATACGCCTGAAGATCGCGTACAACGTTCAATGCAACTCGAACTCCGAGCGTCGATGCTGCGATTTTAAATTCCCGACTGATCGTGTCTCTCGTTCTCATTTTGTTCAGAATCAAACACCCTTCTGGTTTCCCTTTGTTGATGCCCTGAGCGTAGCGCAGAATCGTTGTGGCCTGCTGAACGCTGCGAAGGTCCAAAATCGAGGGGGAAATTGGTAGTAAAGCGAGATCCGCCAAAAGAAGCATAGTGCGTGATAAGTCGTCGAGCCCACCTGGGCCATCCCCAACCACCATATCGTGGCTCTGAAGAAGTTCTTGAGCCTTTTGGAGACATTCATCTGGGGTGTTCGTGGTCACAACGGTGATTCCCGACTCAACCTCGGCTATCCACTGCGACGAACTGCGCTGGGCATCCGCATCGATTAACGCTGTTCTAAATCCTTGATCATGAAACCAAGCGGCTAAGTGAACTGCGATCGTACTTTTTCCGACGCCACCTTTTGTATTAGCTGTGCAAACAAACATGTTTGCTAGCTAACAACACAGCAAGCCGTTCAGCAAGATGGAATGTTTGCTCGATTGCTGAACTACTTCTTTGATTTCAAGCCGTGATGCGGACAAGCTTTCTCTGTTGCAAGCCCGCAAGCCAACCATCTGCCTTTCATCCCTGCAAACATGATTGCAAGTAATCATGCAAGACAGCTTGCAAGAGTTCATGCAAGCCAACCAGCAATCAAACTTACTGGATTGCTGCCTTGACGACAGGAACGTAGTCTTCCAAGTGAGGGTAAGACTGACAACTGGGATTTTTGCGTTAGCGAAATTGGACGCAAGTCGAGTTGAAGAAAATCAACGGCTACGTCTGAGTACCGATGTTACGGGGAGATTTCGTGTCCTGCTTGAATGCCAGATTTCGCTAGATAGCCTGTGATACCGATGTACAGAGGATGAATCGAACTTGGCTACCGATGTAGCGGGGAGGATTTACCGATGTACAGGGGATGGTGGTACCGATGTTGGAGGGAGGATTGTACCGATGTTGCGGGGAGAATTTTGGTCGGATTGCTCAACGAAATTAACCACTTGCCAGGGGGTAAAGCATATACAAAGATCTGTTTATAAAGATCAAAACAATGCCGCTAGGTGTTGTCTTTTTTAGTTCTCTTCAGGACAGCCAATGAATTCATCGGGGCAAGCGGCCCTAAAGCTAGGCGAGAAAGAACCGGTATCGATACCGGAAAAGATCGCTACGCGACGGATTGGAAGCGATGAACTAAATCTCGCTGAATTCCCACTTGGAAGTATTGGTCGCGACAAAAGTGAAACAGGGAACTCGCTCTTCTTCAAAGATCGAATCTACGACGAGGGCGCAAAAACCCACGTTGACCGAGAGCTAATCGTAACTGGAAGCGAGCATTTTGGACTGCCAACATCTGCCGACTCAGATATTCTGATTGTGCTGATGTATCTAACGCACCAACGAAACGGATTTACAGATCGCACCTTGCGATTTAGCCGCTACGAACTTGTGAAAATCCTTGGCATTCCGGATTCCGGCGCTTCCTACAAACGAATCGATGAGTCGCTACAGCGTTGGGTTAGCGTGACGCTGCATTACAAGCGATCCTGGTGGAGTAGGAAGGATCTCAACTGGCAAAACAAATCGTTCCACATTTTAGAATCAGTCGATCTCGTCGGACGCAGCTCAAAAGCTGGCGACATTCAATCAAGCATCACTTGGAATTCAGTGATCATGGAGTCGGTGCAATCGAGCTATGTAAAGCGTCTCGACCTAGAAACGTACTTCTCCCTCAATTTGCCGTCAGCACGACAGGCCTATCGATTTCTCGACAAGCGATTTTACAAACAAAAGAACCTTGTGTTCGACTTAAAGAGCTTTGCATGTGAGCACGTTGGCCTTAGTCGCAACTACGATTGCGGAAAGCTGAAATCTAAACTCGAACCATGCCTGGTTGAGTTGGAAAAGGTTGGCTTCCTAAAGCGAATGCCAAAGGAAGACCGGTACATCAAGGTGAAAGCAGGGGAGTGGAAGATACGACTCGCTCGTGTCACGAGTGCGAACGAAATCGATAATCCGTGCGAACCAGCGACGACCGACCAAATGGTGGTCAAAGACATGTTGATCGAGCGTGGAGTATCCGAACAGGGAGCGATGGAGCTTGCAACACAGTTTTCGTTGCCTTCTATTCAAGAAACGATAGCCTATGTTGACTGGCTTTCGAAGCAGCCAAAGAATACGCCAAAAAACATTCCAGCCTTTCTGGTTTCGGCGGTCCGCGATGGATATGCGATACCTGAATCCTTCAAGCGAAAGCAATCGCAGCCGTCGTCCAGTAACGGTTCGAGAGGTGTCCAGGTACCGCGAACAGTAAAGAAAGAGAACTCCATTCAAGGAGAACCAAAGCCGATTGCGCAGGACAGTACGGAGGAGGATTCTAGGGCCTTGCAATCCTTTTTGCAGGGGCTTTCAAAGGAGGATGCTTCTCGCTTTGAAGAGGAAGCTGTAGCATCCGCAAACCGCTTCTCAGGCCAGACATACAGGCGGCTTCAAAAGAATAACGACTCACTCGCGGCAGCACTTCGAATACAGATCATGCTGGACCACTATCGCAAATCAAAAGTTGCCTAGTTTCGTGAAACGAAAATTTGTCGCTCTTGAAATCACATTTTTGCATTTGCTGTTTGAGTAGCAGCCCGTTTCCCGCTACCGTCGCACCACGCGAAGTTCGGATACTTCGCAGACTGTCAGTGTTCGTAAAACGCTTTGACAACTTTCCGTTGACGCATGGTACCCGGTAAACCGACCTAACCAGTCGGCTAAGGGAACTGCCTAACCAGTAGTTGCACCATGTAGCAGTAGAGCTGGATACGCCGAG
>JAYTVL010000637.1:0-3084 GCA_043744075.1 Pirellula sp. | reverse complement strand
GTTTATCTTTCCCGCATCACACAAGGAGCGATATTCATGATCGAAAAACAAATTCTGGTACCAGACCGCGTCCGCCGCCTGCCAACTAACGATTGGTCTTGGATCGATCGTCGGTTCCAACGCGAATATGCATCAAAACTTTCCGGCGATGCGGTCTTTCTGTACTTCCTACTGACCGCAGTCGGTGACAAAAACGGGTTGTCGTACTATGGCGACAACGCGCTCGCGCTCAGGCTGCGCACTACGGAACGAGTGATTGTCAAGGCTCGTGACGAACTCCTCGAATTCGATCTGATCGCTTTTCGGGCACTGATTACACAAGTTCTCTCATTCCCAAAGCCAGCAACCGAACGATCCAGGCAAGTTCAATTGCGGTCGCTATTCCCGGATCTGCTCAATGGTCTTGCTGGCGACGCTAAACCCGGAGATCCATCATGAAGGTAAGTACATGGGCTGAAATTCGCCGTCTCCACGAAATCGAAAAACTCTCTAAGCGAGCTATCGCCAAGCAAGTGAGATGTTCTCGCAGAACTATCGATCGAGCACTTGCATTACAAGAAGCGCCAGCGACAAAACGAGAGGGGCTCCCAACGAAGTCTATCCTGGATCCCTTCAAGCCCAAGATCGAGGCAATTGTAAAACAATACCCTGATCTTTCGGCAGTGCGAATCTTAGAAAAGATCGCGGTCAGCGATGGCGTAACCCCTGGTTACACCGGCAGCATTTCACAACTGAAGTCTTACCTTCGAACGATTCGGCCTATCCAGGGACGGGTCTATCAAGACATTACTTACAGTCCAGGCGAAGCCATCCAAATTGACTGGGGAGATGTCGGTTCGGTCAAGATCAACAACACGATCCGCAAAGTCTCTGTCTTCGTCGCAGTCCTGTGCTATTCGAGGATGTGCTACATCGAGTTCACCCTCTCGCAGCGAAAATGCGAGTTCTATCGATGCTTGTCCAATGCATTGAAGTTTTACGGTGGCAGCCCAAAGAAAGTTATCTTCGATAATCTCAAAGCGGCCGTTATCCACGGCTCAGGTCGGCACGCTACACTCCACCCTGAGTTCCTCGCCGTATGTGGGCATTACTGCATGGAACCGATTGCATGTACCGTAAGGGATCCTGAATCGAAGGGAATGGTCGAGTCGACAGTAGGTTACGTCAAAAAGAATGCACTCAAGGGCCGCGACGATGAACTGCAAGCCTGGGACGACTACGGATATTTGGCCATCCACTGGCGGGACAACATCGCCAATGTTCGATTGCACCATCGACTCAAAGAGAAACCAATCGATCGGTTCGTTATCGAAAAGCCAATTCTTCGTCCGGTTCCCACCGCAGAACTAAATACCGACGAAATCGTCATCACCGAAGTGCGACCGACGGCACGAATTGAATTCGATACGAATCGATATACAGTTCCGCCAGAACTGGCCCGCAAAACGGTAACAATCCAAGCCAGCACGAAACAGATTCGGATTTTCCATCAGGGCGGACTGGTCGCTTGCCATGAACGCTGTTACGGGCGAAGGGAACTCATTGCCGATTCCAGTCATCAACTGGCAGCAATCAAACTTCGGAAGAAGCAAACCGCATCCGAACTCGAAGAGAACTTCGCAGCCCTAGGTGCCGAAGCGCGTGAGTTTCACCTGCAACTCTTGAAACAACCAGTCAAGGCAATCGTTCATGTTAGACGAATCGTTGAGCTGGCTCGTCTCTATGGCCGCGAAAGCGTGATCGCATCGATTCGCGTTGCACTCCATACCAGACCTACGATGCCGCCTATGTGGAAACGATTCTGCACCAAGAACGGCGCAAGCAATCGCTTCCCTCCCCGACTTCAGTCCAGCCTAAGCGCAAAGACCTGATCCAACTCGAACTCGACATCCCTGACCCCAGCATCTATGACCGCTTTACGAAAGAGGAAGACTAATGGCACAATCAAAGCACGATCGACTCGTTCAAGACCTGCTCGGCTTGAAACTCAACTATATCTCAGAGAACTACAAGGAAGTGCTCGACGAAGCGGCTCGCAAGAATACGCCCATGCTAGATGTCTTGCTCCATCTCTTTGGCGGCCAATCCGCCTCAAGACGAGACAATGCTTTGGCTCGCCGAGTGCAAGCGGCTCGTTTGCCTGTGATGAAGACGCTGACGGAGTTCGCTACAGGCGAGCAGGGTAGATGGACCGATGCGACACCTTGGTCTATGTAGGGCTGGGTGGTCACGCATCCTATCCGTTCCCTGGGTCAACCATGGTTGCGAACGTTGACCGGCCGTACCATGCTGAAGTACGCCTTCAACTCCTCGATTTCGTGCTCCATGTCAACCAAGTCTTTATTCATCTTGGGCGGCTGCAACGCAAACCAACGGCCCATTGGTAATTTCGCCAGCTGATTACGAAATGCAACGACCGCGACAAACGTCGACATGACAATGAATCCAAGTTGTCCTATGCCTTGAGCGGTTCGCTTCCATTGGTATTCGTTGGTTGGAATCACGAACGTCTGACCGGCCAGAAAACGATTGAAGCTGAGGGGCACACGATTTCCATCACGATCAGTTCTGGATTCGCCCGAGTCGCGAGCGACGAACGGATCGGAAAACTCTTGCGCCGTTCGGATGATGCCCTTTACAGCGCCAAAGTTGGGGGCAGAAATCGCGTTTTCGTGCACAACGGCGTTACATGTGAGTTATTTGGTGAGCCTGGTCCCGGAACAGTTGTTGCAGAAGCCAGTTCTGCGATTTCCACCGAAATCCCGCCGACTTCGAATGACTTAGAACATCGCGTCCTCTCTCGGCTCGATCGGCTGATTTCGCAGGAATCGGTCCGTAAAGAATAACGTCGGCAGCAAGTGGCTTATGGGATTCCAAAATACCGCAGGCTTGGCTGGCTGGGTGGCACGCCCTGAGGCACGAAGGGCGTGTGAGTCACTAGTTCCATTTGCCAAGCTCCCCACGCCCATCGCTAACGCTCTGAGAGGCTGTGATTTTATTGAATCCGAAGAAAGATAGGGGTAGGAAAGCCGCATTGAGTTGCGGCTCCCCTCCCTCCGAACCGTACAGGCGGTTCTCCCGCAT
>JAYTVL010000636.1:0-10514 GCA_043744075.1 Pirellula sp. | reverse complement strand
CCCGTTTCCGAAGGAACGGGAGAACGCGCCAAAGCTGAAATCGTGCCTGCCAAGTATAACTCTAAATCCACACTTACCCAGGAGATAAAGTCTGGGAGGCAGACATGCAATTTCGAACTCACTTCTAAACAATAGCATGAAGCCAAGTGGCACTAACTTTGAGCCGCAACGCGCTAGCGTGCGGGCTGGCAGGCTAGTAATCACTTGCAAATCCGACCCTCATGCATATCAATAGCATGCACTGAGCAGCGATCGGTCCGAAATAAGACTTTCAGCCGTACCACGGCTTATGCGATTCGTGGAAAGCAGTCTTCTTATGGATTCATCCATCGATATCATTCCCTCTGCGCGGCCGGTCACGATATAGTTGTCGATGCTTTCAAGTTTCCCGATGCGAATTGCGGAACTGATGGCAGGTGTGTTAAACATGATTTCCAAGGCCAACTCTTGTTTTTCTCCCTCGACAACACTCGGTAGCAATCGTTGGCAAATCACAGCGCGTACGCCGGAAGCCAACTGTGAACGAATTTCGCCTTGTACCTGTTGAGGGAAGAAATCGGCATAGCGAGAAATCGCTCCCTTTGCATCTCTTGTGTGAAGTGTCGAAAAGACCAAGTGACCTGTTTCCGCGGCACTGAGAGCCATGCGGGCTGTTTCGATGTCCCGAATCTCGCCAACCAAGATCACGTCCGGATCTTGTCTTAGCCCAAATCGAAGGCCATCGGCAAAAGATGCGACGTCGCGACCTACTTCTCGTTGCGATACAACCGAATTCGTGTAATTGGGAAACCGATATTCAATGGGGTCTTCGATAGTCAGGATTCGCAGTCCACGCGTTTGATTCAACTGCTCAACGATCATGGCCAAGCTGGTGCTCTTTCCTAAACCTGTAACGCCCGTAAACAACACTAAGCCATTCGAAAAAGAGCCAATGCGATGCGCAAGTTCTTTCGGAAAAGAGGACCAAGAAAAATCCGGAATGTTGTCAGGGATGACGCGCAAGCAAGCTCCAACCGAACCATAAGTGCGGAAGAGATTGATGCGAAATCGACACGGTTTATTGTTGACTGAAATGTCCACTGCGTAGTCCAAATTCAGCTCACGCTCGAACTGAATTGTCTGATCTTCGGTCAAAACAGCCCTAAGAAGTACAGCCATACGCTCGTTGGTCAAAACCTCTTCGTCGGATATTGGCGTCAACTTGCCGTTCATGCGGAGCACTGGTGGGTACCCGCAAACCAAATGCAAATCGGACGAATTCGATTCAATGGCTTTGTTAAGCCAACCTTCGAAGCGATTTTCGAGTCCCATCAGGTCAAGCATTCAACAAAGCCAATGATTAGTATATGAAAACAGGATGTGACTGTGCTAACCCGAATTGTAGCCTTTGGTTTCACGATGATCCTGCGTAAACATTCCCAGATGGAGTGAGCGCCCTGCCGCTCACATTGCCGCCACACCTTCGGCGAACGTTTACTATCGTGCTGCAATCGGCCGGAAAGGAGGTTTTGCCTGGCTAGCATTAGTTTTTCGACTTCAATGTCGATTCCAGCCATTTCCTGTTGCAGCTAGTCGAGTGCCATTGGCGATATTTTTTCAAAAAAAATTCAAAATCGTCTTTGGTTGGTCTATGCGCTTTGGCTTGGATCGGTAAACTCTTGGAGTGAGCGTTGGCAAAATTGGCAAATTAGTTACAGGCAGTGGACTTAACGTCTTTCACTGCATGAGCGTTTATTTGGGGGGAGAGAATTGGACGGATACTTTGTTGTTCAGATTCAATCTCCTTCTTACCAAAACTCTATTTGGCTTGAGGCCGACCAGAATTGGTCGAGCGCCGCTTCCGTTAGGAATTGCCCAGCGTCTTATTTCTGTCGTCCGGAGTACGTGTCTTTCCCGGTCGATGCGATTGGTCTTGGCGATGTCTGTTGAGTCAATTGACCAACTTTCCGACCCGACATTTCGAATCTATCTTAACTTTCCTTTCAGATCTACTTTGAGAATTAGCTAGTCTCCATGGCAACATCCTCCAAGCGACGACTAAAGACCAGTTCGATCCGTGTTTTCGGTTCTGGCCGTAGTCAATTCCCTATTCCGAATTTAACCACCTTACAAACATCCTCGTACGAGGCATTTTTGCAGGAGGACATTCCCTCGGACAAACGGAAAAATCAAGGGCTTGAGTCTGTCTTTCGTGAAATATTCCCGGTCGAGAGCTACGACAAAACCGTTGCGCTCGAATACCTTCGCTATGAGCTAGGCAAGCCTCGGTATACGCCTGAGGAGTGTCGGCAGCTTAGGCTAACGTTTGGCAAGCCGCTAAAAGTTTGGTTTCGGCTCAAGCGGGATCAGCCGCTTGAAGAAGAAGTCTATTTGGGAGACGTCCCAATTATGCTCGGTGGCGGCGAGTTTATCATTAATGGCGCTGAACGCGTCGTAGTCAGTCAGTTGCACCGATCACCCGGGGTTGATTTCGTCGAAGAGTCGGAGGGAACATCCGATCGAAAGCTGCCTTCTGCCCGAGTGATTCCTGAGCGCGGCAGTTGGATTGAAATCAATGTCACCAAGAAAGACTCACTCTCTGTTCGTATTGATCAGAGCGGTAAGTTTTCAGTGATGACCTTGCTTCGAGCGATGTCACCTAACCTAAGCACCGAACAGGATTTGCTACAGGCGTTTTATGAGATCAAGCCAGAAAAACTGTCGGGTGGAAGCAGTGTGGCCAAAATCGAAAACAAGATTGCTGGTGACGATGTCGTATATCCGTCCGGCCACGAACGGGCTGGCGAAATCATTATCGAAGCTGGGCAAAAATTCAGTAAAGCAATTGCTGAAACGATTTGCACTTGCGGTGTAAAAAGCGTTCAGGTCATGGATGCTCCAAAAGTTCCGTACATCATCAATTCCATCGCCGAGGACAATACCAATTCGCATGAAGAAGCGCTGTTGCGTATCTACCAAAGACTTCGACCTGGCAATCCGCCCGCCCTTGAAAAAGCTCGAATACTTTTCCATGAGAAGTTCTTCGATATCAACCGATATCGTTTGGGTCGTGTTGGACGATTCCGTGTGAATCGGAAGCTAGGCTTGGACGTTCCTGAGGATGAAATGGCATTGCGACCGGAGGACTTGGTCGCATCCATTCGCTACTTGATCGATCTGTTCGATGGTGAAACCGATGCTCGCTTTGACGACATTGATCACCTCGGTAACAGACGCTTGCGAACGATTGACGAGTTGGCTTGCGAAGAATTGCGAAAAGGCTTTTTGAAGCTTCGTCGAACGGTTCAAGAACGCATGAGTCTCAAAGAAGTTGAGGACATGACACCTAGATCTTTGGTCAATCCAAAGAGCATCAGCGCAGCCATTGAGTACTTCTTTGGGCGAGGCGAGCTATCGCAGGTGGTCGACCAGACCAACCCGCTTTCGCAGTTGACACACGAGCGACGATTATCTGCACTTGGGCCAGGTGGTTTGAATCGAAAGCGTGCGGGATTCGAGGTTCGTGATGTTCACATTTCACACTACGGACGAATTTGCCCGATTGAGACACCTGAAGGTACCAACATCGGTCTGATCAGTTCGCTCTCGATTTACGCAGGTGTTGACGAATATGGTTTCCTCGTGACCCCATATCGCAAGGTCGTTGAGGGTAGGGTGACAGAAGAAGTTGTATGGTTGCGAGCTGATGAAGAGTCGGATGCTTATATTGGGCCAGCCGACTTGGCCGTAAAAGATGGTTCGTTGGTGACAGGGCCTGGCCTGATCGCTCGTCACCGCAGTGACTTCGAAATCGTGACGCCTGAAACTGTGCACTTTATGGACATCGCACCGAGTCAGATGATCGGCGTATCGGCAGGTCTGATACCGTTTTTGGAGCACGACGACGCTAACCGCGCATTGATGGGTTCTAACATGCAACGTCAAGCGGTTCCGCTTTTGGTTGCCGAGCCAGCCATCGTTGGCACAGGCCTTGAACGAGAGGTGGCAGCGAATAGTTCTATGGTCGTGCGGGCTCGCAAAGCTGGCAAGGTGACGTACGTGGACTCGATGAGAATCGAAGTCGGCAATGACATTTACCATTTGAAAAAATATCAGGGACTCAACGAACGCACTTGCCTCAATCAACGACCGATCATCCAGATGGGTGACAAGGTCGAAAAGGGGCAGATCATCGCGGACGGTGCATCGACGCACCTGGGCGAGCTCGCACTCGGGAGAAACGTTCTCGTGGGTTTCATGTCTTTCGATGGTTTTAACTACGAAGATGCGATTATTATCAGTGAAGAGTTGGTCAAACAAGACGTTTACACTTCAATCCATATTGAGGAGTTCGACGTTGAAATACGTGAAACCAAGCTTGGCCGAGAAGAGTTTACTCGCGACATACCAAACGTAAGCGAAAAAGCGCTCCGAAATCTAGATGAAACGGGCGTCGTTCAGGTTGGAACTTACGTTGCTCCAGGCGATGTTCTTGTTGGCAAAGTTTCTCCAAAGAGCAAGACCGAATTAACTCCAGAAGAAAAGTTGCTTCATGCGATTTTCGGCCGCGCAGGCGAAGATGTTAAAAATGACTCGCTTGAGGTCAGCTCTGGTGTTGAAGGAATCGTCATCGATACGCAAAAGTTCTCTCGGCGAATGAGTCTTTCCGAAGAGGAACGAAAGGAATTCGAAAAGGAACTCAAGCGTATTGAGACGGAAGGCAACAAGGAGATCGCTACCTCGTTTGCGTCCTTCGCGGAAGAGCTTGAAAAGGCAATTGGGGGCAAGCTGACCGATGACGATGGCACACCGCTGACGGGTGGCCAAGATCCAAAATACATCGCGGAAAAGGCACAAACGTTCAACTTGTCCCGGTTGATTAACCGGCTTGACCATGGACTGCACGCAGAAGTTAAAAAAGTTTACAAAAACCTTTGGCCTGCAGTCGAAGAGGCTCTTGATATTCGTGATCGTCAACTCAACAGCATGAAACGGGGAGACGAATTGCGAAGCGGTGTGCTTCAAATGGTCAAGGTGTACATTGCTACGAAAAGAGTGATCAGCGTCGGAGACAAGATGGCTGGCCGACACGGTAACAAGGGGGTTATCTCCAAAGTGTTACCCGTCGAGGATATGCCGTTCCTGCCTGATGGCACTCCCTTGCAGATCATGTTGAATCCGCTTGGCGTTCCAAGCCGCATGAACGTCGGTCAAATTTTGGAAACGCACTTGGGTTGGGCCGGAGCCACGTCTGGTTTCCAGGCGCTCACTCCAGTTTTCGACGGTGCGACCGAAACGGACATCAATGAAGCTCTCGAGGCGGCTGGATTGCCACGCCACGGCAAGATTCGTCTTTACGATGGACGAACTGGCGAACAGATGAATCAGGAGACAACGGTTGGTTACATTTACATGCTCAAGTTGCATCACCTCGTCGATGACAAAGTGCACGCGCGAAGCACGGGGCCTTACTCGCTTATTACCCAGCAACCGCTTGGTGGCAAGGCAAGATTCGGCGGTCAACGATTCGGCGAAATGGAAGTGTGGGCACTCGAAGCATACGGTGCCGCCTATATCCTTCAAGAATTGCTTACCGTTAAGAGCGATGACGTCGAAGGTCGAACCAAGATCTACGAATCGATGGTCAAGGGTGAAAACACACTTGAGGCGGGCACACCAGCCAGTTTCGATGTTTTGACAAACGAAATTCGGGGACTTGCCCTCAACATGCGACTTGAAAAACGACGCGTTTAGCCTGAACGTACCCAAGCAACATGATTAAAGAGTCGATCCGCAAGGAAAACCAAATTGGCGTCGATCATAACATGGGCCGAAAACCGTGGGCTAGCGTCCTTCGGCTAATCAGCCGCAACGCGCTAGCGTCCGGTTTAGCCCGACTTTTGATCGACGCTACCAAATTTAATTATTCGCAGAGTTCATTTTGGACTTCGCAAAACAAATAAGCAGTCTCCATCTTCATCTATCACCTTAGACTACGTAACTTTTTTGCTTGCTTTTGAGCCAAAGGATACGTTGTTAAGCACAGGAGTTTTTCGTAATGGCCAATGCCGAAGGCACCTACGATCGCGTAAACGATTACACGTCAGTAAAGATTTCGCTAGCACGACCACAGGACATACGTTCTTGGTCGTTCGGTGAAGTAAAAAAGCCTGAAACGATCAACTACCGCACCTACCGCCCCGAAAAGGATGGGCTATTTTGCGAACGTATTTTTGGCCCGGAAAAGGACTGGGAATGCGCTTGCGGTAAATATCGCGGGATGAAATACAAGGGGATGATTTGCGATCGATGCGGCGTCAAGGTTACGCACTCGCGCGTTCGCCGCAAACGCATGGGGCACATCGAGCTGGCCGCACCGGTCGCGCACATTTGGTTTTTCAAAGCGATGCCGAGTCGCCTGGGAAACTTGCTCGAGATGAAAACAACCAGCCTCGAAAAAGTGATCTACTTCCAAGACTACGTAGTTACGAATCCAGGATCGACCGAGCTGGAAACGCAACAGCTTCTGACGGAAGAAGAATATCGTGCCGCTCGTGCGCAGTTTGGTGAGAACTTCGAAGCGGACATGGGCGCAGAAGCCGTTCGAAAGCTGCTCCAATCGCTTGATCTAGTGAAGTTGTCAGAAGTGCTTCGCGTCGAACTTGCTGAGACCAGCAGCAAGCAGCGCAAAAAGGATTTGATCAATCGACTAAAATTGGTAGAGTCCATTCGTGATAGCGAAAACCGTCCTGAGTGGATGGTTCTTGACGTAATCCCTGTTATTCCGCCGGATCTTCGTCCGTTGGTTTTGCTGGACAGCGGAAACTTTGCAACCTCCGACTTGAACGATCTCTATCGCCGAATCATTAACCGCAACAATCGATTGCGCAAACTGGTCGATTTGAATGCGCCTGAAGTCATTATCCGGAATGAAAAGCGGATGTTGCAACAGTCCGTTGATGCCTTGTTTGACAACGGACGCTGCAAACGTCCTGTATTGGGTAGCAGCAATCGGCCGCTCAAGTCGCTGACCGACATGATCAAAGGCAAGCAAGGTCGATTCCGCGAGAACTTACTCGGGAAACGAGTGGACTACTCAGCTCGAAGCGTGATTGTAGTCGGTCCGCGTTTACGTTTGCACCAGTGTGGCTTGCCCAAGAAAATTGCATTGGAACTATACCAGCCATTTATTATTCGCAAGCTGAAAGAACTTGGACACGCCGATACTATCAAGTCGGCGAAGAAGATGCTGGAACGCAAGGACGAAGAGGTCTGGGATATTCTCGAAAATGTGATCCGAAATCACCCAGTGCTTCTCAATCGAGCTCCTACGCTTCACCGAATGGGTATTCAAGCGTTCGAACCAATTTTGGTGGAAGGAAACGCTATCCATTTGCATCCGCTCGTCTGCAAGGGTTTCAATGCTGACTTCGACGGTGACCAAATGGCCGTTCACTTGCCTCTCTCAATCGAGGCGCAAGTAGAGGCTCACACGCTAATGATGAGCACACACAACATTTTCGCTCCAAGCAATGGAAAGCCGATTATGAGTCCATCGCAGGATACTGTGATGGGTTGCAATTACATCTCGGTAGAATTGCCAGATCAACAAGGCGAGGGAATGATCTTTGCAACGATGATGGAAGCCGATTATGCACACCAACAAGGCATCATCGCGATGCACGCGAAGATCAAAGTACGATTGCCAAAGGATCGCCGACTCAAGTCGGAAGATCCGAGCACAAAGTACGGTGCGGTTATTCAGACTACCTATGGTCGAATCCTTTTCAATTCGATCCTGCCGCAGGGCATGGATTTTTACAACATTGCGCTAAAGGGCAGTGACTTGGCCTCCGTTATTAGCGACTGTTACCATCGGCTTGGTCGTCGACCAACGATCAAGTTGCTGGACGATATGAATCAGCTCGGATTCCGAGAATCGACACGGAGCGGCCTTTCCTTCGGCGCAGATGACCTCGTCACGCCGGACTCCAAGATTAAGCATATCGCCGACGCAGACAAGAAGGTTATGACCTTCCAAAAGAACTATCTCAAGGGCGTTATGACGGCTCAAGAACGTTACAACCAAGTTCTTGACGCTTGGACGGCAACACGTGAGTTGATAACCAAGGACATGATGGCCGCTATGGAAACGGATACACATCGCGGCAAGTGGTATATCAATCCAGTGTTCTTGATGGCGTCCTCTGGTGCACGGGGTGGTATCGAACAGATCCGCCAATTGGCTGGCATGCGTGGATTGATGGCCAAGCCGACAGGCGAAATCATCGAAACTCCGATCAAATCCAACTTCCGCGAGGGTTTGACAGTTCTCGAGTACTTTAGCTCGACGCACGGTGCACGTAAAGGATTGGCGGACACTGCGCTGAAGACCGCTGACTCGGGCTACTTGACTCGTAAGCTCGCTGACGTCGCGCAAAATGTGGTCATCACGATGAACGACTGTTTGACAACGCAGGGGATCACCAAGGGTGTAATCTATCGCGGCGAAAAAGTCGAAGTTCGACTTGCCGACTCAATCGTTGGTCGAGTGAGCCGTCAGAACATTGTCAATTTGATCTCTGCCGAGACAATCGTTGAAGAAAACCAGATGATCACCCGCGAAATCGCTCGTCGAATTGAAGAAATGGGCTTGGAAAAGATTCAAGTTCGCTCGCCAATGACCTGCGACGCGCCTCTTGGCATTTGCCGTACTTGTTACGGGATGGACATGAGTACCGGCGCTCTGGTTGAGGAGGGAATGGCCGTAGGAATCATTGCTGCTCAAAGCATCGGTGAACCAGGAACTCAGCTAACCATGCGTACGTTCCACCGAGGTGGAGCGGTTAGTACGAGTATGGAAGAAAGCGATATTAAGGCCAAGAAGGGCGGTATCGTAAAGTTCATGAAAATGCGATTGGTTACAAACGATGATGGACACGACGTTGTCTTGACTCGAAATTGCGAAATTGCACTTCTAGATGCACGAGGACGTGAAATCGAACGCTACGATGTCCCATCTGGAGCTCGATTGAGCGTCAAGGAAGATCAAGAAATCGTCAAAGGCCAGCAGCTTTGTCAATGGAACCCTCACAAGATTCCAATCTTTGCAACAGCGGGTGGTAAAGTTTCCTTCGTCGATATCATCGAAGGCGAAACGCTCAAGTTGGAGAAGGACCCGAGCGGTAACATTAGAAGACGCATTATGGATGCTCGTGGCAAGTTTCATCCACAAATTGTGATCGAAGATGCCGACGGCAAGGCGCTTGACGTTCATTATCTGCCGGACAAAGCGGTTATCAATTGCACCGAAGGAAAGCAAGTCAATGCAGGTACTGAGCTGGCCGAAATCCCCCGTGAGTCTACTGGCGTTGGTGACATCACCGGTGGTCTACCTCGTGTTACGGAAATCTTTGAAGCACGAAAGCCGAAAGATCCAGCTGTCGTGGCTGAGCTCGACGGAATCGTTGAAATATCCAAGGATCGAAAAAGAGGTAAGCGATCGATTGTTGTTCGCAGTGAAAGTGGTGAAGAAACCGAACACTTAGTTCCACCGGGTAAACGATTCATGGTTACATCTGGTGACACGGTCAAAGCGGGTCAGGCACTGGTTGAAGGTCCGCTTGTTCCGCATGACATTTTGCGTGTTAGCGGCGAAGAGGCGGTTCAACAGTATTTGGTGCACGAGGTGCAACAAGTTTATCGTCTTCAAAAGGTGGAGATCAGCGACAAACACATCGAAATCATTATCGCGCGCATGCTTCGCAAGGTAAAGATCACGAACGCTGGCGATACGAACTTGCTGTCGGGGCTGGTCATGGATCGATTCGAATTCAAACGGCATAACGACCAACTTGCCAAATGCCTAAAAATCTCCGATCCAGGTGATACCGAATTTGCACTTGGAGCTATCGTACCCAAGGATGCATTTGAGACCTCCAATACCCAATGCGAAGCGTTGGGTGGCAAACAGGCCAAGGGAAAGAAGCCCAAACCGGCTCACGGCGAAGTCCAGTTGCTTGGCATCACCAAGGCATCCGTACAAAGCAATAGCTTTATTTCGGCAGCCAGCTTCCAGGAAACTACCAAAGTGTTGACTGAAGCGGCTTTGGCTGGCAAAGTTGACAGGCTGGTTGGACTAAAGGAAAACGTCATCCTAGGTCACTTGATTCCAGCCGGTACAGGCTTCCGAGTCTTCCAAGACTCCGAGGTCAGCTACCGCAAAGAAGCTTTGGAGGACTTGGTAAACCGCGGGACTGCAGCAGCTGAACAGAGTTTCCCACTGCTCGCAGATGCGCCACGGCCCCAATCGAGTGCCGAAGCTATGCAGCAACCACCGGTTTCAGACGCTGAAGTAAGTGACGAGTAGATAATACTTCCGACTGGATTTCATTCAAAGAATAAGGGGGCATGCAAAGGGGGCATGCAAAGGGACCGGGTGGCACGCTCAGAGGCTGTGATTTTATAGTACCCATCACGCTCCGCGTGATGTCCGCAGTTCAAAAACCTTTGGTTTTTGAGGAAACGTCACACGG
>JAYTVL010000635.1:0-40830 GCA_043744075.1 Pirellula sp. | reverse complement strand
GTCGACGTAATGCTCGGTGGCGATGACCTCGTTCGTACAAACTTGACAGGCCACCCAAGCATGATCGTTAGGTTTGGATCTGAAGAACTTGTAGTGCCCAAACCGGATAAAGAAGAAAGCGAAAGACCAAAATCATTGCCAAATTCGAAGGCTCCTCGTACGATCAAGTTGACGGCAAAGTACTTTGGAGACCCGTGGCTCATCGCAGTTGCAGACTTCATTGAACGCCAATTGCCTGCACAACCAGCGTTACCAGTCTTGCGACTTGTTTAACCCGCGCAGCGGCTGGCGGGCTAGTGCCAAATATTTCTTGTCTGGCGGCATTTTTCCATGCGCACGCTTTCGACGCATTGGCGGTCGTCGTTGCCACGCATCTATAACTTTCGAAACAGACTGCAGCAAGGCGTCCAACCTAAAATCTTGAGATCTTGATGAAGTATTGTCGAAACATGGGACGGGAACTACCATAGAAGCCAAAGCCAATATTGACAAAGTATTTGGAGCCAAGTTAAAGCCGAAAAGAATCGATGTCAATGATAAAATTCGCCTCATAACCAAACCTGGCATGGACGGACTCACGAATGACCGAAACATTGTGGTATGTTCGCACCAAAAATGGTGCCTCGGGCCCATACTCTTCCAAGCAACTGAAAGATTTCGCTTTCAATGGCAAACTTCCCCGCCAAGCCAGTATCTCTAAATCTCAAGAAGGGCCATGGACGATCGCTGAGAAGGTTCGTGGATTGTTCCCCGACGTCGTCGAAGATGAACCGATGAAAGCGGGCGATTTTGTTCCCGACGTCGTGAAGAACTCTGCTAACGCCCTCACAACAGCCGTCACAGGTCTTTCGAAATCCATTGTATCGCAGGTAAAATGCATCGAGACCGGAATTGCTGCACGTGCTGACGCAACTACAACCTCAATCAACAGTCTTTGTGCAGACGGGCAAGATCCCGCATTCGTTGAAAAAATAGCGAGCCGCGTTAGCGAACTTTGCACTAAAGAGGAAGAAATCTTATACATCGCTGTTCAGTCAAAACCGATCGCGAATTTCACGCCGGATTCGGTTGTGTTAACTAACAGGCGATTCATAATATTTCGCCCCAAGCTGCTTGGAAGAATGAGTTTTGTGGACTGCCTGTGGCGGGACTGCAAGGACGTTCATGTGAAGGAAAATATATTTGGTGCCACGTTGGCGCTTACCGGAATGAACGGCCACACAGAAACGCTGGATTACATCCCAAAAGCCCAAGCACGGATGATTTACCGTCATGCGCAAGAGCAGGAGGAACTAGCTTTTCACACACGCCGCAATATGCAAATGGAGGAACTGCAAGCAGGCGCTGACAAGACAGTCATCAATCAAGCCATTGGTGTTGGGCCTCAACAGACGTCGACATCTGTTGACCCGGTGGCCAAGCTCACACAACTCAAGCAACTTCTCGACTCCGGCATCATCGATCAGTCAGAGTTCGACGCCAAGAAATCAGAACTCCTTAAACTGCTTTAACGCATTTCGATTTCTGAGACGGTGGCAGCGAGTCAATTGCCCGAGTCGCCTTGCGGTTGTTCCTGGTTGTGCAGTCGATGCTGACCATGCTTCACTTGCTTCTAAACGCGAGACTCACTACTCAAGCTTATATTGGAGTTTCCAATCGTTTCCGCCAATTGTTTTCTTGCGTTTATTGCATCATCAATATCGACAACCAAACAAAGAGATTGCAACAGTTTATGGTTGTCCGCAGCTCCATTGGTCGACTTTGCTATCTGACCGGATTGTATCATCGCAACACAACGGTTTTTGGGAACGTGCCTTTCCTCACTCAACACAGAATGGATTTTCAAAGCTGCATCATGAACACTATTGTCGTGGTCAATACTTACTCTTTGGAATAATGCGAGAGGTTCACCATCTTTAGAAGCTTCGATTCCATAGTGGAACTGCATGTGCTTGGTAATTCCGTATACGCTTCCAGACAGATCGTACTTGGTTCGAAATCCTTGAACTGCTCGCAACCCAGAATCAGTCATTAATTTGTCGCATTCCTTGGCAAACGTAATTAGGTGTTCTCTTTTTGAACGCGGTTGTTCTACCGCCACAAGCTCATCGTAGAGCATATTGAGTGCCCTAGAAATATCGCGCATCTTAACTTTCTCTAACAACTCTCCCGAATCGACTAGCCGAAAATTTCCATCTTGCGTACTCATCAATGCGACTAGACACGCGGGATCGTCGACCGGAATAGCCTCTCCACGGATCGGTTGAATCGAACTTCCCGATGTCTCGTGTTTCCAAAAATCGCACCATCGTGCATAAGCTGAATCTTCATTCAGGAATCCCGGCGTCTCAAGAAATTTGCATGCGATTTTTCCACGGACCCAAAGAATGATACCAATATTGCGTGGTTCCATTCGGCTTAAGTCAGGTATGTATTTCGCTAGCAAATAGCGAGGTAGATGTGTGATCATAGAAATAGGTCCCAGTCGGTAATATTGACTAGCTCAGATTTGTTTTCAAATACTATTGTTGCAATCGTTCGACGACGCTCTAGAAGGAATTTTTCCAGGTGCGACAATTCGCTCTTTTTCGGTCCAAGGCCTTTTGCATATTCACAAGATTCTTGGATAAACCAATCTGGGATTTTTTCGATCCGAGTGCACCAATCTTTGAGCGACCCTGACTGCATACGTTGGTCCAAAAAAACATGCCGATTTCCACCTGAGACTGATCCACCACTTATACCAAGCCGTCCCTCAATGGAATTTAGTCTCGCAATGCCGTTCGATGGAACACGGTTGAACAATGCGAGATCATGATCGATCAAATACATTCTCGTTGGATTTGCTGGACTATCGACCTTCAAGTTCCCTCGATGTCGATCACAGTTGCCAATCAGAATATCGAATACGAGTACTCCCGCACAAAGTGACGGCAATTTGTTTATACACACGTCGGGGCGAACATCACTTGGCGACGTGTCAGATTCGTAACTATACGACGCGAACATTGCCGTTTTCCGTGTTTTCTTTCGTAACACGGAAAAGGGCGGTATCGGCAGACCTAAGTATTGTGCAATTCTGGCTGAAATGAACTCATTCGCAATAAGATATGGATGATCTTGCTGGTTACTCTTACCGATGGCTTCGCATCTAATTATCCATGACTCATTTACACCGCTGGAGTTCTCGTTTGGTCTTCGTGAACGATAGGGAAACCAAAGCGACACCAAACCACCTCCAATCGACATTTAGCAAATCAATACATACCTATCAAATCCTCAACCGTAACACCACTCCACTGGCGAGCCAAGCTCAACCAATTTGTCTTCGGCATTTTTCCCGCCCCCCGCGATCTACGCTAATCGCTCCGATCGGTTAAACATGAGCTTCAAGCTTGCCCAACTACTTCTTGTCAGGCTGCAGTGCTCCACTAAAGTCCAGTTCACCTGAGTCATCATTGACCGTGTATTTGAGCTTACCCATTATTTTCGAACCATACGGTCGGCCCTTGAATGCAACATGCAGTTTTGCGTTATCGTGTTCAGTATCGATCTCGAATTGGAGTTGATTGTCTTTGATTTCAAGTTGCTTGGCTTCGATTGTTTTGCCGTCGTCGGACAGGTAACTTGCTGTAAGTTTTTGATCCTTGAGCGCAACAGTTAACAGAGGTTGTAGGATTTGATCGCTAGGCAGTGTGATTTTTAGTTTCCAAACGCCAACTACATCCGATGATTCGACATTGCGTTTGGCTGTCCAAGGGAATTCACGGGAACCTTCGTCAGACTTTGCGGAAGCCTCACCTTCGACTTTGTCTCCATCAACCTTGCCTGAAAAAGTTATCTTGAATGCGCGCGGTGTCTCTGCCTTGACAAGAAACGAAAGCTTTCCGTCGGTGATTTGTCCCTCAGTTACTTCCATGGATCGATCGCGGGCTGAGAGTGTACCGGTCACTTTTCCGTCCGATGTTGCATTCAGTTTCAATACATTCTTGATGGCGTCGCCGTTGAATTCAAAGTCCCATCGCCAAGTTCCTGATGGGTCAACTGCAAGTTTCTTGTCTTCTGCGAAACCAAGAGTTGCGATTGCGGTAAGGACCAAAACACTGACGAACGTGCGAATAACTCTCATCGGGATGCTCCAATGGAAAAAAGATGGTTACGTAAGCGGGTGAGTCTTAGTTTACACAGTATGGAAAAGATATGAAAGCGGTCCATTTCCCCTGGAAGTCCTGCGACTTGTTTAACCCGCGCAGCGGCTGGCGGGCCTAGCCACAGCTGTTTTTGTCTGGCGTTTTTATCTGGCGTTTTTCGTTGCGCCCGCGATCTGCGCTAATCGTTCCGATCGGTTAAACATGAGCTTCAAGCCCTGCGACTCCTCACCAAGCCCACCCTCAAATCGCAAACGTTTGTGCCAGTTGGACCGGTTTGTAACAACCCAGCCGTCTTCTGGAAAAAACGATACGCATCGCACTTTTCCAGGTAATCCTTGGGATTCAGTTGCAGCTTTTTCATCTGCGCAAAGACATCTTGTTCGACATAGGCTCCAGCTGCGTCGGTCGGTCCATCTTCACCATCGGTCCCGCCTGAAACAAACGCAATTTGTGCGCCCTGAGGCCAGCCGCCGTGTTGATCAAACCAATCTAGGAATGCGAGTGTCAATTGTTGATTTCGTCCGCCAAGTCCCCGCGTTGCCTCAGGCGGCAACACGACGGTTGGTTCACCACCCGAAATGATGCAATCGATTTGAGATTGCTCCAGGGTTGAGATCAGCTGCTGAGCAAAATGGCGACCAAGCTGGCTTGCGTCCCCTTCGCTTTGCCGCTCCGATTTCATCCAATAGCGATAGCCAAGTTCAACGGCTTTTTGGCCAGCTGCATCGACCGCGGATGCATTATTTGCTAAGACAATCGGCGCAAGGTCAATTTGCGGATTTCGAAGACCTTTACGTGATCCAGAACTCATGTGCAATTGTTTGTTTAAAGCATTGCAGACTATTGGAAACTGATTTGGCAGTAGCTGGCTCATTATCGAAATCGCTTGAGCCGGATTCGGAGCCGGCTCAAGAATTGTCGGGCCAGATGCAATCAATTCCAAAGGATCGCCCAGAACGTCTGAAATGATGCAAGTGATCAAGTGGCCTCCGTTGCATTGTCTAGCCATCCCTCCTCCCTTGATGTTACTCAAGCACCGACGAACGGAATTCAGTTGTTCGATATTTGCGCCTGCGGCGGACAAGGCACGCGTAAGTTTGATTTTTTCGGCAAGCGAAATTCCGTCGATCGGCGAGCAGAGCAAAGCCGACCCCCCGCCGCTTATGAGAGCTACGACACAATCGTTTCGGCCTGCTTGTTGTACATAGTTGAGAATGTGCCGAGTTCCATCGACTGCGGTGTCTGTTGGCTCGTTGCATCCTTGAGGACGGGCCATGCACACAGTCACAGAATTCTCTAACGGCCCTACTGGGAATTCTGATCCTTGCGGGACGTTGATCCAGCCGACTATGTTTGGGAGTTTCTTTTGGGACCTTTGCAACGCGGCGTACAGCCCACTAAGCATTCCGGCGGTGGCTTTACCGGCACCAACAACGACAAGTTGATTGGCATTCTTCAGATCAAACCTTTGGTCTGCGATCGTTAGCCATCGACCGTCCCAGTTGGTTTGACTTTCAACAACACGATTGGCTCGCACGGCTTCGACGCCAGCGAGCCAGATCGAGATTGCGTCGCGAGTCAATTGTTGAGTTGGGTATTTTGCGATTTTAAGGCTGGTATTTGACATGGAGTGTGGATCGAATGCTGGGGTCCCTCGCTAACGCGTCGGGTTACGATAGTCACAAATACTTGGCGACGGGGCCACCTTTGGCGGCAAGGGCATCGATTCTTGCCGAAACTTGGGGGTCGTCGATTAATGGTGGCGCGTGATGTGGCTTCCTTCTCGCGTCGATTACCAAAGGTCCAATGCAGCCCCAATGCTTGTGCTCGACAAACGCACCAACGCCATCGATGTCCATTGCTGGATTGCTGCGTGTAAACGTTACCCATAAAAAATTGTTTAACGACTGACTCGTAAACTCCGAATCGTCTACTAAGACTATCAAACGCAAAGCTATCCACTTGGGATCTACTGTTAAGTTGGTGCCCATCGTTAAAACCATTTCATCCCAAAATTTCACTAGCGTGGACACTGCAGCCGTTCCTTGCACTGCCAGAACTCCAGGCAAACACCATCGAGGCTTGCAAAAGCCTTGGGGTAATGCGAACGATTGCGGCAGATCAAGCGATAGCTCAAAACGCTTCGCTCCACTTGCGGCCATCACGAGCTTTGACCCTTGGTTGAGTCCGTCACCACTGTAGTCGAGAGTATCGATCGTCGTCCGCGTCTGAAAATGCAAATCGCGTGACCAATCAATACGCTCGAGCAAATGAATGAAAAACTCATCGACGTGATGGATGTCTAAAGTTGGATTATCCAGCGAGTTCACGATTATCAAATACTTAGCAAGAGACATCTGTCCCTGCCCCAGGATCGCATTGGCCTGAGTCAGCAACTCTTGCGGTCGTTCTGTCTTTCGATAAGGTGTGTAGCGCTCGCTTCCGATTGCCAAGAGCAATGGATGGACGCCCGCAGCATCGACGGCATGTACTGCTTTCACACCGGGTAATACGGTGGGAATAATCGGACCCGTCAGCTCGTGAATCAACTGTCCAAAAGTTGTGTCTTCCTGCGGCGGTCTCCCAACAACAGTGAAGGGCCATATCGCTCCATCACGATGAAATACCTTATCCACCTTCATAAAAGGAAAGTCGTGTTCCTTAGAATAGTAACCCAAATGATCCCCGAATGGTCCTTCGCGTTTCATGGAGGTCGGGGCAACGGTGCCGTACACGACGAAATCGGCATCTGCATAGAGAGGTGCATGTTCGTTGGATGTGATCATGGGAATGCGATGTCCGGCAAGCGCTCCCGCAAATGTTAATTCGCTCAGTCCTTCCGGTAATGGCATGACTGCTGCCAAAGTCATGGCAGGTGTTCCGCCGACACTGATTGCAACGCGAAATGGCCGCCCATCCGCAATCGCTTGTTGATGATGAACGCCGATTCCTCGATGCAACTGGTAGTGCAATCCGATTTCTCGATTAACTAAATAATCGTTGCCTGCGAGTTGGACGCGGTACATGCCAAGATTGCATTGCATCAGCGAAGTCGCGGAGCCCTGATTCAATCCTTGGCCCTGACTGAGAACTTGAGGAAGCGTAATAAATGAGCCCCCGTCGTCCGGCCAGGAAACCAATTGTGGGAGTCCGTCAATCGTTATTTCATTTCGTTGAACGGCACCGTTTCGAACTCGTTTAGGCAGCATTGACCAAGCCGTCCAGGGCGCTGAAGCGTACCGCCAGGGTCGCCTGAGGAGTTGACTCGGGTCGATCTTGAGCTCGATTGCACGCCGCACCCGGTCGATTGTCTTACGAAAAATAAATCTCGCTTGATCGAGAGAACCGAAAAGATTGCTGACCATCGGGAACGGACTCCCAATTGGATTAGTAAAAAGAATGGCTGGGCCGCCGCGTGCATAGACACGGCGTTGAACCTCTGCTATTTCAAGCTTAGTCGAGAGGGGGTCAGTAATCTCGATTAGTCGGTCATTTAAGCGGAGATCCTCAACCACCTGACGTGTGCTGCGATGCGACATAGACTACTACTCGGCTTCGATCATAAGTCTGGCTTAACCGGACGCTAGCGCGTTCCGGCTGATTAGCCGCAGGGCGCTAGCCCACGGTTTACGGCCCATGTTGTGATTGACGCCCTACTACTCCTTCCGTGTATGGCATTCTAGACGTAAAATCCAAACTTGCTGTGGATGTTTGATGTTTCTAGAACATCCGATGAATTCGACCGCTGAATAACATGGGAAAAATGGAAAAACGACTTTTTAACTTCTCATCTGGTCCGGCTGTGCTTCCGGTCCCGGTACTCGAACGCATCCGGGATGAGATGCTTTGCCTACCCGGTTGCGGGGCGTCGGTGATGGAGCTTTCCCACCGTAGCAAGCAGTTTATTGCAATTCAAGAAGCCGCAAAGCAGCGACTCATCCGATTGCTAGACATCCCATCGGACTACGATGTACTGTTCCTGCAAGGTGGAGCGAGGCTTCAATTCTCAATGATTCCCATGAATCTACTACGAGGGAATGCGGGGCCGGCTCAATATGTTCTCACCGGTTCTTGGGGCAAATACGCCATCGGAGAGGCAAAACGAGAAGGCAAAGTCGAAACGATTTATGATTCTGCGGCGACCAACTACGACCGTATTCCAACCGAAACCGAACTTAAAATAAGATCTGATGCTGCTTACGTTCACATCACTAGCAACGAAACCATCCAGGGGGTTCAGTTCCAGCATGACCTCAATTCGCCCGCTCCACTGGTTTGCGATTGTTCGTCTGACATTCTGCACCGACAAATTGATGTCTCGAAATATGGCCTGATCTATGCTTGTGCTCAAAAGAATGCAGGACCGGCTGGTGTAACCGTAGTAATCATTCGCAAGGACTTGTTGGCCAGATCAAGCGACGAACTGCCCGGCTACTTGAATTTCAAAAACCACGCCAAAGAAGAATCGATGTGGAACACTCCACCGACCTTTGCGGTATACGTTCTCGGCTTAGTTACCGAATGGGTCGAAAAGACAATCGGTGGCCTAGCTGCAATGCACAAAATCAATCAAGAAAAAGCCAAATGGGTCTACGACGCGATTGATCGCCATCCCACGATGTATCTAGCACACGCTCAGAAGCCGTCGCGTTCGCTGATGAATGCGACTTTCCGGTTTCCCAATGAGGACCTGGAAAAAGCATTTTTAACCCAAGCCCAAGCGATCGGCCTGGATTCACTCAAGGGTCACCGAAGCGTCGGCGGCATCCGAGCCAGTATCTACAACGCAATGCCAATGGCAGGCGTCCAGACACTCTCGCAACTCATGGATGACTTCGCATCCCAGAACGTAGGATAGGATTCCGGCCTGTCGACAGGCTAGAAGCCTTTCCTACTTAATTTTCGAACTCCACTTCTCCATCGGCCAACTACCCATGACTTTTCGCATTTTGGTTCTCGATCCCATTGCTCAAGAAGGATTCGATCTACTTAACTCCGAGAAGGATTTCGAATACGAAGTCCGAACGGGCTTGAAGGGAGAGGATTTGCGACAATCGCTCAATGAGTTTGACGGTGCGATCGTTCGCAGCGGAGTCAAGATCACCGCTGCATCGCTCGAGGGAAACAAACGAATGAAAGCGATCGTTCGGGCGGGAGTTGGGACGGACAACATTGACAAGACGGCTGCCACAAGGCTGGGTATTGTCGTGATGAATACGCCCGCTGGCAATACACTGAGCACGGCCGAGCATGCTTTTGCGTTGATGCTTGGATTATCTCGATCCATCGCTCCAGCGTACAAAAGTTTGTGCGAAGGCCGCTGGGACCGTAAGACTTTCATGGGTAGTCAACTCGCAGACAAGACGTTCGGTGTAATTGGAATGGGACGCATTGGTCGTGAAGTTGCAACTCGCGGGCTCGCATTTGGGATGCGAGTGATTGCCTTTGATCCATTCTTGACCGACGAGCAAGCGACCAAGATGGGAATCGAAAAATCCAATTCCATTGCTGACCTGTTGCCGCGAGTCGACTATTTGACCGTCCACACACCATTGACCGAAGAAACAAAGTATCTAGTCGGCATGAAGCAACTCGATGTACTAAAGAAAGGTGTTCGATTGATCAACTGTGCTCGCGGCGGAATCTATGAAGAAGCAGCGCTCGTCGAAGGCCTAAAACGAGGCATCATCGCTGGCGTCGCTTTGGATGTTTTCGAAGAAGAGCCTTGTACCAACAGTCCGTTATTCGGCATGCCAGGGGTCATTTGTACTCCTCACTTGGGAGCAAGTACCGAAGAAGCTCAAACGCAGGTCGCGATTGAAGGCATCCAGCTATTGATCAATTTTTTCAAAACGGGCGAAATTAGGCATGCGGTCAACGTCGCTTCTCTGGACCCAAAGACACTCGATGCTCTTCGAGGTTATCTCGATGCTGCATATCGACTCGGTTTGCTGATGGCACAATGGCATGCGGGAAGCATTGGATCTTGCCAACTGAATTATCGCGGCGAAGTTGCAGACAAGGATACGAAACTATTAACTGCAGCTTTTTGCGCCGGCCTATTGGAAAAAGCGATGGCGGACGACGTCAACATTATCAACTCAGAGATGTTGCTTCGTGAGCGAGGGATTGAACTGACAGAGAATAGGAATCGCGAACTTGGGGCCTTTAGCTCTTCGATCACGGCGGAAGTAAATGGCGGTGGTCAACGAGTGAAAGCGGGCGTCACCGTTTTTGGCAATAACATGTCACGATTAATCTCGATCGATGATTATCGACTAGAAGCGTACTTGGATGGTCACATGTTGTTCTTTACACATACTGACGTACCTGGCATTATCGGTCGAGTGGGAACTGTATTCGGCCAACATCAAGTTAACATTGGTCAAATGTCGGTCGGACGTGCGACGCAACAACCTGGCGGCCATGCGATTGGCGTATTGAACCTGGACGGCGTTCCGCCCAAAGTTGCGATGGATCAATTGATGGCGATCAACGCGATCGAAAAAGTCCAAATGGTGGAACTGCCCGCCATGGGCGTCCTGCCGTCGTGGTTGAGTTGATGCTTAGGCGAGTAGCATGTTGAAAGATACGGGATGAAAGGAGAGTAGGATGGGACCATTTGTCCCGTCCAACCCTTGTCCAGTTACTTTCATTGAGTCCACGAATGACCAAAGTGGAGTGTCCCCAGTCCCTTTCTGCTGCAACGACGAATAGGTCAATGGCGATGTATCATGGCAAAGCACTCCACGTTTGGGTAACAACCTATTGAGGCAACCACAGTCGTTCGGTAGCGATTTCGTTGAGGCAATGCGAACACGGGTATCAACGCAACGACCTCCAAAAAACTATCGCCAAGCAAGTGACAGCGGTCAAATATAATAGATCAGCGATTGTCATCCGGAAATCCAAAATAGCGACGACATCGCGGCCCCATTTTCGAATACTAGGCGACGCTAGTAGCGCCACCCAACAACAAGGTATAACAATCTCAAACAATGGTTTGGGTGTTTGTCGATCATAAGCCTGCGCAGAACGACAAAACAACCCAAACGCCGCTGCTAATATCATTATAAATTGTGCTTTCAAAATTGATTTGCGTCTCGCCATTCCGTGCTGTAGAATCCCAGGATAGACGAACACCAGCGCTGCAAAATTGGCACTCAAGATCCAAGGCCCAAGCCAAACAATGCTTTTTCTGAGAGGAGTAAAAAGGATAACTGCGGATACAAAGCAATAAAACAGGAAACACTGCCAGACAATCGGGCCAGATACAAGCTGCTTACAAAATTGCACACACTTAACGCCAGGATGTATCACTTTTTCGCTCATTTCCTAAAACTATAAAACGAATTCTTCTGCTCAGCCGTTAACAGACCAATATAGCCTTCGCCCTGTGTCTCGCGATCCGTCTTCATCCGTTCAATAAACTCCTTTCCAGTACCAGTCCCCGACATCAACACTCCTGAGGCCGACTTCATTTTTAACCGGTTTACTTTTTGCCACTGAGATAGCGTGAGCTGAAGTCGTTGTGCCACGACAAGATAAGCGAGCGAGCGAGCCCCATCTTTTGCAATACAAATTTGAGCAAACCGGTCTGCTTGAACAGGATCAAGAATTTCCCAAAGACTATCTTCAGTCTCTTCCTGTAACTCGCGAGCCTTCGTCGCAATTTCTGTAAACTTTCTAGGGTCTTTGACACCACTTTGCAACAACTTTCCCATTTCTTCCTGCGCTTTGTGAACTGCTTCAATCCTCGAATTCAGCTCCTTAACTTGCACATCATCTAATCGAAGCTCCTTCCGAACTTCTTGACTTATCAGCAGATTAATGCAACCGCTTGACGAAACCTTGTCTATTGAGGTGTTTAAATTTCTCTCCTGCCCAAAACAAATCACACTGACCATTAGGCAAGACAGGCAAGACCAAGACACGAATATACGAAACGCAACCATTGTATCCTCACCAACGACAACGAGACAAAACCAATAAGAGTTGCAACAAAATGGTACAACCCTTGTTTATTAGAAACCCTCTCGTTGACTGCAGGCTCCAGACAACTATCGGTTTTTGGAACCATTCTTACAGGTGCAATTCCATATAGGGGCATTAACCGAACAACTGTTGGCAAAAATTACGGCGAGTCGTATCCGCAGCCGCATCTGCTGTTTGGCTGCTTTGAAACTGTTGCCAAGCAATTATAAGCTGCGCGACATGAATCGCCTCAATTATGGCCATCGCAACTGCAAGCGCTGCTGCGATAGCTTGCGCCTCTAAAATCAAATACTGCGCTACTTGCCACGTGCAATACGCAATTGCGCCACCCCCCATTTCCGCATAAATTACGTAACATGCAGCAGCCTGAACGACAGCAATTGCCTCGGCAACCGCCAATGCTTGCATCGCCATTCTAACCGCAGCGTCCGCAGCGTAATCTCGGTCCGCATCTGCTCCGTAAACATCTCCAGAATATCCCAAATTTGTCTGGCCTTGGTCCCATGCATACGCGACAGCCGCTGCAGTCAAGCAACTTTCCAAGTCTGCCGGGCACTGCTGCGTGAGAAGTGCAAACATAAGCAAAACCGCGAGATATTTTTTCCAAACCATTTTCAACTCCTCGTATTTTGAGAACCTACAAATTGTTTCATGCGATTCTGCAATCGCATCCAACTATAAACACCCCGAACGCAAACAATAGCGATCACAAGCCATCCAATGACCTTAACTACTCGTTCTGTTGTCGTGCTGGGGCTTTCAACAGTTTCCGTGACGAACTTCCCGTCTTTCTCCGCCATTGTGCTCTTTGCTGAGAGCATCGCTTTCTTGATTTCAGAGCCTTTCGGACGAATGCCAGACACCATTGTTCGGATAACTCCACCATATTCCTCAATGCTCTTTGGAGTCACTTTCAAGTAGCGAGCGGGCGGAAGAAAAAATTCATCTTTCGCACCATTCCAGCGTTGAATGTCAGAGTATTTCGTAAGCGCGACGATTCCATTTTCTGACCTCGTCACAACGCCTACCTTTTGATACGTATCTTTGGAAATAAAAGTGTGAACTTCGGACGGAACATTTTCTACCTTGCCTGTTGCTATAGCATTTGCCGCTGCAAGAATGACTCCTTGGTCCAAAGGTTGTACTAACCTCCAGCAAGGAATACCGAAGAATGCTTCCTCAGAAGGCAATGCATAGCTATCGTCCAGTTTCGGCAAACCCGATTTAGTTAGAAATTCGATTGCATCGCCCCGCATTTTGTTTCTCAAAAAACCTCGATCAATAACAAGATTCATATCAGGGTGGACTTCGAATACATCTTCACCTAATGAAACAAAATAACTGTTCGATCTTTGCGGGGCGATCTTGGTTGCATGGAGATGGTTCGACAATGTCTGCTGAAATACATCGGATATAATTCCATTGACTTCTTGCTTATATTGAATGGGAGGTGCCATTGCGGCTATAGATCGCTCGACAATTTCTCTTGCTGATTGCCCAAAGCAAGGCTCGCAAAAGTCACACACGAGAGCGAACCCCACCGTCCCGATAGCCCAAAAAGAACGTTGAACGAAATTAGTCACAATTGTTCTCCAATTTCCATCGAACTTACTTGCTGCTGTGACTCACATCTTACGCTTACTTTGTGTTCAGGCGCACGTTCATCAGCAAACCGGAAAACAACGAGACCAAAGGCCCAGTCTGAACTTAAGGCACCAGCATTTACCACAAAATCGAAATCCATATACTCATCTGTCCGATGAACAAGTTGTGACGAAAGGAAATCGGGACACTGAACGCTTTCAAAAGTACCTATCAAACCCGGTAACGCTGGAGTAATCCTTAGACGCTGCTTACTTTTTGGGCGATCTAATTCAAAGTGCAAAAAATGAGGGTCAGTTGAAATTGATTTAGGAAACTCTGCCGTTAACGAAAGGCGAATCGCTTTGAATTCCGCAAACTTCGAATCAGTCTCAATAAGCACCTCTACCTTCTCTTTACTAAAACTCTTGCCCCCCAAAAAAACCGGGACTTCAAAGCAATTATTAGGGAGAACTACTGTCTTGAGTTCCAGTTCAAATTCTGCGCATCCACAACTCTTTTCCGCAGACAATATGATAAAGGGTTCAGCGGAAGTATTGACCACCTTGAAAGTAAAGCCAGGGCTATCCCCTAAACCTCGCAAACCAAGATCAACGGTACGACTCGTACTAGTTGGGGCTGTAAGCAGACCATGAAGTAGCTGGCCTAGAACATAACTCACACTAGTCAACACCGCCAGAAGCGAAAATCCGTATACAAACAGTCGAATGGTTGCTGACATCGGATCATCCGTTAAAGTTGAATAGCTTCGTTGAAAGCCTATTGTTGCACGCATTATAAGTTCCAGCTTCGGGTTTATTTCTAATTTCTCTTCAAACAGATGTCCCGCCTCCTCCAGAGCAGTCCACTTCTTACTGCTAGAAAACCTTCCAATCCAAATGCCGACAAATTACCTGTCACACTATTACTAAAACCGAAAAATTTGCCCTGATGCGTCAAACAAAATCGAAAGATTTCCAAAATAGTTCTATCGAGTCGCGAATTCCTTCCACAGATCTTCGATCCTCACCAGTTTGCGTTGCAGTGTTCGCGGCAACATTTCCAACAGACTTTGGATGTCCGCGATATCCTTTCCCTCCATTTTTAGACGAACAATCTCGCGAAATTGATCATTTGGAAGCGACGCTTCAAATAGTCTCCATTCTTCCACAAACTCCAACTCGCTTGGCGGAAACTGATACGAAGGGCTGCATTGGGCTACAAATTCCATTTGGTTATGGATGACACACAATCGCTTTTCACTTCGGTGATACCGACGACGATCGATGGATTTTGAATGGGCAATGCAAATCATTGCATTCCATAAATCCTCTCGATGAACAACGGCCTCAAAAAGACCTTCTGTCAAGTCCACCCAAAGCTTCGTCATACATTCCACGGCCATGTCTTCTTCATAGCCTTCATGTCGATCTCGACTTGTCAACTTGGGGCTAATGTAAGTCCGCAAGCGACTAAAGTAGAAATCGAACAATTTTGAAAAAGCCTCCCTATTCCCAAGACGAACTTGCGAGATCCATAGAGTTATGGGTAGTCCATTTTCCTCAGCCATGGCAGTCAGCCTCCAACAATTCGCTTCCGTTGGAATGATTTGGCGATCGGAATCTGGGCCGGATTGAGTTCGTCAGAAATCGCAGATTCCAGATTCCAGATTCCAGATTCCAGATTGCAGATTGCAGATTGCAGATTGCAGATTGCAGATTGCAGTGGGCAGTGGGCAGTGGGCAGTGGGCAGTGGGCAGTGGGCAAAATTACCTCGCTTCTAAAAATACGGTAACGTTTTGTCAACGAGTATTATTTACTTATTTACGCTTTCATCGTTCTAGCGGCGCCAACCCGACGGTGTCAAATAAATTTCAAAAAATTCTTGTCGGCGAACGGCCTTTAGTGCGCAAGGTTCGCGCGATCCCGTGGTTCGTGTGTGGAAACCAATGTCGGTTCACGGCGCGATGCGAACCATTACCCGGATACGGCCGCCACTTTGTGGCTGAGTGGTTTGGTATTCGGGCACCCAGGTCAGGTCGTTTGTATCCAAAACCAAATCCGGTACTTTGGGAGGCGCATAAACTGCCGATACGCCTGAGAAATTCGGCAATTTGCCTTCCTCCGCAGGCGCGTAGTGCCCTTTACCGGCGTGGTTGAGCTAGGCGACGGGCCGAAAGGCGATTCTACATTCAGCTAGCATTCATAAAACTCCACAGCGAAGCACTCGAGTTTTTCGGCTTTGACGGTCGTTCGACGAGTAACGAATTTGTTGTCAAAAGCGAATCTAGTACGCCGATCCAAGGTGTAAGCGTTTGCCAAGGATGGCAACAGTACGCGGAATTGTGTTTCGATAAGGGATGATCGATGCAGCTCAACCATACTAAAGCTAGCGTTTTTGTGCCGATATTGATGGCTTGCTTGTCCGTCGGGTGTCACGTTCCGAATTGGTATGCATACCGTTCTCTCGGGAAGGTCCCTTGTTCGGCCGATGAATCTGGCAGCTCTTATTTTGAAAAACAGACCGCGAGCAAGTCGACTGAGAGTCCTGGAGCTAGATCAAGTACTCCCCAAGTCCATTCAACTCCCCAAGTCCATTCAACTCCTGAAGTCCATTCAACTCCTGAAGCGGCACCTCTCAAGAGCCAAAGCGATCAGACGGATCGTACTTCAATCTCAGCCGCGTCAGAGATTCAGTTGGCATCGCACATTCAAGGTGAAACATCTAAAAAACCGGCACAGGGACCAAGCCCTCTAAAATTGCCTGACGACTTGCCTGGCGCCGACACCCCACCCATCACTTTGCCAAGGCGCGATGCACAAGACAAGCCACTTGATCCGATCAAAAAGAAGGAGAATATCCTAAAGCTCTATACAGAACTTACGGAATTGCAAATCGAACCTGATGCGTTGCCAGATGGGTCGAACGGTTTGTATGCCTTGGAGGAGCTACATCGTATCGCGAGGGAAAACCATCCAGGACTGCGTGCAGCCGCAGCTAGCGTTGAATCTGCGAGAGGGCTTATGATACAAGCGGGACTGCCTCCCAATCCAAATTTTGGATATGAGGCCGATACAGTCCGAACCGTTAACACTCCTGGCTATAAGGGTGCTTATTTACAACAGACCTTCATCACCGCAAAGAAACTTGGCTTAGCGGCCCAAGCCGCCGCAGTTGATTATGCAAATGCAGAAGTCATTCAGCGCAAGACTTGGGTGACAGTCCAGTCCTCAGTTCGTCGCACATATTTCCAAGTTCTCGCAGCAAGGAAACGAGTTGTTTTGGCAAGAGCATTGTCTGAACTCTCTGAAAATGCCTATCGCGCTCAAATCAATCTTGTCATCGCCGGGGAGGCCGCTCCTTATGAGCCGCTTCAATTGCGAGTGCTAACTACTCAAGCCAGAGCACTGTTGATTCGTTCCCAACAAGATTCGATCGCAGCGTGGCGAACACTTGCTGCCAATGTTGCCGTCCCCGGACTTCAGCCAAAGGAACTGGAGGGGCGAATCGATTGTCCAGTGCCAGAAATTGAATACGAACGTGCGCTCGCCCAAATGACCGCAGTTCATACAGATTTGCAAATAGCCGAAAACTTGATCGGCAAAAGCCGAACGCTCGTCACTTTGGCCGACAAGGTCCCAATTCCTGATATCAATGTGGGATTCGTGTTGCAACATGATTACACATTTGTACCTGGAACGACTACTTACAATGTGGTGTTCGGTGGTGCCGTTCCAGTTTGGAACAAGAACCAAGGAAACCGCATTGCGGCCCGGGCTGAGCTTACTCGATCGATGCAAACCGTCACGGACACTCAAAACCAGTTGATTGTCAGACTCGCACCGATTTATGGGACCTACCAAACCAATCGGCAGCTATCAAAAACATTTCGTACGGAAGCGCTGAGCGATCAAGTACGTGCGTATCGCGGAATTTACCAACGTTACATGACGGACCCTAGCGGAATCAGTTTCAACGACGTCATCGTCGCCCAACAAACAGTTGCTAGCGTTTTAAACCAGTACATCGATATCCTGCAGTCACAATGGCAAAGTACCGTCGATTTGGGTGAGTTACTGCAAGTTGACGATATCTTCCAAATGGGCACGCCCATCCAAGTTGCTGAAATCCCTTCGATCTGACGTTGATGGTCATCGCGTCTTAAAGCTGCGAGTTCGTATCACTCGTGAACGTGACCACCACTTGCCTTCGGTTCGCGATTGCCATAGAAGCTGTATAGCAACGGCACCAAGTTAAAGAACAGTAGCGTCGAGAGCATTCCTCCGACCACGACGATTGCCAGAGGACGTTGCGATTGTGAGCCGACGGCAGTAGAGAAAGCGGCCGGAAGCAGTCCGAGGATGGCCGCCAGCGCGGTCATCGTAATCGGCCGCACAAGTTTTTCTGTCCCCTCAACGATCGCTTGGTGAAGCGGCACTTGTCTTGAACGCAGATTGTTGAACGACGAGACCATAAGCAAACCGTTCATCACCGCGACGCCGAGTATCGAGATAAAGCCGACGGCAGCTGAGATATTGAAATTCAGGCCGGTCAGCACAAGCGCCCAGATCCCTCCCATCGACATAGCGATCACGTTCACATAAACCAGCATTGCGTCAAGCAGTGAATTGAAAGCGAGATACAACATGACCAAAATCAGGAACAGCGACAATGCGACGACACCAAGCATCCGAGCTTCGGCTTCCTGCATCTGCTGGAATTCACCGCTCCAAGTAGCGCGATAAGGGGGTTTAAATAGTGGCGAGGTTTTTTCCTGTGCCTCAGCTACCGTGCTTGCGAGGTCCCGGACGCGGACTCCAAATTTTACGGCGATTAACCGCTGTCCCTGTTCCCGGTTGATGGTCGAGGCACCGGTCTTCACAAATGAACCAGCGGCATCCGTTCGTCCGCCTTCGTCCACGGGGGTGACGAGGTCACGAAGTCGACGTCGGGGAACTTGGTTGAGGCTGCTTGCTCCTCCCAGCCCATCTCTGCCAGTAGGCGAGGGCATGCGAAGAGTCGTTCCGATAACGGACAACCGGGCACCGCTTCCCGACGCCGGCTGTTCGAATCCTCCAGCAGTGATATTGTTTTTCACGACGTCCACCGGAATGTTGAGGATGGCCTCCGGGTTTTCCCTTAGATTCTCTGGCCAACGAAGCGATATATCAAAAGACTTTTCGCCTTCAGTCATTTGCGAAAACGGCTTGCCGCCGACAGCCGTTTGAATGACGTCCTCCACGTCCGCCACGCTCACGTTCCACATCGCGCACTTGGCGCGATCGATAGGGAAAGAAAGGTTTGTCTGACCCTTGATGCGGAAAACACCGGGATCGAAGACACCGGGCACGGTCCCAATCGTGTAATTGACCTCGGCAGCCAGTCGTTCCAATTCAGTCAAGTCGGGACCAAAGATCTTGACCGAGTTCTCTCCCTTTACGCCCGAAAGCGATTCCATAACATCGTCACGGATGATTTGAGAAAAATCCCAATTCACGCCTATGATGTTCCGCGATAGCTCCTCGTTCATTTCATCTATCAATTCTGGTTTGGAACGACGTTTAATTCGGCCAGGCAGGATGGGCCACTCATTGGGCGGTTTGAGCGGGACAAAGCACTGCATTTCAAATGCACCTGACGGGTCCATTCCATCGTCTGGTCGACCGATCTGCGAGGCGACCACGGACACCTCCGGATAGCTCATGAGAATCTTGCGAGCGACGCGCGCATAGCGAGCGGTTTCATCGAGTGCGATATTCACCGGAAACGTCCCGCGGACGACCATGTTCCCTTCCTCAAGCTCGGGCATGAATTCACGACCGAGGAATGGCATCACACTCAAAGTGATTGCCAACAAGCTCAACGCGACGGCTAGGCCAGCGATTCGATGATTGAGCACCCAGTTCAGTTGCCATATCACAATACGTTTCAGATTCCGCACGAGAAAATTGTCTCGGGCAGGTTTCAAGTTTTTGAAGAACAGAGTGCAGAGAACCGGCGAGATGGTCAGGGCGAGTAGCAACGCTCCGCCAAGAGCGAAGGCATATGTGTCGGCCATTGGTCCGAAGATTTGCCCTTCCGGGCCTTGCATTGTAAACAATGGCAATAGCGCGCAGACCATAATAAGTGTCGAATAAAAGAGACTGCGCTCAACCTCACGGGCAGCTAACAGAATGCGCTTCGACAACGGCAAATCGGTGTCGTCAGTCGCGATGCTCACCCGGCGGTAGATATTTTCGACCATGATGACTGTCGAATCGACGATAATGCCGAAGTCTACCGCGCCGATCGACAATAGATTTGCTGATCGGCCTCTCAAGTAAAGCACGCTGAATGCGAACATGAGCGCCAGTGGAACATTGATCGCAACGATCAGGGCTACTCGGACATTGTTCATGAACATCAGCAAAATAACCGTCACTAAGATCATGCCGACCAGTAGGTTGTGATGCACCGTTTCGGTTGTAACGTCGATCAGGGTGGTGCGGTTGTAATAAGGCTCGATCTGGACCCCAGGCAACAACCAGCCTTTCGTCTCGTTTAACTCGCGGATCTTTTCTCGCGTTGCTTCCAGAGTGGGTAGCGACTTCTCTCCTTTTCTTAGAAGAATAATACCCTGCACTTTTTCGTCTTCGTCGATTACTATCCGCTGCCCGTTCTTCAAAACTTCGCGTCCGTTTTCATTCAATTCCGGACTCGCAAAACTAACTTTGCCTTGTCGTGTATGATGGCCAACCACAACACCTTGCTTGCCGAGATCCGCTTCTGCATGGCTCGGCCCTCCTTCGACAACGTGTTCGACACGTATCGGAACGTTGTTCGTCGCGGTGATGACGATCTGCCGAATTTCGGCGATGCGACGACGCTCTTCCGCGCGAAGATAAGCGGCAGCCTCAATCGGATCGGTGAAATGGGTTGCAGCGTAGGCCATCGGGTCTTCCCCGCCGCCTATCAATCCGATCCCTCGGATGATCTGCACGTTTCCCCCCTGAACGATCATATCGCCTCCGACGTTCGCGTTGCTGGACGAGATAGCATTCTCCAGTTGTTGCAGCGTAATGCCATACTCCTTCAGCCGATCAGGATCGGGGTGAATCTCGTACCGTTTTACCATGCCGCCACAACTCGTCACTCCGGCGACGCGGGGAATTCGTCGGAGTTCTCGCTCCAAATTCCAGTCCTGCAATGACTTCAGATCGTAGAGCGTATAGATGTCACGGCCTAGCTTATCCTTAGGACTTCGCAACATGTAACGGTAAATCTCGTCGATGCACGAAGCCGGGGTCAGTTCCGGCGTTACACCTTTAGGCAATTGAGCTTGTGACAGTCGATTGATAACCTCTTGCCGAGCATCCTTGAAATCGACGCCGTACGAAAACTGATTGAGCATGTAAGACAGCCCGAACATCGCTTTGCTGCGTGTGTATTTAAGACCGGGCATCCCCGCCAATGCGACTTCCATCGGAACTACCAGTTGTCTCTCGACCTCTTCCGCCGAAGCGCCCGGATAGATTGCAGCCACGCCGATAATTGCCGGAGCCGGATCTGGATAAGCCTCGACATTGACGTTCACAACGGCATAGCTACCAACTGCAATCAACGTGCAAGTCAATAATATGACAACGACCCGACTATGGATCGCCCAATCCAGTAGCTTGCTAATCATAACGTGTTTTGCCCTGCGGGTTCGGTGGAGATTGCCGTTGCAGTCGCGGTCGTCGACCGCGCTGCGGCACGCAACGATTCCAGCTCGGCAGCCATCTGGACACCCCCTGCCCTCACAACAACTTCGCCAATTCTCAACGTGTCGAACGGCGGTTGTCCTTCCGCATTGCGAGGCTTCGTTGAGATATACGCAAACTGGTTGCTTCGGCGAGTTGGCAGCACGCGTCGACAAGTGAATTCATGATTTAACGGATCGGTCTCCACGAACACTCGCGACTCCCCCTCCCGATCAACGAGTGCCGAAATGGGAATTACCACCTCATCGGGATCGGGTGGCAGATTGATCTGCGCGGAGATGAACTGTCCGGCTCGTAGGCGCCCAGCCGAATTATCGACCCAGCCCATCACTAACGCCGTATGTTGCGTGGGATCAATCAAGTTTCCAATTCGCTGAAAGCTCCCTTCCAGCGGCTGCGATTGCGGACCTGCGTTCAACCGGATAGTCCATTGCCGTTGTCCTTCGTGTAAAGCTTCCAGCAAGGAAATGTCTTCCTCATAAACATGGGCTAAGACATCCAACCGTCGCAGGTCAGCTATCTTAAAGAGATCAAGATCGGTGCCAACGAAGTCTCCCACCGCAAGGTTCTTCTCGACGATTGTCCCGTCCATCGGCGCGAGAATTTCGACCCGTGCCCAAGAATCATCGAGACTCTTATGCCAATCGCCCTTGTGAGCGCGAACTCGCTCTGCCTCCTCACGAATCGCCTGAATCTGTTCTGCGCTCAGCCTCCATGACCGCAAAGTCCTCTCAACTCGAGCGATCGTGATTAAAGCCAATTCCACTTCGTGCCTCGTATCGAGTAAGAGTCGCTCCGACATCACCGCTGCCGACTCTTCCAATCGTTTCAGCCGATCCTCATTGAATCGAAGCATGGTCAAACATTCCACAAGTTCGCTTTTCTTTTCACCTAGCTCTTTGCTCCAAATCACCGCCAGAAGCTGTCCCTTGCGAACGATATCGCCAAAGCTAATCGAACGAGAAGTGGTCCGAGTTTCTGACGACGGCAACTTAGCTTTTTCAGTAACTTCAACCTGACCAAGTTCAATAACGTCGCCGGAAAATCGCGAATTAACATGCACCAAACGGTTCGCATCCAAAAATAACGAACCCTCCAACTTGAGTACGTCCGAAGCATGTGCGGGCCTAACGTCAGCCGTCTCGACTTGCAGTGTCTCGAGCACTTCCAGAGGCAATCGCAAAGTTCGAGATTCTGCGCCCACCAGCGTCCCGTGAGGCTTTGTCTCGGAAACATGAGCGGATTCGACTACTAGATGGTTGAGATCCCACCATTTTTTGAACTGCGGCACGCCCACGAAACCAAGGATCGGCAAGGCTACAATCACGATTAGTGATATCCCAGTCCGAATCAACCGAATAGCAGTAAGACGCATAGTCCGCACTTTCTTTTCAATTCGAAGCACTCTGTCGACCAACAACCTAAGTAGGTGAGTAGCCCAGACGGCCTCACGTTATCGTTAATGTTGACGATCTATACTCCTTCCACCTTCAAGTTTGCAACGGACGTCGTTTCGCGAATCCGATGATTCTGCTTGCGCAATATCGAGACGCCGTCGCAAACAAACCATTGCGCACGAGGCATCACAACGATGACCTCTCGCCACCGCGCGAAAGACTTAAACGCAAAAAAGTTTCGTACACGCGGTGTTGTCTACTTTGTTGAAGGTTACACCGACATTGTACTTTCAACGTCATCTTAATGTCGCTAGTGTAGCTACTCAGTATGTTTCGGCACCGGCGTATTAAGGATTATTAAGCTTTCGGGAAATAATTAATTTACCGTAAGATTTCCTAAACGTTTTGCCGGATTTCTCAAAGCACGTGGGAACAGCTAGACCACATCGATTTCTGCGGTCCGCTTCGCAAGTTCAGGTTGCCATGGATCAGCGATGGGGCCACTTGGCATACGCATCGGCTAGGCTTTCGCCCCAGTTTCCATACCAGGCATATCCGTTCCGACGTTCGCTACCGATCTCAGCGAGACTATACTTGGGCACACCGTCCCGATCGCAAAAGAATGGCCGGTTTGTTTCAACTTCGTAGAATCGCGCCCACACAGGGGAGGCAGAGTCGTCCTTGATTACTTGGCGATCGCCGTTAACTTTCTCAATTCGAATGCCTTTGATCTTTGCAGTTTCGAACCACGCAACTCCTGCTTTGACTGCGCGAATGACCTCCGGAGTCGGTTTGTCGAGATTCATTAAGTATTTCAAGAGGCCGGTACTTTCAGAACCACTCAAGGAGACGAGCTCGTAGCTTCGAGCGATGGCCGGAGCCAATGTGACTTCATCATGCTGAGCGCACCAAACCGTTGGAACACCCTTGACCATTACCTGGCATTTCACAATGCAGTCGATTCCAAGGCCGATCGCTTTGGTCGCTGCGTCGCGACGATCCCCGCCTACGAATGCATAATCCTTTGCGTTGGCTGTATCGCGAAGAAATTCCATCAGTCGAACCATGCAGTTATCGTTGAAGGTGATATGCGTATAGTATCCCTTGCGAAGCGGGAAATACTGCGGCCATCCGCCATTCGCGTACTGTGCATTTAGGATGTGGTCGAATCCCTTTAGAAAGGCCTTTTTAAAGCGATCGTCGCCTGTCTCTTTTAACGCGAGGGCTAAAGCTCGCAACTCACCAGTGGTAGCTCCATTATCGAAGGTGCCCTGGAGCTTTGAACGTTCGCCTGAGTAAGACTTCGTTATGGTGTCCGTGTTTTTTGGCCAGTCGCCGTTGTCGGATTGCCAGGAGAGAATGCAATCCATGGTCTTTCGTCCCTCATCGCTGCCAAACCAATTGTCAGGCTTTTTAGATAGATCGATAGCCTTCGCATCCTCGAAACACGATCCGGATAAAACGATGAATGTGATGAAAGCGATGGTGAAGAGTCGGGTCATGGTTCATTACCTTGGTTTATTACTGCAAATGATCGACGCAGTACTGAATTGTGGCGGAGGCAATACATCTAGACAACTATTATATCTACTCCGAAGAAACGATGGAACGTTGGCGGTTGTTTACTAGTGGTCAGGGACAGCTAAAGATTAGGGTAGTGGACGAGGCAACGAGTCCCGTATGCGACGCAAATCGCAGGGACTCGTCGCCTCGTTTACTACTATCAAACCCTAAATCTTAGCTGTGACAATGCACAAGTGTGAAATAAATTTCATGATCCGGAATTGCAGAAATCGGTCGACTTACAACTCGCTGAGGCCAGACACAGCACCTTGCTTGTCATAGTCAATCCGGATCGCTTGACCATTGGCATCCAGGCTGCGACGTCCGGCTTCTAGAATCGCTGTGCACAGCAAGGTATCTCTCGCGGTCGCAAGTTTTCCGTCAAAGTCGTTAGGCTTCGCGCGGCCTTGGCGAACTTCCTCCGCAGCACGCAGGAAAACTTCAAAACTGCGGTAGCCGTAACTATTTTGCCCAGAAAAATAGCCATCCGCATCCGGTGTAAATTTCATGAACAACGGATTCGGCGAACTGAATCCGGCGCCGTCAATGGCAAGTGAATATCCGCGGTGAGCTTGATCAATTTTGATCTCGCCGCCATGCCCCATGTAGAAGAATCGTTGTTGAGAATGCACATCCGCCTTGGGGGCAATCCATGAGGAAGTGTAGATCGCCGTCGCCTTGTTTCCACTTTCAATGTTCTCCCAATCGACGATCAAGGTAATCGTGTCCTCGGTCGGGATATCCATCGCGTGCGCCACGCCTGTTGCCGCCGATGCTCGTACGACCAACGGGCGAGCACGATGGGCAACGGCCCAAACGTTGAAATCAATGTGATGGGCGTTTAAGTAGTAACTGATATCGCTCGACTTGCCCGCCCAAGCGCGAAACGTTTCGAGCTGTGACTTCGGCTGGCTCATGTAAGCTTGAAAGAAGCCAAAGTCCCCAAGGCTACGAATGCGATCGCGAGCATCGGTGTAGAGCGGATCCCATCGTTTGTGGACTTCCATCGCCGCAATGACGCCCTGTTCGCTCGCCTTGCGGGTCAAAGCCAGATGCTCTTCGACGGTTTTGACGATCGGCTTGGCGATTAAAACATGCATGCCTCGTTCGATCGCTTCCATCGCGATCCGGTAGTGAGTGTCATCTGGCGTAAAGACAATCACGCTGTCACTAGCCTGCATCGTTTCGAGCGCCAAGCGGTATGCATTGCCATCGCGTTGCACATCGTCAGCCGGAAAACTATCAAAGCGAACATCCATGTCGCGATACGTCTTCGCAAGAGCTTTGTCGAGATGCTTTCGGATTTCCGGAAACTTGGTGCCGTTCGTCCCTGCCATAACGAGCCGATCGACGAGTCCACGTCGACGTAGGTCGAAAAGCGTTACGCCAACGATTCCCGCTTTCTTATCTGACGCAGCTACAGCTCCTTGAACGTACCCAGTGGTATACTCGCCAGTCCCTACCATGAGGACGCTCATCTTACTCATTTGATTACTGCATCTGATTGGGTGATTCGGCAAAGGAGACATCGCGTGTCGAACCTTATTGGGACATTGTATTCAGTCAAGATAATTACGCTTGGGTTTAGATTTGAAAGCGACTGCTCATCGCGCACCTTTGCTGACCCACGCTCATTTCTCGCCTAGAGGCAGCAGCTGGCTTTGCGACGTCCCAAGAAATGCATTAGACTTGCTGTACTGTTTGGTCATCAACCGAGCCAACGCAGGATTTGGTTGCTTCAGTCGACTCACTGCAGAATTTCGGTAAAGAATCGCGGCTGAATCAAAGCACGCAACCCAATTATCGGAAAATCAAAAATGACAAAGACTGTACACGGTGTTGTTCACGGTAGAACAATTGAGTTAGACGAAGACCTCGGAGTATCCGAAGGTCAAGAGGTCGAAGTGCAGGTAAAGCTCGTTACCAAGAACAATACTTGGGGCGAAGGGATTCGTCGCTCGGCTGGCGGCTGGAACGATCATCCTGAGATGGGAGCAATCATGGACAAGATTCAACAAGATCGAAAGCTAGAACGACGTTCGGGTATTGAACAAGAATGAGTTTCCTACTCGATACGAATATTTGTTCTGCTCACCTGAACCGCCCAAGCGGATTGGCTCACCGATTTATTCAACATGGCGGTGGGCTTTTCATTTCGACCGTAGTCTTGGGTGAACTACTTGCAGGCGCCCATCACTCATCGGATCCGCTCAGATTAGTTGCAAAGATCGACGACTTGCTTTTGGATGTTGGAGTCATTGATTTCGACTCTGATTGTGCTGAACAATTTGGGAAAACACGAGGATGTCTATTGCTGAAAGGTATTTCCGTGCCAACGGCCGACTTGATGATTGCTTCAACAGCGATCGTTCACGATTTAACGTTAGTAACGCACAACATATTTGGTTTCCGTAACATTCCCGCCCTTCGTCTAGTAGATTGGCTTGAGCCCTAGCTCGAACACAGCTCAAAGACTCATTTGGCATCCTCACTTCCAACAATAAACCGCTTGTGCTGCTTGCAGATGGAGGAAATCAAGAAACCCCCAGTGTTGCCGATTTGGCTCCCGACGCTTTTTCTTCCCCCGAAGGCAGCTTGGTGATTCGAGCGTGGAGTTGGATGTTGGTTTCGTATTGTGCTACTGCCCGTTCCCTTGACAACCTGTTTCTATTAAGGCATATTGTCTATGATTCATGTCCTGCCAAGTCATTGAGATTTGTTCATCTCCGGAGTTCAACATGTTCAATGTCGATAAGTCAGTCTTCGTTTCCTTAATTGCGGCGCTGATGATTACGGAATTTTGCAGCCACGCTCCGGCGCAGACCGATCAAGTCGACACAAAAGGCGATGCCGAACAGGCAATTGTAGAAAAGTGGAAAGTGATCTACGACGAGCTCATCGATAGCATCAAGCTTATTCACAACTCCAAAAACAACGACTCTACTTTGTCTACAGTCAGCTCTGGCCTCAAAAGGCAAACTCTGCTTTCTTTTAAAGGAGATTTTTTAGCTTCTGCGCGACATGGCAAGGTGTATCTCTGGACCGACAACGGACGCCCCATCATCATCGGCGCGGCCTTTTCTGGTAAGGTGGATACCATGCCACGCGCCAGGAGTTTAGGAATCAAATTCAATTCATTAGTCGCAGGTAGCGTATCCGGTTCCCGCTTTGATAAAGTCTTCTGGCAGTGCGATGATCCTGGCCCAAAATGGTAAGAAGTGCTATCCGACGTTGTCCCATCCGACAGCCGAATGACTCGCTTGAGTCAAATGAAATCCATTGTTCGACATTTCACTGGCAATCGGAATACGTCACAACTTCGACTATTACCTCAACCTATCTATCGGTATCCTGAGATCACAGCGTGGGCTAAGGACGGTGCAATATTCTCGCTCAGCACGGGAACTGAACCAGGTGCGTATATCCAAATTGAAGCCCGTGAAAATCTTTGGTACTTGACTTGTTATCGGGATGCTGCAGTGGAAGTTAACGTCCGCGATGGAGACAAAATTGTGTGGTCATTTGAACGCGAAGGTCGAAAAGATCTATTCCAAACAGCACCGTTTTACTTTAAGTATACGACTGAGCAGCGACTGGCACTTGATCCCAGTAAGATCCTGTCCTCTAACTGGGGAAACCGTTAGAATTTCCAGCATGAGATCGGCCACGAGGGTTTCCTTTCAAGCTGTTGCAAATTGCTTGCCACCGTTCCAGAACTTGTCCCAAAGTTGATTTATCTTGTTGGCAAGTTCTGAGTTTTTTTGAAGCATTTATTTGGTTTGTTGGTTGATTTTAAGGGTAGCATAGGCTTCCAGCCTGTGATTTCTGTACTCACAGGCTGGAAGCCTATGCTACGTGATTAGGAAGCAAGTCCTGCGGCCTGTGCAACGCCAAGTCTGACCCAGGCACCGCTGCGCAGCGACGACAGTCGCCCTCGATTGCGAATGTTCCAATGGTCCTTGGACTTCTGATTTCAGGTAGAGAACAGGCAAAACCAGAAAAACAGTCCACCAGAACCGATTAAGGCTTCTCCGCAGTTTGCATCGGAAGAAACATCCGATCGGTTAACTTTGGCAGCGAGATGAAACCGAACTTCCCATAGTACGAGTGACGCTCTGTTGACCCTTTCTCGAGCGATTCTTGCGATACGATTCCCCTTCAAATCGGAACACGATTGCGTCCGATTCTCACCCGCGAGGCAAGCGGGTTGTTATAGGATTAGCCGATGGGCGTTAGCCCCGGTTTTCGGACAGGCAACCGCCGCTAACGTGGTACGGCTAATTTAACCTACACTTCTTGCGATTTGATCGAGGTCTACGATTTCTGCTGAGTCCCCCGCAGCTTTGACTAGATCGCAGATCAAGTCGATCGTTTTGAACTCAGGATCGACCACGCCCAGGCATGAGGGGTGTGCAAGAAAGTCAAAGACGGTTTTATGTTCAATCGTCCAAGTAACAGCTCTTTTTACAGCTTCGAGAAACCACTCTAGACGCCACTGTCCAGTACGGAATGCCCCGATGTCACTGATGGGACTCATCGGGATCTCAATCAAACCCGTCGGGTACTTGAAAGGCTGTGCCATTGTCTGTGCCTGAACGATACTTTCGTAGATAGCCTCCGTGGGCTCTTGTTTCGCCTCGGAATTAGCATGGGCTGGGTAGAGGCTGCTAACCCATTTGAATCCAAGTCCGAGCAACATCTGCTGTAGATCTTCGCGCCCCTTTAGGCCAGTACTAAAACCGCCTGGCGTACGGAAGCCTCGATTCTCAATGGCGGTTCGTTGCCTTAAAGCCAACGTTGTTACTCGAATGTTTTCTTGAATGACATCTGAGAGCGATCGGCCTTGGATCAGCCACGGTGCACGCTGGAATCGAAACTGCAACTCTTCGTTGGTCCGAGCAAGTAAGTTGACATGATCATAAGTATGGTTGCCGATTGGATGATCCATTTTCGTAAGGCTTTGCAGCCAGGAGACATCGGGCTGTTCCAGTACGCGACCCACGCAAAAATAGTGAATGCAACCACCGCGTGCTTTCACACGACGTCCGGCATCAACAGCGTACTTCTTCGCAGAATCGTCGAGGTTACCCTTTTCGTAGTCCCAATGCAAATCTTCTCGGCGTGGAAAATTGCGACTCATCTCCAGGTCTAACGTAATAGCAATCTGCGCCTTGGTGTTTCCGCTGGGCATGGCCGCACGCAGCTTGGCCCCCAATCGGCTGAACGCGATCCCGCCGATACCAAGCGTGGATGCTGATTGAAGCCAGTTTCGACGTGGAATCAATTCAATGTCAGCCTGAGGACAGGCTGACCTACGTGAAATCAAAATAGGTTGATCATTCATGGCTTTTGTCTTTTGCGAGTTGCACCCATGAGACTTGAGTTATCAGCTGATTCAGCGCTGCAAAGGAGATCGCTGCATTGACAGCGAAACGCGGTGTCGTGTTCGCAGGAAACGTTGCTAACGATGCATCTGCAACCAGGAAGACGTTAAAGTCTTTTGACAGGTTTTCGTAACCTGCAGTCGTGCGGCAGTAACACATGTCCGTAGCATAGCCTGTAAGCAGCACATGCCGTACGCCATTCGTCTTCAAAAAATCGCGAAGTGGACTGTAGCCCTCTTGGTCAAAGATCACAATGTCCGCGGGATCGACGTTGACCGATGTACTTACCGGTATCGGCAGATCCCAAAAACCCGTACCGTTATAGCGAGCCCCGGCGTCAAGGCCCGGAAACTGGCGAAAATACTCGACTACCGGCGTGGTTTTGCCGAGCGTTAATGTTTCCGGGAGCGTCTGTCCACTATAATCATATGCGGCGAGCACTCTCCGTAATTCCATTTCTCCGGCCACGCGTTCTGCTGCCGTGGGCGTCTTGCTAAACGAGCGATAGACTCTCGTGCGAACAGGGTCAGCGGAGCCAGGTAAACTGTACATAACGAACGCAGCCTTAGTTCGCAATTTTTTCAGGAACGGGTCAATCACTTTTTTCGTATGTCCAGCTGCGAGGGCATTTTTCTTTGGAGTGCAGAAGTCCGCGACGCCGTTCGGTTCAGGACTCTTCCAGCCCCAAGCGTCATCAATGGCCCACGGGTGAACCATGATTACTGCCGTCTCCCTTAACCGAAGGTGGTTGGGCATTTCGATGATTCCCCGGGCGTTGTACGAAAATCGCCAAGCTCGCACATGTAGATCCGCTCCTTCATCATCGACAATTGCCGGAGCTTCGAACCGGGCCTCCTCTTGAATCGGCTCAAAGTACTCAGGGTAGTCAGCTAACAACGGTTGCGGGTTCAAAATCGGCTTGATCTGGTTTTGATAGAGTCGCGAAGATGGCTCCTGCGCCCACACAGACTGCAGGCTAACGCACATCAAGAATAAGACTATTAATCGCATGGCACTCTCCTAATTTGTCGCATCGCGGGTTATGTAGCATAGGCATCTTGCCTGTGGGGATTTCTCTTGAATACTCAGGCTGGAAGCCTAAGCTACGTTGATGGATGTGTTGCACCAGATTCTATTTCTTTGATTGCAAGTATGCGAATAAATCTCGCAATTCTTGTGGTCTCAATTGTAAATAAAGGTTGTCCGGCATAATCGAGACAACCGAATCCCGCAGATTTTCAATCTCGGACGTCTGAACAACCTGCTTGTCCCCTTTCGCATCTGCGAGCGTGATAGAAGCATTATTGCGATCGATCGCCAAGCCAGTCAGTATGCGGCCGCTGGTCGTTTGAATGACAACACTCACGAATTCTTTGCGAATCACACTGCCGGGGTCAACTAAACTAACCAACAAGAAATCGCGATCCTGCCGGTTTGCTGAGGTCAGGTCCGGCCCAACCTTTTTTCCCTCGCCAAAAAGTTCATGGCAGGCGGCACAGTGTTTGTTAAAGACCTCACGTCCCATCAATACGTTACCCGCGCCTGCTCGCAAGTCATTGTTCAGTCGACGGACTTCGGCGAGTTTCTCTTCGCGTGTACTGCTTTGAAGTTTCCCCCAGTGCTTCGATACAAGAGCATCCAGTTGCGAATCGCCAAGCAATGCGACACGTCGCACTTGCTCAATCGAAGTCGATGATGCCTCGAATTCTCGTCGATCGACGGCGTTGAGCCATGCTCTTGCGGACGACGTTCGACCCAAGAGTACATCTCGCACCTGCGAATTGAGTACGTCGGATGTTGACGATTGATGTAGACCGATTAGTCGTTCTGCAATCCGTGGCTCATCGAAGCGAGCCAACAACTGCAATGCTGCGGATCGTACTGTTTCTATTTGGTTGGACTCAAGCAATGCCAACGACCGATCCATCAGGCTTGAATTATCAATCGGACTGAGCATTCCCAGCAATGCAACTCGACGTTGAGCGTCGGAGTTCGGATCGAAGGCCTCTAGAATAGCTGCTGCGATCGGCTCGCGAAATCGCAAAGCGATCGCCAATTGCACGAGAGTTAGATCGCGAGGTGCCAAACTCCATTCGGCTAACAACATTTTCGAAAATGCATGCTGGTTTACTCGCTCTTGCCAAGCATCCGTCGTAGCATCTTGCGGCTGTTCCTGCAAGCCTAGGAGCACATGCGACCAAAGCAAGTGTCGCGAAGGTGCATCCGGTGCGGCATTCAAAAGTCGGACGACAGAATCAAGACCATCTGCAGAACGCTCGGCCGCGTATCGGCGAATCAATCGCGTTAATAAGACATCGCGTCCCAATTTCGATTTCCACAATGACGGACGCACAAACCGCTTCAGCACCTCTTTCCGACCAACAATGCTGTGCTTCTCAATTGCCCACCACCATAGTAAAGGCATATACGGATCGTCCGTATCGATGTCGCGATTGATGTTTGCGTTGATCATTGGCATCGCTTGGTGAGCAGGAAACCGAGCAGCACTACAAGCCAACTGTTGCCGAACGCTGACTTCGGATTCCATTTCGGCAAATCTATCGAGTCGATGCGCAAGATCTACCGAAAGAGTTTTTGTATCGCCTATAAAACGTACGGTCCACGATCGAACAGCCCCATGCGGACTGTCGAGTAATTGCATTGCAAGTGACTGATCAAAACCACCCAGTACATTTAGCGACCACAATGCTTCTAAAGCGACGATTTCATCTGGGGCCTTTAGGGCCGTTTCAACAAACGATTGGTGAAGTCCTATGATTTCGCTACCCTTTGACGATTTTTCGGTTCCAGTAAAACGGCGAATCAGTTCCTGACGAGCATGACGAACGTACCACTGACTCGGATGTCGATGAAACTTAATTAGCTCTTCGTTGCTGAGTTTTGCGAAGTCGATGGGCGCCGCGGACTTCGTGCCCTTGGACGCAATGCGATAGATACGACCGTTTGAACGATCCCAATCGGCGTCAGGATCGGGATGCGCGGTCCTGGCATCGTTCCAGTCCGTAACGTAGATTGCACCGTCTGGCCCCATGGTCACATCTGTTGGCGCGAACCACGAGTCGTTAGCGATTAACAGTTCTCCACCGTGAGTGGTCTGCACTGTTGAGCCGCGAGGTTCGACCGAATGCCAGTAAACGCCATGCCCCAGCAAATCACCTGCGATGTATTTGTGACGAAATGCGTCAGGGAAAGAATCGCCTTGATAGATGATTCCGCCGACTGTGACGTGCCCGCCACGAAAGTTCTTATGGGGCGCGTGGTCAAAGTACCCATAGGCATGAGGATTATGAAGAGCTCCATGCTTTCCAAACGATTTTACTAGGTAGCCACCTTGCACGCCATGCAGCAACGTGTGCCCACCGTAGTTCGTGCTATATAACAGTCGACCAGTGCGATCGAAATCAAGTCCCCAAGAATTGCCGCCACCTTCGCAAAACAACTCAAACTCGTGAGTCATCGGATGATATCGCCAAACACCCTGCTGAAACTCGATTCCGCGAATGTTGGCAGTGACGGTGCTTCCCTGACAACCGTATAGCCAACCGTCAGGACCAAACGTAAGCGAGTTCGCAACGCTGTGAGCGTCCTCCATGCCGAATCCAGTTAATAGTACTTCGGGATCAGAGTCTGGAATGTCGTCTCGATTGCGGTCGGGATAAAACAACAGGTAAGGAACATTCAGCACGAACACTCCGCCATGCCCAAATGCAATCCCCGTTGCCAGATTGAGTCCTTCGATAAAATCGCGACCATGATCCATTTGGCCGTCGCCGTTTGTATCTTCGAGAATTGTGATTCGATCCGCTCCACGCGGGCCATGCGGAGGTGGCTCTGGCACCCGGTCATACTTGGTCCTTGAAAACCGATCGACCGATACACGAGCCAGACCATTCGGATTCGGATACTGCAGGTACTGAATGACCCACAACCGTCCGCGATCATCAAAGTCAATCGCAACCGGCTGCCGAACGAGCGGTTCTGCAGCAACAAGATTAACTTCAAATCCATCAGGAATCTGCATGCGGGCGAGCGACTGATCAGGGCTGAGGCCTTGAGTGTTTTCCTGAGACAACACCGGCGAACAAATCGGTTTCAGCAAGAGAAATGCGACGACAAGCCAAATTAACAAGTTATGTAGCCTAGGCTTCCAGCCTGGGGCCATCAATTTACCGGATGGAAGCCTATTTGTACCCAACAACTCGGCTGCTATCGCTCTCCTGCCAGCTTGCCTGGCAGGAAGCAAAGTTTGGCAACCAGATATTACCCAACCACGCGCGTTCCCGCTATTTTCAAACTTGCTGGCCGCCGGGGGCGGCCAGCAAGTTTGAAAATAGGGATTCTGGGTACACACCATCTGGTTCCCAAACTCTCTCACCCACGAGACAAGCTCGCGGGAGTCGTACCACAAAGACGTGATGCGTAAAACGACTGGAAGCCTATGCCACAGCGGAATCCCGATCCTAATATTCTGCTCGATGCATAGTATGCTCCTGACAGGTCTAATTCCGCATTGCTCTTTATTATGGTTCATAGCAAGAACTATTTTAGCAAGGGCTTCCAACCGGGGGTCACAATAGGGTTCATGTTTTTGAGCAAGCTTGCGTGCCTGATGACCTCCGATTCAAGTTCTGCGTGGCTTGCAAGATTGCGAGTCTCATCTGAGTCCTCACGGTGATCGTACAATTCGCGGGCTACTGTTTCACCGCTTTGCCAATTGCGCCACTCTGTATATCGGAACCTTTCCGTTCGAATCGAGTATCCCATTGTTTCTGGTGCGTCCTGGTAATAAGCGGGGCGAGGATGCTGCGTTAAAGCAGCGTCGCGAACACTCGTCCTCATTGACGCCAATACGGGGGCCAGACTGACGCCATCCGTACCGATCGGCTTCGGTAAAGAACATAATTCTGACAGCGTTGGATATAGATCCATCAGCTCGGCCAGCGATTCGGTTTTATTTCCGGCGGTTTTCATCTTCGGTGTGGCGATGATCAGCGGCACACGAGCGTCCAATTCGAAATTCGAAGTCTTTGCCCACAACGAATGCTCGCCCAAGTGGTAACCGTGGTCAGACCAGAAGACGATGATCGTATTGTCTGTAAACCCTTGGCGGTCGAGTTCATCGATCACCTTTCCGACTTGAGCATCCAGGTAGCTGATGTTAGCAAGATAGCCGTGGCGGATTTCACGAATTGCCTCTGGAGTCATCTCGCGTTGGTTGTCGCCACGAATTTCTCGCCCGTTGTGCCAGGCGACACGCGGAGCGTCGATCGGCCAATCGGGATTCTTTGGCATGGAGACATCCTCGCGCCGATACAGATCCCAATAGCGTTTAGGGGCGTTGAAGGGTGAGTGAGGTTTCCAAAATCCGACGGCTAGAAAAAATCGCTGCTCCTTTGCCTTAATCTTGCCAAGTGCATCGACAGCGAGTTTGGCAACGCGGCCATCGTAATAAGCGTCGTCCGGTACATCCAGGCAAGTGCATTTCGGATCTTGTGCAAAATTTGGCGGCAGTTCACCTTCGACTTGCGGTTTGTCGTCTCCATGGTTTGCGAAATGCATAACAGTTGGCACGCTCCACGAATCCGGATCGCCTTGGATTTCCTGTCTAAAATTGTGAAAGATCTTGCCTATGTTTTGCGTAAAGTATCCGTTGTTCTTGAAATGTTGAGGAAGTGTGACAGCATTGAGAGTCGTATTGCGAAAATGCGTGGGTAGGTCCCAAATCCTTAAAATATCTACGCGTTTTCCCGTTAAAAGCGATGCCCGCGACGGATTGCAAACCGCTTGTTGACAGTAAGCTCGATTGAAGAGGAGTCCCCGCTTGGCGATCCGATCGATGTTGGGAGTCTTTGCGAGCGGATGGCCGTAACATCCAAGATCATTGCGAAGATCATCGGCAGCGATAAAGAGGACGTTGAATTGCTGAGAATCTGCTGAGGCCGAGTGCGGTAAAGCCAGTGAAGCCAGCAACAAAACGACGAGTTGTACAAGAGTCTGTCTCATTTGATCCATGCGATGCAAAAAGCGAGAAGGTTTAATACAAAGCAATTGTAAACGAATTACTTTGGGGTCACATCGCGGAACTTGCGAATTCGCGGCTTGAATTCGCCGGTGATAAGGCGCGCGCCGGTCGATTGAAAGATATACGTGTAGGCCCAATTCAGCATGACAAACAGCTTCGCGCGAAAGGTAATCAGAAACATCAAATGAATCATCGACCACATTAGCCAAGCGATGAAACCGGTGAATCTCCATCCGTGGATGTCCGCGATGGCTTTGGCCTTACCGATGGTGGCCATAGAGCCTTTATCCCGATATTTGAAAGGAGGCCGTTGTTCAGTTGGAAGCTTGGCGAGGATCTCCAGCCGGATTACTTTGGCGACGTGAGCGCCCATCTGCATGGCGGCCGGAGCGACGCCGGGGACCGGTTGGTTGTTTTCCGAGTTTGTAACGCTCGCAAGGTCGCCTGCGATAAAAACATTCGGATGGCCGGGTACCGAAAGGTCCGGCTTGACGATGACTCGGCCCGCCCGATCCATTTCAACACCAAGTGATTTGCCCAGCGGTGACGCAAGCACACCAGCCGCCCAAAAGACATTATTGGCATCAATGCTCTCTAAGCCAATTTTGACGCCATGCTCGTCAATCGCCGTAACTCGGGCGTTAAGTCGTATTTCGACGCCGAGTTTATCAAGATCGCGCATGGCACAAGCGCTAAGTGTTGGATGGAAGGACTTGAGTACGCGGTCGTTGGCTTCGACCAGCATAACGCGAGCCGTTGAGGTATCGACGTGGTGGTAATCTTTCTGAATTTCCTTTACAGCGATTTGTCGGAGCGCGCCCGCGAGTTCGACGCCGGTTGGGCCACCACCGACAATAATAAAAGTCAGTTTGGCACGCTGCGCCTCCACGTCCAATTCGTTCTCTGCCTCTTCGAAAGCAAGCAGAATTCGCTTGCGGATTTGAAGCGCATCCTCGATGGTTTTCAATCCGGGTGCATTATTCAGCCACTCTTCTTTTCCGAAGTACGAATGCGTCGCACCTGTCGCGACAACGAGGTAGTCGAAATCGATTTCTTGCGCAGAATCGATGGTGAGGCACTGGCGAGTCAAATCGATCTGAGTGACATCTCCAAGTACGCACTCGACGTTTTTCTGCGATCGGAAAATTCGTCGAATCGGAAATGCGATATCCGCAGGGGAAAGAGCGGCCGTGGCGACTTGGTATAGCAACGGTTGGAACAGATGGTAGTTGTGCCGATCGATTATCGCGACATTCACCGGCACTCCCGCGAGCCCCTGCACGACGCGTAGCCCAGCAAATCCGGCTCCAATAACTACGACATTGGGGCGGGAAGTAACACGATTAACCAAGTCCGTCACAGCTCACACACCACGCTTTCGCGCGCCCAATTCGATTTTCTTGATCTGTCTTGATCGTGGTTTCCATCGGCTGTAGCTTAGCAAATCGGCACAGCCACCGCAATCAGCCGAACACTTCCAAACTTGAAGTTCATGTTTAACCGATCGGAGCGATTAGCGTAGATCGCGGGCGTTGGATTGACGCTTCTTTGGCGATAGTCGAACAATTTGGACGGGCTTACTTGCTACAATATAAGAACGCGATCGAGAAAGGTTCTCTTCAGACGTCCTCATTCGCGAGTCCAATGCGAAATTAGTTTCGAATCACACACCGATCCCGTTGGAGCAATCAAGATGAACGCGAAATTGAAAATGCGAAACCGTCGTGAGTTCATGGAGGCCAGCGTGCTTGGAGCGGCGGGAGCTGGTCTCGCACTGAACGCCAACGCCAAGTCATATGCAGCCATCGTTGGAGCCAACGAGCGCATTCACGTTGCCGTTATCGGCCTTCGGAATCAAGGTACGGTGCACCTTGGAAGTTGGTGTGCGCTCAAGGATAGTCATAACGTGCAAGTACACGCAGTTTGTGATGTGGACGAAGCGCTATTCGCTCCCGCCTTGAAGTTGGTCGAATCGAAGTCGGGGGACCGGCCGACAACAAATTGGGACCTTCGCTCGATTCTTGACGACAAGGTTGTAAATGCAGTTTCGATTGTAGTTCCGAACCATTGGCATGCGCTGGCTGCCGTCTGGGCAGCACAAGCGGGCAAGCATGTCTACGTCGAAAAGCCTGCCTCGCATAATATCTGGGAGGGACGCAAAATGATCGAGGCGTGGCGCAAGTATGGCCTGCGAATGCAAGTGGGTCTCAACAACCGCTCGTCGAAGAATGTGCGCGAGGCGATAGCGTTTCTTCACAGTGGTGGCATTGGCGAACTCTATATGGCGCGAGCCCTTTGCTTTAAAGCTCGCGATTCGTACGGCATGGCTAAGGACAGCTTACCGCCGTCGACGTTCCATTTCGATCGATGGCTTGGTCCAGCTCCACTACGCCCATACAACGAAAAACGCAGTCACTATAACTGGCACTGGTATTGGGACACCGGCAACGGCGATACCGGCAATACTGGGCCACATACGCTCGACATTGCACGTTGGGGCATGAAGAAAAACGAGCATCCAGCCTCTGTGTATTCCACGGGCGGTATTTTCGGATTCACACAGGATGAAGGCAAGACTCCTGGTACGATGGTTTACGGTGGCGTCGAGACTTACGGCCATGATCGGACCACGCAGGAGACCCCCAACACGCAGACGGCAGCTTTCACATATGCCGATGGCAAGATTATCGAACTTGAGACTCGCGGGCGATACACGAACCACGAAGGGAGCTCGGGCCAGGAGGTCGGCAATGTCTTTTACGGCACCGATGGCTGGCTGGAGATAAGTGGCAATAACTGGAAGGCCTTTCGCAAACGAGAGAAGCAGCCCTTTGCACAGTCCAAAGAAAACGAACGCGAACGTTCCAACCACTGGGCAAATTTCTTGGAGGCGATTCGCTCCGACAAGAACGAGGACTTGCACAGCGATATTCACGAGGGACACCTTTCGACGTCGCTTTGTCATCTAGCCAACATTTCGTATCGCTTAGGGCGCTCGTTGAAGTTCAACGGAACCGAGGAGAAATTCGAAAACGACCGAGAGGCGGATGCGATGCTTAACAGAGAATACCGAAAACCCTATGTTGTTCCAGACAATGTGTAGGCCTGTTTCTAAACGTAGCATAGGCATCTTGTCTGTGGGGATTTTTCATGAATACTCAGGCTGGAAGCCTAAGCTACGCTGGAAGCCTAAGCTACGTAAGAGGACGCAACACGAAAATGATTGAGTTTCGATATACAGGTGAAGAGCTGTGGAACAGGATGGAGAGAGCTGTGGAAAGAGTCAATGAACGATTGCGCAAAACTGTTACCATCCTAGAAAACGCAAAGGTTCCCTATGCAGTAGTAGGTGGCCATGCTGTTCGAGCGTGGGTAGCACAAGTCGACGAAGCTGCAGTAAGGACGACACGCGACGTGGATATCCTTGTTCGCCTCCGTGATTTGCCTGATCTGATCGAAGCGATGACCCAAGCTGGGTTCCATCATCGTTTGACTGCTGGGTTGAACATGTTTGTTGAAGATCCCGAGGGCTCAGCTCGCGACGCAGTTCATGTGGTTTTGACAGGTGAGATCGTCAAGCCCGATGATTTCGACCCCAATCCGGATATCGAACCGATGACGCGCGCCAATAATTTTCAAACCATAACTTTAGAAGCTTTGGTGCGAATGAAACTCAATTCACATCGTGACAAAGACCGTGTTCATGTTCGAGACATGATCTCGGTTGGCTTGGTCGATCAATCATGGTTAGCAAAATATCCGGAACCCATTCGGAATCGTCTCAAAGAGCTCTTGGACGATCCAAACGGCTGATACAAATCGTCGCACTAGATAAAAATAAGCTAAATGACCCATGTCCCGCCGCCTTCCTCGTTGCAAAATCGAACCCTCACCGGAGTCTCAGTTTTCCTTTGTCATCTACGACCATGAAGTGACCCGATGGCATTTTTCGCCAAACGCACCTCGTCCCTTTTTCTTCCCGTTGGTCGGACCAAGTGGAACATGTCTTACTCGAATGGGACATCCTGGTGCGCCCAATCACGATCATCATCGCTCGCTGTGGTTTGCTCACGCCGATCTTTTGGGATACGACTTCTGGAGCGAAGGCAAACCAGCTCGAATCATTCAAAAACATTGGTATGCAATTGAGGACGGCGATGATTCAGCAAGGCTTGGCTTATGCTTGCATTGGCTCGATGGACACGATCCGCAACCTTTGCTTCAGCAAGATGTCGTTGCAACAATTCGCCCGCACGGCAATTCGTTCGAGAATGGATGGTCACTGGAATTACAATCGGACTTTTCAACAAAAACGACGGGGACCGAATTTCGCAAAAGCAATTTTGGTATTCTCGGTTTGCGGCTTGCAAAGAGTATTTCAGTACACTTTGGTGGAGGTACCATTACGGGCGCAGACGGCAAGCAAGGTGAAGCTAATTTGTTTGGCAATCCGAATCGCTGGGTCGACTACAGTGGGACAAGCCATTTGAACTCGAAGGGAACGGAGCAAATAGAAGGGATCACGCTCATCGACCATTGCGACAACCTAGGATTCCCCGCCAAATGGCATGTTCGGTCAGACGGTTGGATAGGACCATCGTTGAGCCGTGAGGAGAATATTACCTTGCAGCCAAACCAAGCGTTGACCGTTCGTTATTTGCTCGATATTCATCCAGGGCCTAACTTGCCGCAACGCGCGACAGTGTTGGCGGATCGATTTGACATATCTAAGGCAATCGGGATAAGCAGATCGAACCAACCGCATCTTCAATATGAATTCTCAACACGGAGTTAGTAGCCAAGCCGAGTGGCACGCCCAGAGGCTGTGATTTTATAGATAGGGGTAGGAAAGCCGCAATGAGTTGCGGCTCCCTTCCCTCCGAACCGTACAGGCGGTTCTCCCGCATACGGCTCTCCGGTCAGCAGGTTCCTGTGGATTGTACGAAACGAACATGGGCTTCACGCAGGCTGTA
>JAYTVL010000634.1:0-3100 GCA_043744075.1 Pirellula sp. | reverse complement strand
CGAGTCCTTGCAAATCGACCGCTTTGAGGACTCGTTGCCTCGTACACAACCCTCAAATTAAGGTGTGACAGACCACTAGTGCAAGAAACCGGAAGTTTCTTCCGGTTTCTTGGATTTAGCCTGAGGCGCTAGCCGAGCCCCGCCGCAGGAAATCGGCTAGCGCCTCAGGCTCAATAGGCTTCAAACTAGTAGAAGGAACTTACGAGTTTTGGCACTAGCTGGATTCGGCGGTTGCCGATAAGGCAATTATTCCACTGTACTACTAAGCCATACTGGCTTTGCATCATCGGTAACTGCGTATCGAACGGCGTCACGCAATTCAGCCGCTTTACCAGAAATTCTCACTGGTCCTTGAAACGGAACCTTGCCTTTAACTCGAAGTGTTACCTTTTTCTCCGTGTCGCTGCCATGAATCGATTTTACCTCTGGGCAATCGAACCCATCGGGGATCCCTTCAATCGCGACCACAATGTCCCCTTTGAATTCGGACTCACGTTCCAACTTGACCTGAATCTCTGTTTCCTTGCCGATCGTAGCCTGGACCAAATCATTCGGTATCGAAAGTTTGAAATCCGGCAAGATTTGACTGACCAGCAATACGAATCGGAAACCTGCGCCGCCTGCTTGATGAAAGTCTTTGACTTCGATGAAGTACTCACCGTTCGACGGGGCCTTCCATTTCAAATCAGGATCACGCTGGCTGCCAACATCGTCCTGTTGCGATAGCTGCTTGCCCTGAGAATCCAGGATGGCTACAGTCGCATCCAAGTCCGATCCAAGTTCTCTAGCGAGCAATTGAATTCGGTATTGTTGCCCTGCAATCGCTCGAAAGCGAAGAAAGCCTTGCTGACCTGTTTGCGAGAGCGTGCCACGAATGCAGGCAGGCAACTCGATGGCCATCGCATCATCGCGAATCGCCGCCGAATCGGGCTCCATCATGAGGATCTTGCTTTCTTTTGGAATCTGACTTGCAGTTTCCGGGTCAGGAAAGGAATTGCTACCAGATTGCAGTCGAAGACGATAGATCCAGTCAGCCCCACCGCCGAAAGCAATCGTGCTATCCGGTGTTTTCGGAAAACCAAACACGCGAACAAAATACTTTCCGTCTTGAAGTGCCAGAAACTCCAAACAAGGATCTAGTCCGAAATGATCGAGATTCTCCGCGACAACAAATCCATTCGAGTCCAATAGCTGCAGGCTCGCATCCATTGGTGAACGCAATAAATTGGATGAGTCCACAGTGGCTACGAGCCGTTGACCAGCAGAAAGCGACGTAGCAACCATGTCCACATCACCACGTTTGCCTAAAACACCGTGAACGCTAAACGGCAGGGAAGTAATCGGATTTGCTTCCGCAACACGATTATTGGGTTCCACCTCAATTTGTTCGGGTGCATCACTCACAAGAAATGGGCGAACGGAAGTTGCACTATTTGGATGATACAAACGTAACCAATGGAGTCCAGGCTTGGTGCGCGCGTCAATATTCGCCTTCAGTTTGCCAGAGCTCGCCTCAAATGACCAGCGGATCAAGTCTGTATCCGACCAAGCTTGAATCGGCCAAACTGGGAATTTGCCTGTTGCTTCGACTTCGACCACAGTGCCCACTTGGCCCCCCGACGGAAAAAGCCGAGTGAGCTCCGGTTTTTCGGCACCGTAAAGTGTGTCGATTGAACCTACGCCAAGCATGGTGCAGTTCAATAGGGCGCATAGCAACCGCGCATTGCCTCGTCGCTGCAATGTCACGATTACATCAGCTCCTGGATGGGGTTGTGGTCACTAACCAAGTGAGTGGGTCTACCGGAAGCTGTGTAGTAGATCTTGCCCGGATCGATTCCAAGTTTGCGGTAGACCGTCGAGACATAGTTTTCGGGAGTGAGAACTCGCTCGCTGGCAGAGTGGCCTTGTCGATCGGTTGCTCCAACCACTTGCCCGCCTGGTGTTCCGCCACCTGCAAACAAAATCGACATAGCGTTCGCCCAATGATCACGACCGGCCTTGGACTGCCCGGCCAGGGTACTGATCTTAGGTGTTCGACCAAACTCACCGAGTGCAATGACCATGGTTGTTTCCAACATTCCGCGTTGATCCAAATCATTGATCAAGGTCGCGACCGTTTGGTCCCATGTCGGCAACCGCTTTTTCAATGCATTAAACAAATCGGAATGGTGATCCCAACCACCATCGTAAATCGTTACGAACGGAACACCTGCACCAACGAGTCTTCTTGCTAAGAGCGCACGTTGACCAAAACTGTTTCGACCGTAGGCCTCCCGGATCTCGGCTGGTTCACTGTGAATGTCAAAGGCTTTTTGGGCCTCCGGAGTCATGACCAAATCGTATCCTTGTTGGTAGTTTTCGTCGTATGCACTAACTGGATCGCTTACCTGTGGGTCATCATATCTCGGTAGTCGATCTACAAGCTTTCGCAAATCCTGACGTTTTCCAAAGCGGTCGCTTAGTAAATCCTTCGGCAGTTCCACATCGCGAACACGAAACTGTTCGCCGTTTGGATCGTTGGAGACCACGAAGGGAGCATATTTGGCACCGAGGAAATTCGGGCCACCCGATCGCGACATACTTGGCATTGTAAAATAGCTCGGCATTCCGTGAGGGGCTGGGCGTTCCAATGCAGCCACCGAACCTAAGCTTGGGTGGAAACTCACAAATGCACCACAGCCGACAGGTATACGTGGCGGAGCTCCGGTCATCATATAATGGTTGCCGGCACCGTGGTTTCCTTGATTGTGACATACGGACCGAATGATCGCGTATTTGTCAGCGATCTTAGCCAGCTTGGGCAAGTGCTCGCAAATACGAATCCCTGAAACGTTGGTTTCAATGGGACGGAATTCGCCGCGGATCTCAGCCGGAGCCTCTGGTTTCGGATCGAACGTCTCGAAATGGGTTGGACCACCATCCATCCAAATCAAGATACAATTGCTCTTCGGTTTGGACCCGCTGGAGCTCTCCCCTGCGGAAGCTTGTCGCATGGCGAGCAAGTCGAAAAAACTACCACCTGCAAGTCCTGCCAGACCGAGCTGCAAATAAGATCTTCGAAGCATAGTTACCTTTCAAGTAGTAGGTCCTGCCTGCCGGG
>JAYTVL010000633.1:0-10595 GCA_043744075.1 Pirellula sp. | reverse complement strand
AGCATTGGCCATATATGGTGATCGAACCAACTTCATAGACTCATTTTTCCTAGCAGCTTGAAAACTTAAATGCCATCGCTCAGCCGGTTGCACCCTTTTGGAAAGAGCTCGGAGTGCTCGCAAACAGTGTGGGTTAAACGAGTCGCAAGTTTGAAGCTCATGTTTAACCGATCGGAGCGATTAGCGGAGATCGCGAGCGCTGTATTGACGCCGCAAGCGCGAGTAACCAGCGCAAAGTAATGGATGCGTAATTGGTCCGCCCGCCAAGATGAACGGTATTGGGGTTAAACAAGTCGCAAGTCGGAAGTTTAAGCGTCGGCCACATTCAAAACAGGTTCACGAGATTTACGATGCCTTCGCGCCCCGACTAGCCTATTTCAGGGCCATTAATCTTAATCCACGGGAAATGTAGGCTCGTGACGCCCAATTAGAGGATTGAACAAGTTAAGTTTTGGATGATACTAAATCATCGAAAATGTTGCGAAATTCCATTTTACTGAATACTCTCGTGTTTGAATTCGTTTCATCGCTAATCGCTGCTCCTGTTCTTCCAGCAACGATTCTGCTCGCTGTGCTGGTTGTTTGGAGTCTAATGACCATCGTCATCGGTGGATTAGATAGTCATCTGGCAGCATCCTGGCATCTTCACAATCCGTTTTCTGGAGGTCATGGGGATGCAGATGGATTGAGCCACACGATCTCGCATACGCTTGGCGATGCGATGGGAACAGTCGTTCTTGCTCCTGTGAAGTGGTTGAACTTAAGGCAGTTACCGATTGTCTTGTGGGCTGGAATTTTCACGCTCACTTGGTGGTCTATTTCGATCCTGATTTGGGTGTGCATCGATACCACTTTTTTTGAAGGCCCCGGGTTGCTGACTGTCAACCTGATGATCCTTCGAAACTTTATCTTGGGATTGCTTGGCACCAAATTAATAACCCAGCCCATGCGAGGTTGGTTTGATACCAACGAACTAACTTCGATTTCGTTGGTGGGGAATGAAGCTGAGATCAGTTCATTCGACGCTACGCCAGAGAACGGACAAGTCAAATACAAGACCGAAGGCGCTCCGCTTCTTTTGAATGTGCGTACGGATGGCCCGCATCTACCAAAAGGCACTCGGGTTTGGCTGACACATTACGACGAGAAAAAACGCATCTATATCGTTTCCGCAACGACGACCATCTCGAAAACTAACTCGATTGGACACCAGTAATGGCTATTGTAATTACGATCATATCTATTGTTTTTGCTGTGATGCTATTCATCGTTTCGCTTGCGATCATCGCCGGTAAATTCTACGTTAAAGTGGGGCCCGATGAAGCTATCGTAAAGACCGGCATGGGTGGCTTAAAAGTTATTATCGATGGCGGTTCGCTGATTTGGCCGGTGATCCATAGATTCGAAAAGATGGACTTGACTCTCAAAAGTTTTGAGATCGCCCGTGAAGGATCGGAGGGGCTAATTTGCAAAGATAACATCCGTGCCGACATCAAAACGGCGTTCTTTATTCGTGTCGATAAAACGGCGGACGAAATCAAAGAGGTGGCTCAGTCCATCGGGTGCAAACGTGCTTCTCAAATCGAAACCATGCGTGAACTATTCGATGCCAAGTTTTCCGAAGCGCTCAAGACCGTCGGTAAGCAGTTCGAATTCGTTGAACTATATGACAAACGCGATAAGTTTAAGAATGAGATTCTAAAAGTCATCGGTACGGACTTGAACGGTTACCGACTGGACGACTGTGCTATCGACTATTTGGAACAGACACGGCTCGAGTTGCTCAACCCAAACAACATTCTGGATGCCGAGGGGATCAAGAAGATTACGGAATTGACATCGAACGAGAAGATAAAGGAAAACCATTTTACTCGTGAACGTGAAAAGACTCTCAAGAAGCAGGACGTTGAGGCTCAAGAAGCGATCCTCGAATTGGAACGACAACGGATCGAAGCGACCGAACGTCAAAAGCGTGAAGTAGCAGAGATCCAAGCCAGAGAAAACGCCACCGCGACCAAGGCTCGCGAAGAGAACCGATTGGAAGGAGAACGGGCTCGCATCACTGCCGACGAAGAGATCGGCATCGCTACTCAAAACAAAGACCGAACGATTCTTGTCGCACAACGCAACAAAGAGCGAACCGATGGCATCGAACTGGAACGTGTCCAGCGCGATCGGCAGTTGGAGGTAACCGAGCGTGAACGCGTTGTTGGGTTGGCTACCGTAGAAAAGGACAAAGCCCTTGAAACCGAGCGTCGAAACATTCAAGAAGTGATCCGAGAAAGGGTGATGGTCGAGCGATCGGTTGTCGAAGAAAAGCAAAAGATCCTCGATACCGAAGCCTTCGCGACCGCAGATAGAACCAAACGAGTCGAAGTCACTGCTGCGGAAATGGCTGCCGAACAGTCGTTGGTAAAGGAGATCAAAGCTGCTGAAGCCGCCCTCAAATCCGCCGAAAGCCAAACTGCCCAGATTCGTCTCGAAGCCGAAGCCAACCGCGACCAAGCCGAAAAGAAATCCGAGGGGATGAAGCTGCTGGCCGGCGCGTCGCGTGCTGAGTTTGCCGCTCAGGGCTTGGCGGAAGCGGAAGTCCTCCAGGCCAAAGCCACCGCTACTCAGGACCAGGGGATGGCCGAGGCCCGAGTGCTCCGCGAGAAGTATACAGCCGAAGCTCAGGGCATAACCGAAAAAGCCAACGCGATGAAAATCCTTGACACAGTCGGAAAAGACCATGAGGAGTTCAAGCTTCGGCTAGACAAGGACAAGCAAATTGAGATCGCAGCGATTTCAGCTCAAAAGTCCATCTCGGAAAGCCAAGCGTTGGTTCTCGGCGAAGCTCTCAGATCTGCAAAGATCGATATCATCGGTGGCGATGGTCAGTTCTTCAATCAGATTAGTGCAGCTGTACAGGGCGCCAAAACCATCGACCGCTTCGTTTTGAGCTCGAAAGTAGCAACGGACATAAAAGATACGTTCTTTTCGGGCAACGCAGAGCAATTTAAGGAACGCCTCGGCGGACTCTTGGAACAGTTCCAATTGGATTCGGGTGACATCAAGGATTTGAGCGTCGCCGCCCTGATAGCCAAACTGCTTTCTACGGGTGGCACCGACGGAGTGCGAAGTCAACTGGTACAGTTGTTAGGACTGGCGGGAACGCTAAACTTGGCCGACAAACAGGTCGTCAAAGTGATCGACTAGTTTTCCGCCAGTTATTGGCCAGGTTTTTCCTTTTGACAGAAAAATTTCTCGACAGAAAAATTACAACCAACTCGCAAGAACTTGGATGGCCGAAAGAAGCGAAAGAACTACTATGTCACAAGAATCGATTCCCTTTTTTCGGCTTTTTTTGTTCCTTTCAACGCGTCTTCGAACAGTGGAAGAAGACTTATCTTGTGGCGATCAGCGAGAAGTATCGAATTTTTCCATTTTTCTGTCGTCAAATTTTTCTGTCGCTACCGGCATCGCAAGTTTCCTTTTTCCCTAACCTTTGGCACTGCCGCCTGATTTCAATCGCGCGGGTCGAATTCTTTCCAATTTCGATGAATAATTCGTTCGTCACTCGCCTCTTTATAATTGGACCTGCCTTGGGACGAAGCTCCAGTGAGGAATTGCAACTGTGGCGGCGGTGCCTGACAGACCACTTGAACCAGCTGCCGTTGCTGATTGCCACGCAGCCCTTTCGAAAATGCTTGAAAGGTATGCCTGGGCGGTGGTTCGGGATTGGTCCTTGGCCGCTGATGTCGTTCAAACCAGCTTCGTAGCCCTTTCCCGTTTCGGCGGTGATGTGGCCCCGGAAGCACGGAAAAGCTGGCTTTTTCGTGTCGTGCACCGAGAAGCGATGAGAGTTCGCGAACAACAGAAGCCTTACAACCAAACAACTCTAGAGTCGACGGAAGCGGTTTTTGAAGCTCAAGCTAGTTATGAAATTAGCCCATTGTCCAAGTTGGCGAAACAAGAAGAAGTTGATGAATTAACAATACGAATTAGCGAGTTGCCGCAAGAGCAACAACAAGTTTTGCGGCTCCGATTTTTTGAAAATATGACCTTTGCGGAAATCGCAGAATCCATACAAATTCCGATCGGAACAGCATTGTCCAGAATGCGGTTGGCGCTCGAGCGATTGCGATCTGCGGCAGGGAGGAAAGAGGATTAGAGACCGGAATATTACTATGTCAAACTTTGAACCCAAATCCAACGATTCACAAATGCAACTGGAGGCAATGCTCTACTTGCTCGATGATCCGGCTCTTGATCGCAATGCATTCGAGGCGCGCTTGGCCAACAATTCGCAGCTTGCAGAAACCCTTGCAGAATCGGTATGCGTCTTCCATTCCTTGCAATCTGTCCAGTTTGACTCTCAATCGCAATCCGTCGGTCGTTTGGCTCATTCCTCCGTTTATTCCCATCGACGGTTGCAATCGATTTTAGTGATCGCAGCGTCGTTGCTGTTAGTCGGATTCTTGGGTTGGCAAACTCTGGTTTCGATTCGTTCTCGCCAGTCCGAGGTCGCATCGTCAAGCACTGAGAATGTTTCATTGACCAGCGTCGTTTGGGCATGGGGTGAATTAAGAGCCGATGAACCAGAAGCTCAACCGGTTCGAGATACTGGCGATTTCGAATACGACCATTCGCTCGCCATGCTTGATCCATTCATGGTGCGAGATGTGCCTGAGTGGCTCGTCATGGCAACGACGGAAATACTTGAGGGCGATAACGATCAAAGAGATGCAAAGGTACTCATCCAGTGATACGAGGCAAACCAATGTGGAAGGAATTGTCCTCAATTCCTTCGGTGTCTGCGCGGACGCGGGAATTGAGGACAATTCCCGCCACGATGGTTGCGGTCCTCATTTGCCTAGGATCATCTCAAACGCTCGGCCAAAAAGAAACGAACACTTTCGAAACACAGACCCAACCAACTTTCGAGCAGTTGGAAACCGATGCAATTGCCTTTGTCCAAGAACATCATGCCGAGTTGGTTTCGCTTTTGCAATCGCTCAAAGCGATGCGGCAAAAGGAGTATGAATCGGCCATTCGAGACATTGTGCGCACAAAAAAGCGGCTCGATACGCTTGCGAAACGAGAGTCGGAGATCCATGCTATGGAACTGGATGCATGGAAGCTGAAATCCAAGATAGATTTATTGATCGCAAAGGGAATTGCTCGCGACAAGACGTTTGACACAGCCGAATTACGAGCTCTCCTTAAACTGCAATTAGAGAACCAAACGAGACGATGGAAGCATGAGCAGGCGAATTTGGTCAAGCGACAGGAGCAACTTACGGACCTGCTTTCGCGAACAGAAGGACACGAAGATGAGAAGATTGACCAACAGTTATCCGCCCATCTAAAAAACGTTGACAGCAAGGTTGGCAAAACAAAAAAGCAGAAGCCAGAAGTCAAACCCACCATAAAAGACAAGAATAAACCTTGAACCTTTCCTACCCAAAAACGAGATTCGGAAGTCACAGAGAAGTGTCTATGAAACGAATGCCCTCCCATATGCAAACATCTTTTTTAAGAACCGCTCAAACGATTGCGGTAGTAGCATTGTTGTCGCTTCCATCCTTTGGGGATGTTCCAATCGCGCCGTTGGAATCGCGATTTCAACCGAACTCTGATGGTATTTCCGAGACTACGGAAGTCCCGGATTTCCAAAAGCACGTGTCGCCACTCCTTGGTCGATTGGGTTGCAACGGTCGAGCATGTCACGGTTCGTTCCAAGGCCAAGGTGGCTTTACTTTGTCTCTCTTTGGCTACGATTTCGACGCTGACCTCAAGGCTTTGCTCGACAAGGAAGCAGGTCGCGTCGATGTGAAACAACCGCTTGAAAGCAAGATCCTTTGCAAACCCGTCGATGCCGAAATGCACGAAGGTGGCCAACGGTTCAAAAAAGACGGTTGGGAATATTGGGTTCTGCGGAAGTGGATCGAGGCAGGTGCACCGAAATCGAACGCTTCCAAAATGGATATTGTCCAAAAACTCGTCCGTTTGGAGGTCTCACCGCTCGAAATCAATTTCACTTCGAAAGACGCAACCAAATCGATTCATGCCGTTGCCATCTGGGAGGATGGGTCGCAAGAAGATGTGACTTCCCTTTGCCGTTTTTCAAGCAACGACACTTCAATTGCCATGATCGATGGAAAGGGGCTTGTAACGGGCGGTGAAGTTGGTGATACGCATGTGGTGGTCTCCTATGACAACGCTGTCGTTCCGGTGAGTATGCTTCGTCCGATCGGCAAGTCCGGTCAACTCCAGCAACAGATTGCTAACGCCAAATCCGAAATCGACAAGCTGGTTCTAAAGAAGCTAGACAAAATGGGAATCCTACCTTCGAACACTGCCACGGATGCGGAGTTCTTTCGACGGGCATCTTTAGACGTTGCAGGTACGTTGCCAACGTCCGACCAAGTTCGAAAGTTTTTGGATGACCCGTCAGCTGATAAGCGAGCGAAGTCGATCGAATCCTTGCTGGCGTCCCCAGGTTATTCGGCCTGGTGGACTACTTTCTTATGTGACATGACGGGAAACAACGATGACCAGTTAAGGAATTTTTCACCGTTACCACAGCATTCAAGTCAACATTGGTATCAATGGATCTACGCTCGCGTGGCCAAGAACGTCCCATATGACCAAATCGTGGAGGGGATTGTTACGGCCGTTTCAAGGGAACCCAACGAGAGTTATCTAGAGTATTGCGAGAAGATGACTATCGCGTGCGGTGACAAATCCGGAAAGAGCTTCGCCGATCGCTCTGACATGATGTATTACTGGGCACGTCAAAATCAGAAAACTGCAGAAGAAAAAGCCATATCGTTCGCGTACGCATTTTGCGGCGTGAGGATTCAATGTGCGCAATGCCACAAACATCCCTTTGACCAGTGGTCCAAGCAAGACTTCGATCAATTTGAACGTCTGTTTGATGGCATTATTGCAAACCAGGGCACTTACATGCCAGAGTCGAAAGAAGCGGTAGACAAGATGATTAGCGATCTTGGAATCGCGAAATCGCTAAAGGGAAATGAGTTGCGAAAAAAGCTCCAGGAGGTCGTAAAGGATGGCAAGACGATTCCATTCCCTGAATTGTACGTTCGAGTCAATAAACAACCGGCAAACAAAAACAAGAATGACAAAAAGCAAGCAGATGCACCTAAGAAACAGAATATTGCTCGCTTGCTTGGTGCGGAGTACGTAGATCTTTCTACGGTAGCTGACCCTCGCCAACCACTTATGGATTGGCTGCGACGAAAGGACAATCCCTACTTCGCAAAAGCCATCGTCAATCGAATTTGGGCTCACTATTTCCAAGCTGGAATCGTCAATCCGCCGGACGATCTTAACTTGGCTAACGCACCGAGTAACGCCGAACTTCTCGATTACCTAGCCAATGGATTCGTAGAGAATCACTACGACCTCAAGTGGTTGCACCGAACGATCCTTAATTCGGAGACTTATCAGCGCAGCTGGCAAACGAACGAAACCAACGAGCTCGATAGGCGCAATTTCTCACATGCGCTTTTGCGGCGGTTGCCTGCAGAGACCGCTTATGACGCCTTACGCATTGCTTTGTCTGACACCGAGCAAGCCCAGTCGCTATGCAGTTTAGAAAGTGAAAGAGCAATGACCATGGCGGGGGCAAGTTCAAAGAGTAAAAATGACAAGACTGCCCCGTCAAATTATGCGCTAACTGTATTCGGTCGATCGATACGCGAAAGCAATTGCGATTGCGACAAATCCAGCGATCCTAGCCTCCTGCAAACCGTCTTCATCCGAAATGACTCGGATGTATTGAAAGCTATGAACGATCCGAAGCATAGCTGGTTAGCGCAGTTGGCTAAGGAGTACGACCTCAAAATGACCTCGAATAACAACAGTTCTAGCCGTGGCGAATTGCCGGCGGACAGCACGCGACCGATGGGAAAGAAGTCCCGTGCGGATGAACTTGATCTCAATATTCGAAAGTACAAGAAACAGCTTGAACGATTGGCTGACAAAGAGGGGGGTGAAAAGACGGTTCGAGACCTCAAGTCGCGTTTGGCACTCGACGAAAAACGATTGAAAGAACTTACCGATCTAAAAGAGAAGACTGCAGAGCCAGCGGGGTCTACTCTAACCGTTTACTCGGATCAGCCGCCAGCCAAGTCCGTTGCTGGACTTAGCGATGACGATGCGAAAAAAATAGTTGAGGAAGTTTATCTTCGAACGCTTTCTCGTACACCGTCCTCGATTGAGTTTGAGAAGTCACGTAATGCAATTGCAATTGCTGAGAATCCATACAATGGAATCAGCGATGTATTGTGGGCATTGATCAACTCAAAGGAGTTTATTTTAAATCATTGATTTCGGCGAATGCTCGCGTTCCAAAACTGGCATCGATCACAACATGGGCCGCAAACCGTGGGCTAGCGCCCTTCGGCTAATCAGCCGCAACGCGCTAGCGTCCGGTTCAACCCGACTTATGATCGACGCCACCAAACTAAAGTATTACTTAACCGACAAACCAGGAATCCAACTATGTCAATCCATAACTACTGCGACGGAATCAAACGACGGGACTTTATTCGCGTTGGCGCTCTGTCCGCCAGCTCATTCTCCCTCGCAAACTATCTTCAGTTGGCCGACGCTGGCCACGTTAAAGACGAACATGCAACGTCTGGCATCTTTATCGATCTCAGTGGCGGTCCATCGCACCTAGACACCTTCGATCCCAAGCCGGATGCTCCCGACGGTATTCGCGGCGACTTCAAGACAATCCCAACCAGCGTTGCCGGGGTGCACATTTCCGAGCAGTTGCCAAAATTGGCGAAGAGTTTTGACAAGTACGTCATCCTTCGAGGCGTCTCGCACACACTCGCGGCCCATAGGCTCGGTAGCGAGTACGTTAATACAGGTAGCCGACCGTTGGCCTCGCTTGAGTACCCTGGTTATGGTGCTGTGCTTTGCAAAGAACGACCAGTTCAATCGGACATTCCGCCGTTTGTTGCGATTCCGAATAGTGGTCAGCGTGCAGGGTTTTTAGGTATACAGTATGCGCCGATGAACACAGGCGCGACGCCGCAGGCCGGTATGCCATTTAACGTCCGTGGTATTTCGCTGGGAGCGGGGGTAACAGTCGAACAGCTTGATCGTCGCCAAAATCTTTTGCACGATCTGGACAAGACTTTTGCATCTATGGAGGGCCGAGACCAGTTGCTGACGGGATTGGACCGTTTTAGTGATAAGGCTTATTCGATGCTTACAAGCGAAAGAGCTCGCTATGCATTTGACATATCGAAAGAAGCTCCTTCGTTTGCGAAGCAGTTCGGAACAGACCCGTTTGAGCAAAGCTGCATGTTGGCAGTGCGGCTGATTGAGTCCGGCGTTCGTTTTGTGTCACTTCAAGTTGGCGGTTGGGACAACCACACCGACATTTTTAACAATTTAAAAAACAAACTGTTACCTAAACTCGACGGTGGAGTTTCGGCTCTATTGAATGGACTTGAACAAAAGGGGCTACTCAGCTCAACTTCGGTAATGGTAACCGGTGAATTTGGTCGAACGCCAAAGATAAACACACGAGCTACCTTGGGCGGTCGCGACCATTATCCACGTTGTATGTTCATGTTGATGGCTGGCGGCAAAGTCCGAGGCGGTCAAGTTATTGGCCAAAGCGACGAGACCGCGGCAGGTCCGGCAAATGACGCCATTTCACCAAGTGATGTGGCAGCTTCCTATTATCACAACTTGGGAATCGATCCCAAGCAAGAGTTTCAAACCGAAACCGGGCGTCCAATAACGCTTGTACGGGACGGAAGCGTCATTCCACAGTTGTTCGCGTAAGTTTACTCAGTTACTGTTTTGTTAGTTCCACAAAGGTATCGCACATGAAGAAGTCCATCCTCTCCCTGTTAGCCATAGCCGCTATCCTTTTCAGCTCGGCATCCTTGAATGCTCAAGAAAAAGGACGCGAAAAGGACCCATCCAACGTTATGGTGACCCAGTTTATGAAACAGCTTGAAAAGGCTGAATTGAAAGAGGTGGAAGCGACCAAGATCAAAGAGATGTTTGCAAAAGTCGCAAAGGAAGTATCCACAAAGCGAACGGAAAGCGGCATCACAACTGAGATTCTGAAGAAGCGAACGGACGCAACCAAGAAGAATAAGGAAGATGGCAAGAAAGGCAAGGAAGCTCAATCCGCTGTCGAGTCCGCTATGGGTTTGACAGCGGACCAAACCAAGGTCTTCAAGGAAACAGAAGAAATGATTGGGAAGGTTAAAGTAGAGATAGGCAAGTTGATGACAGCCGAACAACTGGCAAAGCTGCCGGAGCAAGCTCAAAATTCGTTCAAGGAAAAGACCGGTAAGGGAAAAAACGGCAAGAAATAGGAAGGTCTGTGCGAAATGCCCGCTAGTTAATCTCGAGGATTTCTTAGGCGAGCGGACTGGAATTTACCAGGGAACCGGGTGGCACGCTCAGAGGCTGTGATTTTATAGTACCCATCACGCTCCGCGTGATGCCCGCAGTTCAAAAACCTTTGGTTTTTGAGGCAACGTCACACGGAGTGTGACGGGTAGTGCGCCTTTGAAGGCGTATGAACAGTTGGGTGAAAGTCCTAA
>JAYTVL010000632.1:0-10630 GCA_043744075.1 Pirellula sp. | reverse complement strand
ATAACCTCATGTAGGCGAGCCTCTCCGAGACTCGCAATTTTCAGCGTCTGCGGAGAGACGCTGCTACGTGGTTGTGCCAAGAAACTTATGCATAGGTGCATGTAGTCGGCAGCTAAAAATCCGAATCTGCCGTTGGTTATCGCCGAGGTCAACGAACGACGATGTACACTTCCAACCTGCCGCTACGATCCACTTCTCAAAACTGTCACCTGTGTGGCGTTGCGGCTCACTCAAATATACAACTCCGCCAGGAGCAAGATGACGACGCATGCATGGCTCTAAGATTGGAAACAATTTGAAATCGTAAACAATATCCGAACCAATGATTATCGGAAACGGCTGCAATTGCGTATTCCTGTCTCGCCAATCCAATATTCTAACTCGAACTTTTTCGGATACTTGCCTCGCATTGAATCTGCAGACCATCAACGCCGTGGGCACTGCGTCCGTGATAAGCACCTCTGCACCTCTAAGCCCAGCGGATATTCCTGCTCTTCCACTTCCTCCGCCCAATTCAAGTATCCGCACCCCATTCAAACATGGAAGCGTACCTAGGAATTCGTCCAGACCTCGAGCCGCTCGCCATGATGCCGCCCAAAAAGGATCCAGCCCAACCGTTCCTTCGCGGCTCTTAGAAAGGGCGTTCAAAAGTAACGATTCTGGATCGACAACACGAGTCCACGGATACTCTTTGCCAGCGATCGTTGTCGACGTATGCTCGATAGGGACTTGCTGCTGAATGCGAGCAAGTAATCTCGCTTCATTTGTCAACTGAGTGGAAGAACGACTCGCCACGAATCTACCTAGTCTCTTCCATCTCGCGGATGTATGCTCGAAGCCTTGCGAGCTCGTCCTCCGTCCCTTTGAGCTTCAACATGTTTCCAACTCGCTTTTGCAGTTCGTGGGAATTCACCGGCTTCGACAAAAAATCGTCAGTTCCAGCTGCTACTGCCCTTTCGATATCTCCCAATTCACTTAAAGCGGTCACCATCAGAATCATGATTCGCGAATGAACCGGATCGGCCTTGAGCTTGCGGCAAACCTCAAAACCATTCAGCTTAGGCATCATGACATCTAGCAAGATCAAATCGGGACGGAATGAATCGACTTTGCTCAGCGTATCTTGGCCGTCCACGGCCATTTCCGTATCGCAATCAATCTTGGCAAGCAACGCTTCAAGCAATTCGCGATTTTGCGCATTGTCGTCCGCGATAAGAATTCGTGGTGTGGTCATCGGTTTAGGTCATCGCAAGTGTTAAACGGCAACTGCCAAGCCCGCCGCTGGGACAGGAAAGTGATTGGTCATTTGTTTGACTTCCAATCGAATCCGGTTCAACGCAGCTTCGTTGTCATGCGATTTCAATGCCGCGGCAATCCAAGCTCCAATCGTCTTGAATTCGTCGATTCCCATTCCTCTAGTTGTCAGAGCTGGTGAACCGATTCGAATTCCACTCGGGTCCATCGGCTTGCGAGTTTCGAATGGAATCATGTTCATGTTGACCGTGATACCGCATTGGTCCAGTGCTGTCTCAGCGATTTTTCCACCAATTCCAAAACTCGTCACGTCCACCAGCACAAGATGATTGTCTGTACCACCACTAATTAATCTTAATCCGCGCGACATTAAGGATTCTGCCAACGCTCTCGAGTTTTCAATCACCTGTCTGCCGTACTCCTTGAAACTTGGATGCAATGCTTCGGCAAAGCATACAGCTTTTCCGGCTATCACATGCATCAATGGTCCTCCTTGGATTCCAGGAAACACGGCGCTATTGACAGGTTTCGCGAATTCGCTTTTGCAAAGAATCAAACCACTTCTCGGTCCTCTAAGCGTTTTGTGCGTCGTTGTAGTCACATAGTCAGCGTATGGGACAGGCGAGTTATGAACTCCGGCAGCAACCAAGCCGGCGTAGTGCGCCATATCGACCATCAGCTTTGCACCGACATCCTTTGCTATCTCTGCAAATCGATCATGAAAGATCTCCCTTGGATAAGCACTCGCTCCGGCAACGATCATCTTCGGCCTTTGCTCTCGGGCAAGCTTGGCGACTTGGTCAAAATCGATGCGATGATGAACCGGGTCAACGCCGTACGAATGGAAACGGTATAGCTTTCCACTTATGTTCAACTTCATTCCGTGTGTCAAATGTCCGCCTTGAGCCAAATCTAAACCCAGAACCGTATCGCCTGGTTCAAGAGCCGACAAATAAACGGCAGTGTTGGCTTGCGACCCTGAATGCGCTTGAACATTGGCGTGGTCCGCACCGAATAGTTCTTTGGCCCGATCAATGGCTAACTGCTCGACAACATCGACAAATTCGCATCCACCATAGTACCTTCGTCCGGGATAGCCTTCCGCATATTTGTTCGTTAAAACACTTCCAACCGCCTGCATGACGGCGGGGCTGGTGTAATTCTCACTCGCGATCATCTCAAGCCCTTCCTGCTGGCGAAGTGCTTCCGATTCAATCGCGGCCCAAACCGCCGGATCCTGGGACTGAAGAATGCTCATAAGGAAAATTATGGTTCGAGGAAACAGTGAAATGAAAAGACCAATCAAATGATCCGTTAGGGACCGTTCGCAATTAGACTACGCAATTCAAAGTTAGCGGAAGGGCGCGAGCCCTCCGGTTTCTCGGCACCGGACGGCTTGCGCCCTTCCGCTAAAACGGCACTTTATTAACGGATGGTCCATTAGATTCTCGGTTAGTCTGGGAATTGCGTCAATCTAACTTGCTTGACCCTTTCGTAGCTGAATTCGTGAGAATTCAGAATCGCACTGAATTCTCACGAATTCAGCTACGGAATGCTCTTTCCTTCGTTTACATAAGCGAACTGGTACTCCGCGATATGTAGCAACTTTAGCTTTGACGGTATCAAAATTAACGAATGATTATTCGGTTGTTTTTGATGCCCTCGCACGCAACTCAGGTTTTACGATCGATCTAGAAGCTGGGGGTGGAACAACGCTTCCCGTGAATACTGGCGCAGTCATAGGGCTTGGAGGCAGTTCTTTGGCAACCAATTCACGTCCAATAGCCTCGAATCTAGTTCGGCCCTCGAATCGTTCCAAGTGCATCATGAGTTCCGCAGCCAACTCCTCTATCGAACCGAAGATCCTGGTAATTCTCCCCTCGAAAAAATGAGATGCTACAGCCGCCGGAATGGCTACTATCAACCCCGCCAAGGTTGTTACCAACGCTTCATAAATTCCGACGGCCAAGAAATCCGCCCGATTTTGCCCAGCCGTCAATTGAGTCGTATCATGAAACGCACGAATGAGTCCCCAAACGGTGCCAAGCAATCCAAGCAGCGGTGCTATACCAGCCGACAAATTGAGCCAGCGAACATTGTTATAAGCACGATCGACCTCACGTTGTGCTGCCTCGGAAGTGGCAGCCTGGATTTCTGGCTGTGATCGACCTGTCTTGAGCACCACGTGTCGAAAGACCCTCGCGGCGGCAGATGAAGACTCGCCGCAAATCCTGTATACTTCGCGAGGGTCCAGTTCCCCTTGCCGCATTAGTTGCAGTAAACTTCTTCTTAAGCTACCTGGCAACATCCGGCCCGATCTTAATCCAATCCATCGATCAATCAAAAAAGTAGCTACCGTCAGGCTGGTCAAGCCGATCGGAATCATGAAGATCCCCCCCTTGATACATAGGCTGAAGAAATCAATACCGCCCGCACGTGCGTTTTGAGTCGACATTGAAGCTTCTCGATTGGAAGCAGCATCTCTGGCTAGTTGATTCAGCGTACTATCGGAGACTTGTCCCAAAGCCGAACCAGAATACGCGCTAGAAAAAAGTAGAACGAGCCACACACTTCCAATCGCTACTAGAATGCAAAGTCGTCTATTGCCTTGAACTAGAAAGTGTGTTTTTGGCATGAATTATCCTCGAGCTTCTAATCTAAACCGCGATCATTGTATCATCTAGGAACTATTTGATCACCCTGAATAATTCGGCTTGAGACGAGTTGATTTCCCAGGGAATTGGCACTATTTGTGATTCGCTTAACAATTCTCCAATTGCCGTCCGGTACTTGTTTTCATTTGGCCGGCCCGTTAACCGTTCTCGATATTGAACTCCTGACCAAACAATTAGCACATGCGAAAAACCGACGGTACGAATGGATGAGCCCATTTCCTTTGCTGGCAGGCCCAGCCATTTATCCAAGAGCCCCTTATCGAACGGCCCATTGCTCACACAATCGGCCAAAAAATCAAAATCGTCATTCTCTCCAACCAGAAGTATCTTTAAATGAGGCGTCCGTTCGGCCTCTTTTCGCAGTTGAACATTGAGCTGTTCTGAAATGCTTGTTGGTTCTGTCATTTCATCGCTATTCCGGCTGGAACCACCTAATGGTGAGCGGTTGCGATCGAGGACATTCAACGCAACAAACAGTCGATTGTCCATTGTTGGCAGGACGGGTATGACCACAATCGACCATAGGATCGCGATTGAACACAGACTCATCATCCAGTATCCACGAGCCTGACCGGCCATCCAGTTTGCTCCAGCCGCAGCCGGCCAAGCCAACAGAAGCAAGGCCCCCACCCAATCCCGATCAAATCGAATCGAAAAACACCACCAGATCGAGATCCAATAAACATACCACAAAACTGCAAGACGACTGCTCCAACATTTCGCACGCAGCATTCCAACGATCGCAAAGGGGACAAGCATCAAGCCATGACTGCTGGAATTCCAACTCAAACGCAAAACACCGTCCAGAAAATTACTCAGTCGAAAGGGCGACTTAATTTCTTTTTTTGTGTTCGAAGCTGTCGAATCGGTACTATCTGCTTCCGCGATCAATTCGGAAATCGTCTCGCTTGGGACTCGATACGCGTAGAGCAAAGTTTCACTCAATTCACTACCTTTCAACAGCCCGACTTTTTGTGCAATAACACTCCCCCATGGATAGAAAGGATCACCACTTGCAACGACATTGCGCAAGTAAAAAGCACTTGCCGCAACAAACGCGCAGACTAGCATCGTTCGACAAATGGCCCTCCGCTTTTGAATGTGGCATAGGTTTCCAGCCTGTGATTTGAAGACCACAGGCTGAACTCCCATACCACATGGCTCTCGGCAAACAACACTCCAAACCCAAAATGCTGCTGCAGGCAATCCAACCAGTACGGCTGATCCGTATCCTGAACTAAATGCACCAGCGAGCAGAAATCCCCAAACCACTCCCAACGATGATTTCGATAGACTCGAATTTCTAGATGCTTGCCAAACGACTAGCAACGCTGCACTCCAAATCCCAGTTAGTGCTTCTGTTCTCCCCAGTCGAGTTAACTCCGCGACCCCAGGGGTTGCTACTAATAGAAAACACACAAACAGCCCCGACAAATATCCCCACCGTCGTCCAACGTGAACACTGCAAAGAACGACTCCTACCAAGCAAAGCATCGCGTTGACCGTCTTACCTGCCAATACGCTAACTCTCAATCGACGGTTCCATCTCTCACGAATCTGAATCGAGTCTTTCGCATTGGGAGGAATCAATGGCAGATCTATCGTCAGTAAACTTGAGATTGCCAAGGCTGGCAGGTTGAAACTGTCGGGTGCATTGGCTTTTGCATGTTCCGAATACCACCGAATTCGCCCGTCTAGTGCCGCATGTTTTGTCTTCCACCATTGAACTTCACGAACATCCATGTCATGCGATGGAATCGTAGCACCATAAACTTGAATGCACGTAAGAAGTGTGATGGCAAGCACGAGTAAACCAATCATCCGTCTGCTGATCGAAGTAGCAAAAGAAACATCTTGACGCGAATTCATAGGCCGCTCACTGGTCGATTCGGCCAACGAACTCCCACTTTGCCCGTAAGCTCGATTCAGCCAAAAGGCAAACAAGATGATGAATCCGATTAAAAATAGCCCGACGAGGGAATGGATGCCGATGAGGGAACCGTATACGAATACCGATGCGGTAAGTGCACTTTGCCCGATCAAGATAGAAACACCAATCCGCTCGTATTTCGAAAGCCTTGAGGTCACGGGATCGGTGCGAGAAATCAACCTCCCAATCAGCCAACAAACCAGCATCCAAATCGTTGCCGCGAGGAGAATTGGTGCACGGTCAAAAATCGTGATCGGTTGTAACCCGCCTGTCCACTGCCACCAAATGGCCGACGGAACCGAAACGTGGAGCAGCCAAAATTCCCACCTGGAAATTGCCATCGCCTCCCCGGTCGAGTCTGACAACGGCATGCACGAGGACGCCAACATCGCCAAAACGTAAGCCAGCACGATCGCTGGGATCAGCAGCCGAATGACGAAAAGCAAGGCGGAACGCATAAAAAACTTTCGTAAAAACGGCAAGGATATTGGGAAAACCCTCAAAAACAGACCCTTGTCCGCCCTGAAATAATGACAAAACGTCCGATGTATTGCCAGTGATCTATTCCGTGTGTTATGGTTGTAGCATGAGCAAACAACCTTTAGCGGGGATCTTTACCCCCAATATCACACCAGTCAACGCTCGTGGCGAACTGGACGAAGACACGCTTCGAGGCTATATCGACTGGCTAATTGAGCATGGCGTGCATGGACTTTACCCCAACGGCAGTACGGGCGAGTTTGTTCGGTTCACACCCGAGGAACGCAAACGAGTTATTGAAGTGGTCGTGGATCAGACGCGAGGTCGCGTTCCAATTCTGGCCGGGGCCGCCGAAGCCAATGTTGAGGAAACGGTTCGCGCCTGCGACATATACGGAGCATTAGGTGTCCGTGCTGTAGCCATTGTTGCTCCGTTCTACTATCGCCTAGCTCCGGACGGCGTCTACGCTTACTTTAAGCAGATCGCAGATCGCGTATCCGTTGATGTGACTCTTTATAACATTCCCATGTTTGCCTCGCCTATCGATGTGCCGACGGTAAAGCGCTTGGCGCAAGAATGTCCACGTATAGTCGGAATCAAAGATAGTTCCGGCGACATCCCACATATGATGCGGATGATTGCAGAAGTAAGGCCAATCCGTAGCGACTTCTTTTTCATGACCGGCTGGGACGTATCGCTAGTGCCTATGTTAATGATCGGCTGTGACGGTGGAACCAACGCATCAAGCGGCGTAGTACCGGAACTGACAAGAAGTATTTACGAAGCAGCTCGCGCCGGACAATGGGAACGAGCGATGCAACTCCAGTACAAACTGTTGCCTTTGTTTGATACAATGCTGACTACGGCTGAATTTCCAGAAGGCTTTCGGCGGGGAGCTAAAATTCGCGGCTGGGATCTGGGACAATCACGACAGCCCCTTACACCGCAACAGGTTAGCGCTGCCGACGCTACGCAAGGGAAACTTCAAGAACTGCTCGCTGGCTTCGACTTTATGAAGTCTCATCGAACGACTCAAGGCAACAATACTCAAAAGAATTTGATTGCCGACGACAGTGTGATAGACCGAATTGTAATCGAAGTACTGCAACAACTGCGAGCCAACTAAGTCCAAACTCAAAGCTCTGATCGATTATGCAGGAGGCAATCAAATCCGAAGAAATCGGAAGTCGGAACAGTGATCGAGACCGCGTAGTTCGCAGCCGAACTCGAGCGTTTGCTGTACTCTTGGCGTTGATTGTCATTTGGACGATGTCGATTTGGTTTTACCGAAGAAACCTCGAGTCTGGCGACAGCGAACTTCCAAACGACTTAATCGTAAATCTGAACGAAGCAACACAGGCGGAACTAAATCTTCTACCGGGAGTTGGCGAAAAACTTGCCAACGACATCTTAAAGTACCGGGAAGAAGTGGGCGGCTTCGAATCCATCAATGAACTAATGAACATTCGCGGTATCAAGGAAGGGCGACTTCTTTCGCTCAAAAAACACATTACCGTAAATGAAAAGCCAAAGTTGACGAAGTGAATTAGGATCGTTCGATAAATAAGTGTCCGAAGTTGTAGTGGACGAGGCAACGAGTCCTAAGCGTGTAGGACTCGTTGCCTTGTCCACTACGACAGTAATTGATCAAACGATCCTTAGTCGCCGAACCGTCACAATCCGATCACTTGACCATCAAAGTCGGCAATGTTTTCTCAATTGGAATACTCAATTCCACATTTCACCGTTTACGCAGTATTTTTCTAATCGAAGCGACGTTGAACAACGGCAGACTAGCGTATACCAGGGAGACGGGTGGCACGCTCAGAGGCTGTGGTTTTATAGTACCCATCACGCTCCGCGTGATGTCCGTAGTTCAAAAACCTTTGGTTTTTGAGGCAACGTCACACGGAGTGTGACGGGTACTATCTTCGCATTCAATCAAACCATTTGACACGAAACGAGTTAGTCCATGAACCGTACGCTCTCGCAACGCATCACTGTCTTGTTATTTGCCGCGACAATCTTTGTCAGCGCGTTCCTGTTGTTTCAAGTACAACCGATCATGGGTAAGTACATATTGCCCTGGTACGGCGGAAGCCCAGGCGTCTGGACCACCTGCATGTTAGTCTTCCAAGTGTTGCTGTTTGGTGGATACGCTTATGCTCATGTCTTGAACCGGTTCCTCGTATTGCGATCTCAAATCGCACTGCACTGTGGGCTATTATTATTGGCTTCCTTGACATTGCCGATTACACCATCGAGCGACTGGAAACCGGTTGGAGACGAGTCGCCAACATGGATGATTATGCTGTTGCTCGCTTGCAAAGTTGGCGCCCCATATTTCTTGCTCTCCTCAACTGGTCCGCTTTTGCAATCGTGGCTTGGGCAATCCAAAATCATCGATCAACCTTATCGGCTCTACTCATTATCCAACGTCGGATCGATGCTGGCGTTGCTGTCCTTTCCTTTTGTAATTGAACCAGCGTTTTCTTCCTCGGTACAGTCCACGATTTGGTCGGTTGCATTTGGATGCTTTGCAATCGCTTGCAGCTTTTCCGGAATCGTACTCTTTCGTTCAAGCAAAACAACAACTGTGGTCCTAAATTCGAAATCAGAGACGGAGCTCCCACTAACGAAGTGGCCATCGATGGGTGCTTGGTTTGCCTTGTCGATGATCCCTTCCGTTATGCTTTTGGCGACGACCAATCAGGTTTGTCTAGACACCGGTGTGATTCCATTCCTTTGGGTCATTCCCCTGGCGATCTATTTGCTTAGCTTTATTCTGACATTCGATAGCGACCGCTGGTACAGTCGACGCCCGTCAATCATGCTCGCGGCGATCTCGTTCCTTATTCTTTTTCTGCTGAAGTTGCTTGAATATCAGACTCCGTTAGCGTTAGAACTGACACTCTACTTCGGCGGCTTGTTTTTCTCATGTATGGTTTGTCACGGCGAACTAGTGCGACTCAAGCCTCATCCAAGCAAGCTTACTTCGTTTTACATGACACTGTCCGCAGGTGGTGCATTTGGTGGCATTTTCGTAGGCTTACTTGCGCCATCACTTTTTAAAGGTTACTTTGAATGGCAACTCGGGCTGTTCGCATGCGTTCTGGTTTTCCTAGAAACATACCTGCAAAGCAACTCCCTTTGGAAGAACCGTGTGCCAGCATGGAGCAAGCTGACACTTGCAATATCGCTGCCGATCTTAGCGGTAATTTGGCTAAGCGTTTGGACTTCCTTTTCGAACAATCAACTTGTCGCAAAACGCAATTTTTACGGAGTTCTCAGTGTAGCCAACAGTCACGAAAAGAAGTCCGGCGAGCCAACGCGAGATTTAGTGCATGGACGGATTGTGCACGGATCTCAGTTTCAACGGTCCGGGATGACACAACGACCTACGACCTACTACACCGAAGGTTCAGGGGTTGGTCTCGCGCTGTTGAATCACAGAGCAGATCGCAAACGCCACATTGGCGTCGTCGGGCTTGGTGCCGGAACGCTAGCTACCTATGGCAAACAGGGAGATCGATTTCGATTCTATGAAATCAATGACAGTGTAATTGAGTTGGCCAATGACTATTTCACGTTCTTAAATGATACTAAGGCATCGGTGAAACTTGTCTTGGGTGACGCTCGTTTAACATTGGAACGAGAAGAATCACAGGCTTTTGATGTACTCGTCCTCGATGCTTTCAGCGGTGATGCGATCCCCGTGCATTTGTTGACTCGCGAAGCCATGGAAATTTACCGTAGGCATCTGAATGAAGATGGAGTTCTTGCTGTCCATATTTCGAATCTGTACTTCGATTTGAAAGCGATCGTGACGGGCCTCGCCCTAAACGCATCGTTCGAGGCAACCATCGTATCCGATGATGATGCCGCTTGCCCTGGAGCGTTAAAGTCCTGTTGGGTGTTGATGTCGGCCAAGAAAGAGATACTAAGCGAAGCAACAGGAGCCGTGCAGCCTGTTGTACCAAAAGGCAAACCGGTCTTATGGACCGACGACAAAAGCAACTTGTTTGAAGCCTTGAAGTAGAAAACCGAAGGCCGCAGCCTTGGACCCCATTCGACCACGCGGGCTGTTGATTTAGTCGAAGACGCAATCGCAACAATTAGCCGATGGGCGTTAGCCCCGGTTTTCGGACAGGCAACCGCCGCTAACGCGGTACGGCTAATTAGATCAACAACCCGCTAGCGCGGATTATTCATAGCTAGTCACGGAATTTGGTCTTTTCGGAATTGTGGTGGAATTTTGAGCGAAGCAGCGATTATTCGCTCGTTGAGTCCA
>JAYTVL010000631.1:0-3125 GCA_043744075.1 Pirellula sp. | reverse complement strand
GACTCAACGAGCGAATAATCGCTGCTTCGCTCAAAATTCCACCACAATTCCGAAAAGACCAAATTCCGTGACTAGCTATGAATAATCCGCGCTAGCACGAAGCCAGGGGCATGTTCGGGAACACTGCTGGCAGTCAGTGGGAAAACCATGCGATTGGTCCTCCTACATGGGTAGGATCTGGGAAGCGATCTTCAAATATTTGCCCGAGAATGGGGCGTCGTTCGATAAGAGCCGATAAATAGCTGTCCGAAAACGCAAACCGCTCGGATTCGTCCTCAAAGTGTTCAACGAAGCGGGCGTTGGAATGGCGGAATACGCAAACGCCCGTTCGCAGCTTCGTCAAGAATCTGCTCCACTCGGAAGCCCCTCGCTTCCGGTCGTCGATGAAGTGTCCTATTGGCGGAAGGTTGGTCCATAAAACTTGAGTCGCACAACGAAGGGAAGTGTTACCAATTGGAATCCACGTACGATATGCAGGAGGCCGCGTCTGGGCTGTGCGATAAATAGCAGTTTCGATATTTCTTTCTGATTTCTTTCGAGTCTTTTTTGTTCCGAACAACAATAGATGTAGAAAATATCGCTAGCCCATCCGTTCGGGGCTTGCCCCCGACGGATGCGTTTTGGCGTACTAAACAATTGGGCGTCCGAACCCCCGTTCCCCTCGGCTTTGACCGCCTCTGGCGGACAAAGCCGAGGGGGACGGGTCGATTCGCGAGTGCCAGCCGTTAGTACGCCAAAACAAGGTTGGTGAGGGACAAGCCATCGACCAACCTGAAAATCCAAATCGCAGAACCGAACAAAACTCGCATCAACGCATTTGTCGTAAACTTCTATTTGTCGCACAGCCCAGGCCGCGTCCTGACTATGCAATGATCGGATTCAAAAGCCCCCGAACAGCCAAACGGTTGCGTTGCAATGAATCTCGAAGAGTTCCACGCAGTGACCTAGTTCCAGTATACCGTATTTCTAGCGTACCTTAGGCTTGCCTGCCACGTTACTGAACAGATTGCGAATTCCCAAACCTGCACACCGAAGATGGTCGCGTCGACATCTCAACACTCCATTTTTTAGTGTTGACAGAGCAATAGTTAGCCCCTTTTTCCCGTCTTGACACAAATTACATGTGTAGTTACCGTAATGAAATATGTAATGATTAACGTTCCAGAGTATGCACTTAGAAGGAGTTTCGCATGGCGAAAAAACGGTCCGAATTGTCGACTGCCCAACTGGAGATTATGAAAATCATTTGGGAGCGTGGCGAAACGACGATTTCAGAAGTGTGGCAAGAACTCCAAAGTCGACGCAAAATTGCGCGTGCAACCGTGCAAACCGTCATCGGTCGATTGGAAGAGAAAGGCTGGCTCAAACATCGGGAGATAGGCCAAGCATTTATGTACTCGGCTGTTGTCGAACAATCAGAAATCCAACGCAGCCTAGTTGACAACCTATGCAACCGTGCCTTTGACGGATCGGCATCAGGTCTGGTTTGGACGCTGCTCGATAGTCGGGGCGTCTCCAAAAAGGATCTGGAACAAATACGTGCATTGATTTCCAAGGCTGAAACTCAGAAAACCAGGAGAAACAAATCGTGACCTTTCTTATTTCTCTCGATGCTGTTAGCTTTTTGTTACCGTTTCTGATTCGTGTTTTTGTATTGGTGACATTCGTTCTTGCTGCCGCATGGCTTCTAGCACGATTCGCCGGGCCGTACAACGCGGCATTCCGATCCACCGTTTGGACGGCATCCATGGTGCTGGCTTTGTTGGTCCCATTCATTGCAACGCTTGGCCAACGCCATGAGTTGAATCTGATCCGAATACCAATCATGGCGGTGGCTCAACCAAACAATTTTCCGCGTGATGCTGTTCGCGGCGATACAAGCCATCGAAACGACAGTCCTCCATTGATGTCGAAACAAACCCTGCCCACGGCAATGGTCAGTAACCGGCCAATTCCCAGTCAAGTTACCGATTCATCGAAGTCTCCGAACACGGGACTCGCAACGGCGAACGCCGCAAGTGAGGCCAATAGAACAATAACTCACAGAGCCAATGAGGAAATACACTTCACTCAACTTGCGTACGATTGCATTGTCTACGTGTGGCTCATTGGAGTCGCAATTGGATTCCTGCGGTTGGCGATCACATACGCCTGGATTCAACGACTTCTTAGCACGATTTGTTTTGATCGCTCGGCGCGACTTGATCGAATCGCAGATCGGGCTCGAAAGTCGGTCGGTATGAATTGGCAACCTCGCATTGGAATTTCGTCCACCGCGACTTCAGCGTTCGCGGTTTTCCAAGGATTTCGTGGTCAAATCGTCTTGTCAGAAGGGATGCTGCGAGAGTTGCCAGACAAAGAGTTAGTGGACGTCGTTATACATGAGTTTGCTCATTTGCATCGACTCGATCCGATCCTTGGATTGCTACATTCGATCGCGACGATCGTCTACTGGCCACATCCCCTAATCCATTTGGCGAAGCGAGAATTCATCTGGTCGCGAGAAGAAGTGTGCGATAACTATGTCCTTCGAAACACCGATGCGATTGAGTATGCAAAGACCCTGCTTTCCATCGCGGAACGAGGCGTTATGGGTGTAGCCGTCGAAGGCGCCGCGTCTTTTTCCACAAACGCATGGAAACTAGAGGATCGCATCGCGGGGCTTCTGTGTGAGAAACGATTATGCAAAGTCTCAACCGGTTTTGGCGCAAAAGCAATAGTCGGCGGACTGCTCGGCCTGATTGCGGTCCTATGCAGTACTACAAAATTTGGACTCGCACAACAGGAATCCTTTCCAGTTTTCCCATGGCATTCCGAGGGGATGCAAGTGATAGGTGACGAACGCGGACGAAGCTGGGGACTACTCTCTGGTGGATTGGATGTCCGGCCGGATGGGAATCAAGTTGCTACCGCTGATTACCTTGGCAACGTTTACGTCTGGAATGCAGCCACGCTGCATCTTGAGAGGCACTTGCAACTCGACAAAATTGTCCAATCGGTCCGATATACGCCGGATGGAAGCAAACTGATTGCGATTCGAAGAGACAAACCAGCCCTGTTGATTGACTTGAACTCGAATGGAGATAAGCAGACCGAGATTGAGGCCTTCCCGGAACGCTCATGGT
>JAYTVL010000630.1:0-10662 GCA_043744075.1 Pirellula sp. | reverse complement strand
GGTAGTGGACGAGGCAACGAGTCCCGTATGCGACGCAAATCGCAGGGACTCGTCGCCTCGTCCACTACTATCCAACCCTAAATCTTAGCTGTCACAATTCACCAGTTAGTTAGTTCGGCCCCTATGCCGGCCTCATTTGAAATCGAAGGATCTTGAATGCGAGCATTTCGCGAAATTATTTTCTGCGAGAGGGCGAACTATTGGATATTCCGATTTTGACGATTCTTTGATTAGTCATTATCCCTTTGGATATTGGAGTTCCACACGGGCCATTCTGGGCGCTATTCGGGGACATTAAAAATGAGGCACACTTAGCCCAATCTGGCGAGCAATTCCCCGTAACGCTGTCATACATGGCGGGGTCGCAAAATCGCAAAATCTACTTCTTGACTCCCCCGTCTAGTCGCGGTATCCTTGAAATCGACAAATTTAATAGAGGAGTCGCAGAATTAACAAAAGCAATAACAGAGCGGCCAGTTCTCATGGAGCTGTGCATATTCGTTCACTTAAGGTTTTCTACGATGTCGTTCGCCGGCGGAGTTTTTCGCAGGCGGCCAGCGAACATGGAATGACTCAGAGTGCTGCCAGCCAAAGTGTGCAACATTTGGAAGATTTCTTGTCGGTTCAGCTGATCGATCGAACGAAAAGACCGTTCGTTTTGACAGCGGAAGGACAAAAGTTTTACGATGGATTGGCAGGTGTTTTGCGACAATTTGATTCTTTGGTGGACGAAGTACGGCTTGGCGGAATCACATCAGGTGAGGAGGTCACTGGTCACGTCGTAGTCGCATCTATCTACTCGATTGGCCTCAGTTATATGCCAGTTCTCGAGGAGAAATTTCAGAAAAGCTATCCTTCGGCGAGCTTTGCGTATCATCTGGCTCACCCGCATGAGGTTTATCGCATGGTCGAGCAGGGGACGGTTGATTTTGGCATGGTTAGCTACCCCGACCAAAACCACCCATCATTGCAGACGACTTTGTGGAGACACGAACCGATGATCTTGGTCGCATCGCCTCGCCACCGACTTTCCACGCTAGGGCGTATTTCGCCAGAAGCCCTATCGCAAGTCGGACTTGTGGCTTTTGCAAGCAACTTGCGAATTCGACAAGAAATCGACAAAGAGCTTCGCAATCTGGACGTAACAATGCGTGTCGTTGTCGAGCTCGACAACATCGATTCGGTAAAGCATGCAGCTATTGTAAACAGCGGAGTAGCATTTTTGCCGATGTTGACGGTTCAAAGTGAGTTGGCATCGGGTTCTCTGAAAAAGATTGAATGTGATGGCCTTGAACTGACTCGACCTTTGGGCATTATTCAACGGCGCGAGGTGACTTTGAGTCGAGCTGCTCGCAGCTTCATGGATATCGTGATGAAGAATCGCGTATGGGATCAAGAGAGTGTTAAGCCATCCGACTCGAAACCGGTCAACACAGAATCTTCAGTTAGCGATTCCGCTCCTACCGATGGCCATGTAGTTCCAAATCCTTCAATTGCATCCTGATCGCAAAGCGATTCCAGCGTTGCACAAACGACATCGAACGACGACCTAGAAACAGGATACACAGAGCATGAATGCACCATTTGGATTTCCCGAAAAGCAAGGATTGTACGATCCTGAACTTGAGAAGGATTCGTGTGGAGTGGGTTTCGTTGCCAACGTCAAGGGCAAGCCAAGCCACCAGATCGTTCGAGATGCTGAGACAATCCTCAAGAGCATGTATCATCGTGGTGCTTGCGGTTGTGAAAAAAACACTGGTGACGGTGCTGGAATTCTCGTCGGTATGCCAGACAAGTTTCTTCGCCGTATCGCCTTGAGTGAATTCGGAGTCGACCTACCCAAGGCTGGCCTCTATTCGGTCGGTAACATTTTTTTGCCCAGGGATGCATCTGAGAGAGACCATTGCAAGCAGACAGTTAATCGTTTGATAGCAAGCGAAGGTCAAAGGCTGGTTGGGTGGCGTGCAGTTCCGCAGGCACCTGACGCCGCCGACATTGGACCGAGCGCGAGGAGCGCCGAACCGGTAATAGAGCAAGTCTTCGTTGCTGCTAAGGAAGGACTAAGCAACCAAGAGTTTGATCGTCAACTTTACTTGATTCGAAAGCAAGCCAGTCATGCATTGCGGACCGACCCAAACCTAAAGCAAGCGACCTTGTTCTACGTTTGTAGCCTTTCGACGACGACCTTCATCTACAAGGGAATGCTCACGCCCGCTCAAGTGGTTCCTTATTTTTCTGACTTGATCGATCCAGACTTCGAGACGCATCTGGCAATGGTACACTCTCGATTCTCAACCAATACATTTCCAAGTTGGGATCGGGCTCAGCCTTTGCGGTTTATGAGCCATAATGGCGAAATCAATACCGTGCGAGGCAACATCAATTGGATGCGGGCTAGACAAGGAATGGCTCAGAGCGCTGTATTTGGTGATGATCTAGAGAAACTATTCCCAATTGTGGAGCCGTACTGCAGCGATTCGGGAACATTTGACAATGTCTTGGAATTTTTGCTTCTCAATGGCCGCACGCTCCAGGAAGCCGTCATGATGATGGTGCCTGAAGCCTGGCAAAAGCATGAAACCATGTCGCCAGGCAAACGGGCTTTCTACGAATTCTTTAGCTGCATGATGGAACCGTGGGATGGCCCTGCGTCGATTGTATTCACCGATGGGCACTTTATCGGCGCAACACTTGACCGAAATGGCTTGCGACCCAGCCGATACTATTTGACCACAGACGACCGGGTGATTATGGCAAGCGAAGTAGGCGTGCTGCCAGTCGATCCGGCAATCGTCAAGGCCAAAGGCCGGCTTCAGCCGGGGCGCATGTTTCTCATCGACTTTGAAGAGGGCCGACTGATTCCAGATGAAGAACTAAAGGAAACTTTTGCCGCGATTCGACCTTACCAAGAATGGCTCAAGGCAGAGCGAATTACGTTGGACCAATTGTCAACCGACAAGGAGTCGCATGGTTTCTATCCTGACACATTGCTACCCCGCATGCAGGCCTTTGGATACACGCTTGAAACGATGAATTTCATGCTATTACCGATGATTCAAACCCAAATTGACCCAATTGGGTCGATGGGCAATGATTCCGCGCTAGCTTGCTTGAGCGACCAACCTCGTTTGATCTATGACTACTTCAAACAATTGTTTGCTCAAGTTACCAATCCAGCTATCGACTCCATTCGAGAGGAAGTGATCATGTCGCTGGAGTGTTATGTTGGCCCAGAGCAGAACTTACTCGACGCAACACCAGCCCATTGCCATCGCCTGATGATTCCGCACCCAATTCTCACTAACGAGGAATTGGCCGCGATTCAACACATGACAAATCGAGGCTGGAAAACTAAGACAATTGATATCACATTTGATCGCAGTCTGGGCAAGCCCGGTGTTGCGGCCACATTGGATCGGATTTGCGCTGAAGCCGAACAAGCTCTGGATGAAAAGTACACGATGATCGTTTTGTCCGATCGCAATATAGGTCATGACCGCGTTGCAACAAGCAGCCTGCTTGCTTGCGGAGCAGTACACCATCACTTGGTGCGAGCAGCAAAACGCACTCAGATCGGAATCGTATTAGAGACGGGCGAAGCTCGCGAGGTACATCATCATTGCTTGCTCATCGGATACGGTGCCGACGCAATCAATCCGTACTTGGCATTTGAGTCTTTGTGGCAAGCTAGTCGCGACGGTCTGCTTGAGGGCATGGACGACAACAAGGTTGTCGCGGGATACCGTAAAGCGGTCGCCAAAGGCATGATGAAAGTCATGGCCAAAATGGGGATTAGCACCTTGGCCAGTTACAAAGGGGCTCAGATTTTTGAAGCGCTTGGTTTGAAAGATGAGGTGATAGCGCGCTGTTTTGCGGGAACCAATAGCCGAATCCAAGGTTGCAGTTTCGATATATTGGCCGAGGAGATTTTTCGTAGGCATGCACTCGGTTACCCGATCAACAAGCAAAACGCATTGCCCATGTTAGCGAACATGGGGGAATTCCATTGGCGAGCCCAAGGCGAACGTCACGGTTGGGACCCTGCCGCGATCGCTGACATCCAAGTTGCGGCGAGGGCAGGCGACAAGAATGCGTACAAACGTTTTGCTGACCACATCAACAAAGACGCAAAAATGCGTTACGCCCTTCGTGGACTCCTTGAGTTCAAACCAGGTTCAGCTGGGCCAGCAATCAGTATTGATGAAGTTGAACCCGCCAAAGAAATCGTAAAACGATTCTGCACTGGTGCGATGAGTCTAGGATCGATTAGCGCCGAAGCGCATGAAACCATCGCGGTTGCAATGAATCGACTCGGAGGAAAGAGCAATACCGGCGAAGGTGGTGAAGATCCGGTTCGTTTCAAGCCTATGAGCAATGGTGACAGCAAAAGATCAGCTATCAAGCAGGTTGCATCTGGCCGATTCGGTGTAACTATCGAGTATTTGGCGAATGCAGACGAACTGCAGATCAAAATATCGCAGGGCGCCAAGCCAGGCGAGGGTGGCGAGTTACCGGGCAAGAAAGTCGACAAGTACATTGCAAAGATTCGATATAGCACGCCTGGCGTCGGCCTGATCAGCCCGCCACCACATCACGATATTTATTCGATCGAAGATCTAGCGCAGCTTATCCACGATTTGAAAAACAGCAATCCGAGCGCTCGTGTCAGCGTCAAACTTGTGAGCGAAGTAGGAGTCGGGGTTGTGGCTTCGGGAGTCGCAAAGGCGCACGCCGATCACATCTTGATTAGCGGCGATACAGGAGGAACCGGTGCTTCGCCACTTACCAGCATCAAACATGCTGGCTTGCCGTGGGAGCTTGGGATTGCTGAAACGCATCAAACACTGGTCCTTAATAATCTGCGTAGCCGGGTCACGTTGCAGACAGACGGCGGACTTAAGACGGGTCGCGACGTCGTGATGGCAGCTTTGCTAGGTGCAGAAGAATTTGGATTCGCCACCGCTCCGCTGATTACCTTGGGATGCATCATGATGCGAAAATGCCATCTGAACACCTGTCCAGTTGGCATTGCTACTCAAGACCCCGAATTACGAGCAAAGTTTGCGGGCAAACCGGAGCACGTTGTCAACTACTTGTTCATGGTTGCTGAGGACGCACGCCAAATCATGGCAGAACTAGGCTTTTGCAAAATCGACGACATGATCGGCCGTACCGATTGCTTGATTGTTGATTCTGCTATCTCGCATTGGAAAGCCGATGGATTGGACCTATCGCCAATACTAAAGCCCGCGAAAAAGACCAGTCCAGACGTTGGTGTGAGATGCCTTCAGAAACAGGATCACGGTCTTGAAAAATCGTTGGACATGACGGAAATTCTGCCGCGATGTCAATCGACTTTGGAAACTGGTAAGCCGGTCAAGTTCGAGTTGCCGATCATCAATACCAACAGAACTGTGGGCACCATTCTTAGTTACGAAATTGCTAAACGCTACGGCCAAGCGGGCCTGCCAACGGATACGGTTCATATTAAGTTCGCAGGATCAGCAGGTCAAAGTTTCGGTGCGTTCCTGGCACATGGTGTGGCGCTTGAGCTAGAGGGCGACGCAAACGACTATGTTGGCAAGGGACTATCGGGCGGGCGAATTACAGTCTATCCGGACAAGCGGTCGACGTTCCGGCCGGAAGACAACATCATCGTTGGAAACGTTTGCATGTACGGTGCAACCACTGGCGAAATGTACGTTCGAGGCCGAGCCGCCGAACGATTCGCCGTTCGCAATTCCGGTTGTTCGGCAGTCATCGAGGGGGTTGGCGATCATGGTTGCGAGTACATGACTGGTGGCTGTGTTGTCATCTTGGGTCCTACTGGAAGAAACTTTGCAGCAGGAATGAGCGGCGGCGTCGCCTATGTTTTGGCAGACGTAGAGTCCTTTCGTATTCTTTGCAATCTCGGAACCGTTGAGTTGGAAAGCGTCGAAGACGAAGAAGACGTTGCAGAGCTACTTGCCCTGGTTTCCAAGCATGCAGACTTTACGAAGTCCTCAGTTGCAAAGGATTTGTTAGCCGACTGGCCAAACAGCATTAGCCAATTTGTCAAAGTCATGCCGACCGATTACAAGCGCGTCTTGATGGAGATGAAGCAAGAACAAAATCTGTCAGTTGTCAGTGGTCAGTTGTCAGTTGTCAGTGGTTAGTTTTTGGATCTCAGATCACGAATCTCAGATTGCAAATTACACCACACTTCACAATAGACAACCGACAACTGACAACCGACAACTGACCACTGACCACTGACAACTGACAACTGACAAAAAAATGGGAAAGCCAACAGGTTTCAAAGAATTCGAGCGCAAGAAAGTGGAGTGGCGACTGCCCATTGTTCGCCTTAACGATTTCAATGAAATCTATACGGAGCCTGAGGAAGAACAGTTGCGAAAGCAGGGTGCCCGGTGCATGGATTGTGGAGTCCCGTTTTGTCAGTCCGCGACCGGATGTCCAATCGATAACTTGATTCCAGAATGGAACGATTTGGTCTATCATGGCCGCTGGCGTGAGGCGGTAGATCGACTGCACAAAACCAACAATTTCCCAGAGTTCACAGGTCGAGTTTGCCCAGCTCCATGTGAAGGTGCGTGCGTACTTGGGATCACAAATCCTCCGGTAACCATCAAAAACATCGAGAACGCAATTATCGACAGGGCTTTTGAAGAGGGATGGGTTACCGCCAATCCTCCGCTGTCTCGAACTGGCAAGAGCGTTGCGATCATTGGTAGTGGACCGGCGGGTTTGGCGGCTGCCGACCAACTCAACAAAGCTGGCCATTCGGTTACGGTATACGAACGCGATGATCGCATCGGAGGTTTGTTGACCTACGGCATTCCGAACATGAAGCTGGACAAAGGTGTCGTGCAACGCAGGTTGGATCTGATGGCCGCAGAAGGGGTAAAGTTCGTTACAAAGGCCAACGTCGGACAGAATGTGGATCCAAAGCAGTTGTTGGCGGAAAACCACGCGGTCTTACTTTCAACGGGAGCGACAAAGCCTCGTGATCTACCCATTCCTGGGCGGCAGCTAAAGGGGGTCCATTTTGCAATGGAATTCTTGTCTGCGAACACAGCGAGTTTGCTAGACAGCAAACATGCGGATGGCAAATTCATTTCTGCAAAGGGAAAGCGTGTCGTCGTGATTGGTGGTGGAGATACCGGATGCGATTGCATCGGCACCAGTTTGCGGCACGGTTGCACGCAGTTGGTCAACTTTGAGTTATTGGATAAGCCGCCCGAGGATAGAGCTGCTGACAATCCATGGCCGCAGTGGCCTAAGACGTTTCGGGTTGATTACGGTCATGAAGAAGCGGAAGAGAAATTCGGCAACGACCCTCGAGAATTTTGCATCTTGAGCAAGGAGTTTGTCGACGACGGCAAGGGGAATGTAACTGGGATCAAAACGGTTCGAGTTCGGTGGATCAAAAAAGATGGCCGGTTTAACATGGAAGAGGTGGCCGGTAGCGAAGAAGTGATCGGCGCGGATCTTGTGTTGCTAGCGATGGGCTTTCTCGGACCGGAGAGTTCCGTGGCCGCGATGCTTGGCGTAGAATTAGATTCGCGCAGCAACTACAAAGCGGAGCATGGCAAATTCGAGACGAATATCCCTGGAGTGTTCGCCGCAGGTGACTGTCGCCGCGGACAATCTCTCGTAGTATGGGCCATCAACGAAGGGCGTGGCGTGGCCCGGGCGATCGACATGTACCTGCAGGGAAACAGCACCCTGCCAGCGCCCGGCGTGACGATGGGCTCGGCACTGCTAAGTGCTTCAACGTAGCTTAGGCTTCCAGCCTGAGTTTTGAAGGGAAATCCCCACAGGCAAGATGCCTATGCTACGTTTGGGGCCAAACGCGTTACTCAATCTTGCTCTCGGCTTTATCGCGTTTTGCCTTAGCCTTTTTTTGGGGCTGGGCCTCAGAGGGAACCTCTTTTGTTTGAACGGCTTTCGATCGTGGCGAATCGTATTGTTCAAAGACATCGCCTTTCCCAAGCACACGTGGATCTTCTTGGCGTTTGAGTTCAGCGAAGAGAGTCTCACGAAGTTGTTGAGCTTTGGCTCGATACATCGGGTCATCTACAAGGTTCAACACACAGTCCCGATCTTTTGACAGATCAAAAAGCATCTCATTCGGACGCTTGCCAAATGCATGTTGCCAAAACGGTGTACTTTCACCAGCATTTTCAATAAACTGTTTAGTCGGGCTTGCATCCGTATCCTTGAGTCCGAGATCGACATCGCCACATGGCCAACGTTCGGGTGCAAAGTTCTGCACATAGAAAAAACTGCCTTCGCGAATTGCTCTAACAGGATAGCCAAGGCCTGAAGGCGACCCCGGCCTGGCCAGCACATCATTTCGTTCGCGTCCGACAATGACAAAGGGACGTCTAATAATTGGATCGGACTGCAAAAGATCAGTGAAAGGACTTCCCGTAATCGGCGACATGCCCTGTGCCGAGCCATCTATGGACATCAGATTTAGAAAAGTGGGTGCAAGGTCGACAAAGCTTACGAACTCCGACACCCGTCTGCCCGGCTTAACGATTCCTTGCGGCCAGCTCGCGACCAAGGGTACGTGGTGGGCGTCTTCGAAGGTGTGTCCTTTGACTCTCGGAAAGGGCATGCCATGGTCCGAGGTGACAATCACGAGCGTGTTGCTTGCCTCGCCGCTCGCCTCAAGGGCGCCCACCAGTGAACCAACTTGTTCGTCGTAGGCTTCTACTTCCGTAGCATAGTCAAGCATGTCGCGCCGCACAAGTTCATTGTCCGGCCAATAGGCGGGAACGCGATCAACATCTGAGGGTTTTTTGCCCGCTTCAATACCCGCATCGCGTTTATAGGGCCGATGCGGATTGGAGCTGCCGAACCAATAAAAGAACGGCTTGCCGATGGGACGATTCTTTAGGAAATTCTTGAGTCCCTCGCCAGGTGAATTCGATTGTCCCTTGGAGCCCATGGCAAAGTCTCGATTTGCACCATCGACAGTCTTGGCATCGCCGGGCCCCCACCGTTTTCCAGCCCCGCCACACTGAACGCCCGTTTTTGCAAGTGCTTCGCTAAATGCCATGAATTTAGGCGGGAAATAGGGTTGATGATTTGCCGCATCCTCTAGTTGCCATGGATAGCGCCCCGTAAGAATTGCGGCGCGCGATGGAGCGCATTTCGAAGTAGGAGTATAAACATTTTCAAACACAAGTCCTTGCTTTGCCAGTCGGTCAATGTTGGGCGTCTTGACCCAATCACAACCATACGCCTGTCCAAAGTGAGTAGACGCATCGTCGGCAATGATAAAAAGGATGTTTGGTGGCTTTATTTCATCTGCAAAACAAGATGAAAATAGGCAACTAAAGAATAAAACAATCGCAAGAGCAAATCGCATATGGGCAACCTTTGCAAAACTCGGCGCAGCACCCCAAACCCAAGGACCAATTGACCATGAATATTCTCGCACTAGACCTCGGAAAGTTCAACACCATGGGATGGGAAGACTTATCGATTTCAAGAAGTGAATCGCACTGTTGACTACAATCCGTGTATGATCTAAAGTCCAGGCGCCCCACTTTCCAGCGAATTCGACTGGAACAGGTCTAGTGGCGTTGGGTTGAATCGCGAGCGTAGCTCGGAAGGGATCGAAAACTTGTGTTCTCAGCAGCGTTTGGGGCAGTTTGTGTTGATCCGTGAGCATGGGAAAGGAGCTTAAGGCGAGTTGTGGCTGGCCGACGACGATCGGCTGGGCCGCAATGTGGCGATCAAGGTTCTGCCCAGTGACCTGCGTCAAGATCGAGAGCGCCTGCTCAAGCAGGCTAGCGGAACCTGAAGCGTCGGCCCGAAGGGAGTGTGGCGGTTGCCCGCGACCGGAGGAGCCGTAGCGGAAGGCGCAGCGGAGAGTGGAACGATTGTCCTCAATCGTTCTGAATCCAGCGGGGGTGCAGTGGCTTTGCCCCCGCTCGCACACAGTTTTTGATTTTTGATTTTTGATTTTGGAGCACGGAAGCTTGCCGTTTCATTTCATCACCATTCCGGTTCGAGACAACGACGAATTGAATTGGTTTTTGAGAAGTCACCGCGTACTATCGGTCAAGCGCCGCTGGCTCGAACGAGGCAGCGTGCAACCAGCCACTTCGCCTTGACAAAACGCGGGTTCTTATTCGGCGTCGCGCGCGTTCCCACGTTTCAAGCAGTACTCGCTCAAACGCTTGATAGTCTTCGGTTTTTTCAAAAGGCAACTGGGCCGAAAACCCTTCTTGTCGCTCCACAACGGTTGCAAGCTGCAAATGGGTCTACAGCGTGCGGTCGCGAAGACGCTTTTGCAATTGCGTCACCATCAACACCAATTCTTCTTCGGATTTCTTGCCGAGGACATCGTCAGACGATACCGAAGCTCCAAGTAACCCCTCATAGATCTGAACACTTCCTTTGAGCTTGCCGCGCTGCTCGCCTATCTCAATACCGCGCTGCTCGCCTATCTCAATACCGCGCTGCTCGCCTATCTCAATACCGCGTTGCTCGCCTATTTCAATACCTTCTTGGCGTCCTTCTTGCTTCGCGTCTATCAAATTGGATTGAATATCCAAACTGGCTTTCTCTCTTGCATCGTACATCCGCTTTTCCTCTGTTATTTCTCGAATGGCATTCAACTCAACCGTCGCCCGAAGAAAC